>NZ_CP072377.1:0-310356 GCF_018128225.1 Leptotrichia sp. oral taxon 218 | reverse complement strand
CGGAAATGGCGGTTTTTCTGGATAAAATGCCTTCATCGCCAAATGCAGCATAACAGAACTGTCTTTTCCAATTGAGTAAAGCATAACTGGATTTTCACATTCCGCTGCTACTTCTCTTATGATATATATCGCTTCTGCTTCTAATTCATCTAAATGAGATAATTCTTTCATATTTTACTCTCCTTTTCTTTATTTTTTTTATTTTCTTTTTTTCTTTTTCTTTTTTATTTATTATAAATAAATAATTTTTGTTTTTATTTTTATAATTTATTATCTCATATAATATTTTCACAATCAATTGTATATACAAATATATTAAAGATAATTTTACTTTGATTAACAAAGTACTTTTAAAAAAATAAAAAACCAGCACAAAGCTGATTTTTTTTATAAAATTATTTAAAATATTCTTTTTTTATTTTCTTCTGACATAAAAAGTTTTGAATAGATTTGTTCATAATCGTCTACAAGTTCTATTTTTATTTTGTCTAAAATATTTTTATCCAATTTTTTTATATAATTTTCGTTTTCTTTTGGAATAAAAAATTTTTTTATTCCCAATTTATATGCACCTTCAATTTTCTGGTCAACTCCACCCACTGGCAACACTTCTCCCAGAATTGTAATTTCTCCTGTAAAAGCTACATCTTGCTTTATCTTAACTTTATTTAATGCTGAAAGTATTGATGTCACAATGGTAATTCCAGCAGAAGGACCGTCTTTTGGAATAGCATTTTCACTAAAATGGACATGTATGTCGTTTTCCTTGTAAAAATTAGGATTTTTTAAGTGAAACTCTTCAGTTTTTGTTCGCAAATATGTGACTGCCACATTTATGCCTTCTTTCATTACTTCCGAAAGATTTCCTGTTACTATAATTTTTCCATTTCCTGGCATAATAGCCGTTTGAATTGGTAAAATTTTTCCTCCAAGTGGAGTTACACCCATTCCTAGTACTTTTCCAATTTTTTCTTCTTTTGTGTCTAATTTTAGAGAAATTTCTGGTATTTTATCAGCACTAATGAATGAGTCAATATTTTTTAATGTTATTTCTGGTATTTTTTTCTTTTCCATCGCATCTTTTGCAATTTTTCCATAAATTTTCAACAAAATTGTCTTTAATTTTCTGACTCCAGCTTCATTTGTATAATTTTGTATCACATATCTCAAAATATCGTCGCTAAAAGATAATTTTGAACCAATATTCTTATTTATACTAGGAACTAAATATTTTTTTGCAATTTCAACTTTTTGATTTAAATTGTAATCTTCCAAACAAATAATTTCCATACGGCTTTTTAATGGCGCTGAAATTCTACTTAAATCGTTTGCTGTCGCAACAAACATTACATTTGACAAATCATATTCAAGTTCTAAAAATTCATCTCTAAACCTTTTATTTTGATCTGGATCTAAAATTTCAAGCAAAACTCCTTCAATATCTCCATCTCCATTTTTTTTATTAGTTTTATCAATTTCATCTAACAAAATCAAAGGATCATCACAACCACACTTAGCCAAAGTTTTTATAATTCTTCCAGGAGCTGATCCAGAATAACTTTTTGTAAGACCTGTTAATTCAAATGCTGTACTTATACCACTCAAAGAAACTTTCTCAAATTTTTTCCCCAGACCTTTGGCAATTGCTTCAACAATCGAAGTTTTCCCGACTCCAGCAGAACCAGCTAAACAGATTATAATCGGTATTTTTTTATTAGATTTTCCCATGTAATGTCGCAATGCCAAATTTTCTAAAATAGTTTCTTTCACTTTTTCCATTCCGTAATGACTTTTATTTAGAAATTCCCGTATTTTAGAAATATTTATTTTTTCTTTTTTTAAATTTTTTTTCCAATCAAGTTTTTCAGCGTAATTAAGACAGTCTTTTACTCTTTTATAATACGCCTCATCTGTTTTTTTATCTTTAGAGTAACCTATTACATACTCTTTTAACTTTTTTTTATTTTCTTCTGTAGTATTCAAACTTTCAATTTCTGCAATTTTTCTTTTTATTTCTTCTGCTTCTTTTTCTGTTTCTGTTTCTTCATTTAAATCTCCAATGATAGACATAATTTTCACTCCTGTAATTTAAATTTTTTAAACTTTGTATATCGCATAATTGTGTTTTTTTATCTTAAAAAGTTATTTTTTAACTTTTTACGATAATATTTTACCATATTTTAGAAAAATGTCAAGGATTTTTTCTAAAAAATAAAATTTATTTGCAATTTTTTTCTTAAAAAGTTAAAAAAGTTTTGAAAATTAAACAAATTGTTATATAATCATAAGTAAGATAAAATAGATAATCGCTAAAATTCTTTGTAACAAAGGAGGTTGTACAATGTTGAAAAAAAATTCAAAAGTTATAAAAGAAGAGAGTGACAGAGCTATCAGATTAAAAAAATTAAGAAATTACAATTCTTTTAATTTAAAGACAGTTGCTCATGAATTGGATCTTTCTCAAATGACAATTTCACGCTATGAATCTGCTGAAATTACAAATATTCCAATAAATAACTTAAAAAAATTAGCTGAGTTATATAAAGTTTCCCCACAATATCTGATGGGATGGAAAGATTCAAATTATAATGACACTTTAGGAGGTAAGTTAAAAAATTTAAGAAAATTTAAAGGTCTTTCAAGAGAAGATTTTTACAACGAAATTTTTTATAAATTTTTAAAAAATAATAAAAATAATGAGGATTTCAACAAAAAAGTTGAATTAATAAATATTTTGAGATGGGAAAATAATTTGGAAAAAATTCCAAACAAATTTATTATTCTTTGTGCACATTTTTATGAAACTGACATAAAATCTATTGCACCAAATATTTCATTAACTTTTGGTGACAGATTATACAAATATCGAATTGAAAATTTCAATTTAGAAAAAGAAAGAAAGCCAGTGTTATCGCTAATAAAAAAATTGGAAAAATCTAGCGAAATTTTAAAATCTGAAATTAAAAATTTGACAAATGAAGATTTTAACAAAATAAATTTATATTTTGAATGGGAAAATGATAAAATAAAACCTGGCAAAGATGTGCTAAAAGAATTCGATAATTTTTTGAACTGTGACAACAAAATTGATTCAGCTTCAGAAAATGACAGTCTAGTTAAATTTTTAAACTTAAAGGAAATCTCAAATAACAAAAAAATAATTTCTTTTCAAATTAATTACGAAGATATGACCGAAGAAGAAAAAAATCAAATTATCGGAGAAATTGCCGAATATTCTGAGTACATTAATTCAAAATTCTTGAAACGAAGAAAAGCTAGAGAAAATAATTTTTAGAATAAAAATTTAAAAAAAATAATAATAACAATAATTAATTTAAATTAAGAAATTAAATTAAATTAATTAAAGTAAAAGAAAAGAAAAGAAAAAAAAGAAAGTAGAGCAAAGCAGAGTAAAGTAAATTAAAATAAAAGAAAAAAAGACAGTAACACAAAAAAATGAAAAAAACAAAGGAAGTGATAAATTAAAAGAAAAATTATTTTGGAATAAAAATTAAATGTGATTATTCTATTTTATCGATATATTTTATTTTATTAATTTTATAAAAAATATATATTAGATATGTTCGATAACCTAAGTTTTTTTATCTATACAAGGGGTCAAGACCCCTTGCTTCAAGATGTTTATTTTATTAAATTCTAAGTTTGTATAGTTATCGAACAGGTCTATTATAATTAATAAAAAATCCGAATATAATTTCGGATTTTTTTATTAAGATAAATTTTTAAATTTTATAATTCACCAAGAAATACAACTGCTATTGCCACTAAAATATCTCCCAAAAGAAATAGAAAAAAACCAAAAATTCCAGAGACAATATTTGTAAGTACATCACTTGAAGGATTCCCTAAATTTATTAATGCAATTGAATATCCTAAAAATGCAAACGGAATTTTATATGTAATCCACCCTAGAATTGCATTATCATAGCTACCATCAGAACCTGTTATAAATATCACCGCTGCTGGTGCAAGTAAGAAAAGCCATCCCCACCATTTCATCGGCAAAGTTAAAAAATAAATTGGAACTAAAATTCCTATGATTAAACCAATATAAAATAATGCACCTTTTGTATTATTAATCGGAACTTCAGTTACTTCGTCTATTTTTAAAACAAGCATCACTAAAAGTGCTATTGCAACTCCACACGGAAGCCAAAATTTAAGTTCAAACTCTAATGTTCTGTTATAAATAAAAAATCCTATTACAGTAACAATTGATAAACCAAGAAAAACTTTGTCCAAATTTTTTAGACTTCTGCTTACATAATTTTCTATTGCATTCACATAAATTATTGATAAAAATAAAAAATAACAAAATACTTTGAATATAAAATAACTATTTGCTTCAATAATATCTGTTTTGTAGACATCACTTATAAAATAATTTTTATACCCAAAAAACAAAATTGCTAATAAAGGCAGTATTGGCAATACACCAATTATCACTTTCATACCTTTTTTATTCTTTTCATAACTTTCGACACTTCTAGCATATTTATTTTCCAAATTTTCCAATTCATCAAAACTCTGCGAATAATCTTCTGTAAATTTTCCACTATTTTTATTTAAAATCAAATTGTAAATTTCATTCAAACGATTTTCATAATTACTTCCAAATGTTTCTTTGAAAAAATTATTATACCGTATTTTTAAAATAATATAATCTCTCGTACTAATAAACATAATTATACAAATCAAAAACTTAACCAGAAAATATGCACCTAATCCAAAAAATAAATATTTTATTTGAAAAAGCAATTCTTTTACTCCGATATTTTTAATATTTGCAAATAAATTAAACTGATCACCTGAAATATATCCCAATATAAAAAAAGCAAAAGCAAATACAAAAATTAATTTTAAATTGACTATAATATGATCTACTCTTATATTTTCCAACGATGTTCGTTTTAAAGAAATTTCATTTTTTAATTCTTCACAATAATTTCTTAAATTATTATCTCTAAAATATTTATCATAATATCGTGTTATTATAACATCGTCGTCATAAGACTTCATTACCACATTATACAGATTATTTTCAAATTTTATCTCAAACTTTTTATATTCATTTTCAAATTCAGTCATTTTTCTATTTATTTCGTTTATATCCATTTTATCCGAAAAAATTTGACAATTTTTTATATTTTGAAGAATATTTCTCGATTCATTTCCAGTTGCTTCGTATTTATCAATATCTTTAATAAAATTTTTTAATCTATTGTATCTTTCATTTTGCCAATCTAAATAATATTCTCTAATTTTTTCTTTAACCCAATTCTCATGAGCATTTTCTTCAAGAGCGATTAAAAATTTAAATTTATAATAAATTTCGTTTGAAAGAATTTCTTTGTAACCTTCTAAATATAATAAAGCTAATAATGGTACCGTTAGCATTTGACTATAATTACTTTCCGTCCATTCTGTAATCAATTTATTCAAATTTTTCCCTTGATATTCAAAACCATTTTGACCAGAATTAAAATAAATATTTAATATGCATTTTATCAAACCGTCATTATAATTTTTAATTTCTTCAAACATATCAAGAATTTCTTTATTTATTTGAAAATTTTCACTCAAAAAGTTTTGAATAACTTTTCTTTGAATTAATTGTTTCAAATCGCTCGAAGAAATTTTAAGAATATCTTTTGGTTCTTTTAATTCAAAATCATCCCAAATTAATGTGTTTTCATCTTTTAAAAACTTAAAAAGTTCCATTATTTGATATTTTTTATCAAAATCATTTCCGCTCAAATAATTTCTCTCAATAATTTCTGTTTTATTTTCATCTGAAAACATATTATTTTTTTCAAAATATCGAGATAAATATTCATTATTTAATAATTCATCTATTTTATTTGTATTTTTAAACAAGAACTCAAATATTTCACTTTTTGACCAAAAATTATTTCCAAAAATTTTTAATGGCGAATTGAAAAATTCTTCATTTTCTTCTTCCATTTTTGCTTTTCTTATCAAAGATTCATCATCATTAATAAATTTTTCAACATCAGTATCGTTAAATCTATCTGAAATTGAATATTTTAACAAACCCTTTAATAATGCTCCAAATAATTTATATTTCTGAAAATAAGCAAAGCCATAAGTTCCCTCTTTTCTCATCATCATATCAAGTATTTCACTTTTTTTATTTTCGTATGTCTTATTATTATTTTTCAAAATATTCTCATACATCATTTTTCCTGTAAAAAGTGTATACAAAGTCTGTCCCAATGAATAATAATCAGATTCTTTCGTAACTCTTCCTTTTTCTGCTATCAAAAGCTCAGGAGCACAATATCCCAATGTTCCAACTTTTTTTTCGTCATAATCAATATCTCTTTGCGAAAAACGAGCTATTCCAAAATCTCCCAAATAATATTCTCCGTTGTGAATATAAATATTTTCAGGTTTTATATCCCTGTGAATTATATTATTTTTATGAAGATATCTTATAGCTTTTAACAGCGACGGCACAACTTTATTTTTAATTTTTTCGTAGTCCATCGGCAATTTTTGTGACAAATCTCCGCCAGAATAATATCTATAAACTTCTGCAAAATATTCTTTTCCTTCTATCACAACTTTTCCGTAAGAAATAACCCGTGCCAAATTATTTTCTTCAACTTCCGCTCTTTTTTGATAAACTACATCCAAGATTTTTTTACGATTTTCCAATTTTTCAGAATCAGAATCAACATCTATATTCAAAAGAATTTTTATGACAACTTCAACTTCGTTCTTCCTTCTGTCGAAAACTCTATTTTTAAATAATATTGATTCTCCCCCAGAAACACTCATTCTATCTTCTGGTTTAATTTCCAAAATTAGCCGATCGTTATCAGAAATATATTTCAAATTTTCTCTTATATTAAAATTTTTAGATTCTACTTTGTCTTCTTGCGAAATCGCAGGAAATCTGTCATTCTGAGGAATTGTGTGCATTCTTCCACTATCCTGTGGCATAGTAGGATTTCTTTTGTCTTCCGATTGTGGCATTGTTGGAATTCTAGTATTCTTTTTATCACTCATTCGTATCCTTCTCCTTTTTTATCAAAATCAAACTTATGTTATCCATACTTTTGTTTTTCAAACTTGTCAAATGTATTTCCTTCAAAGTTTCTTCCACAGTTTTTTTCTTATCAAAAATTTCCTTTAAAGAACTATCGTCAATGACATCTGTAATTCCGTCCGAGCACAATAATATCACATCGCCGTCCATCAATCCAACTTTAGAAGAATTTATATTAATCCCAAATTCATTTTTGCCACCAATACATCTAGTTATAATATTTTTAAGTGGAGATTCAAACGCTTGTTCTGGTGTCAAAACTCCGTCATCTATAAATTCTTGCACTTTTGAGTCGTCTCTTGTAAGTCTTTGTAAATAACCATTTCTATATCTGTAAACTCTGCTATCTCCAATGTTATAATAAATAAATACTTCTTTATTTGCATAAATTCCCGCTAATGTAGTTTTTAACCCTTTTTCCCTATTTTCTTCTCTTTGAAGTTTCAAAACTTCCAAATTTGCTTTTCTTGCCGTATCTTTAATTTTTTCTTTATCCACATTTTCCGACTGAATTTCTTTAAAGACTTCAAGTGTCTTAAGTGCCGCTCTATATCCTTGCGCTTCTCCTCCAACTCCGTCACACAAAACCGCACTTACATAATTTTTAACTTCTCCGCTAAAATCTCCATCTTCAACAATTTTCCCATTAATCATAAATTTATCATCATTAACTTTTTCATAAGCGCCAATATCGTTTCTCGAATAAAATTTATACATAACTATCTATCCCTCTCTTCTAAAATCAATTTCTCCATTTTCAATAAAAGTTAAAATTTTCCCTTTTTCATTTCTTGAATCAAACATATAATCAGACAATTTATTTATATATTTTTCTTCAATCAAGTTTCCGATTCCTCTTCCACCCATTTCCCTTACTTTTTGCTCCTGTGCCAATTTATAATAATATTCCAATATTTCTTCGTTCGTCACAACTTCTATTTTTTTCAATTTTTTAATATTTTTGTTTATTTTATTAATTTGTGCCTTAACTATAAGTTTTGTAACTTCTTCCCTTCTGAACCTCCCACAACCAAAGTCGCAGGGTTCTAAAATTTTTAAAAATATTTAAAAATTTTCTAAGAAATTTGATAGCTTTACACTACCCTTATTCTTTTAGGTGTGTTCAGCTCACCTCTATTGTATAGGATATTTAAATCCACAACTTTACTTTTTCTTAATATATTTAATGCTCCATTACAATCTGCATTTAATTGATAGCCTTTACTTGTTTGATATAGTCCTCTTTTTATCCTTTTTCCACTGAATATATATTCTTTTTGATTTTCTTTATCATATATTGGAATCTCATCTCCATCAAAGAAACTTGCTTTTGATGTATAACTCTCTTCTTGCAGTTTAAATTCTATTCCATATAGTTTACATAGATATATTAATTTATCTCTTAATTTTCCATATGGTATATTTGCAAAGTTCTGATTATTTATACTTCCAATATTTGAATTTCTTTGAAAATCTTCATTGTATCCTAGAACTAGTTTTCCTATATCATTATTAAGACAATAATTTATAATTATTTTTGCTGCTTTTGAAAGATAATCATTTATGCGATTATTTCTCTTTCTAGCTATTCTCTTTTGTCTTAATGTCGTTCGCTCAATCTTTTGCTTATCTTTTATACTTTGTAATTTTGCATTTATCTTATTATAGTATTGATTAATAGATTTTAATTTTCTACCATCTATTATGAATGATGCTCCGTTATTAGTTACACAAGTACAAAGATTGTTTATACCTAAATCAATTCCTAGTGCATTTTCTTTATTTAATTCCCTTTGAACTTCTTCTACCTCATAAGTATATTGAATTTCAAAGTACCTAGAATGTTGTTTTGGTATTATTCTAATCTCTTTTATTTTCTTGTCTTTTAATACTGGTGGCAGCTTAATTTTAACTTCCTGATGAGTTTTCTTAAACGAATTTGAATAAGGAACTATCAGAATATCGTCTTTTAATCTAACAAAACCTATAACAAGAGTTATAAATCCATCTTTAGCAAGATATTTAGGTAATTTTATTTTCTTATTATCATATTGACCATTTTTAGCAAGTTTTAAAAGTCCAAAAAATGATTTGAAACTTCCGTCTACTTCTTTTAGAATTTGTTGAGCCATATTAGAATTTAATTTCTTGTAATTTTCACTATTTTTAAGCATTTTATAGTTTTCGTTATAACTTAAATACTTTTTCTTATTAAAATAATACTGTCTAACATTATATATAGCTTGATTCTTTAAATTCTTAGCTATATGGCACAAATATTTTAAATTTCTAAACTCTTTTTTACTAAGATGTTTTACCTGTTGTTTTAATGTTAAATACATATATAATCACCTCCTTTTCATCAGAGATATTATACCGTATATTCTACATTTTATCTATTAAAAAGTAATATTTTTTAAATATTTTTAAAGTTTTTAAAACCCCACAACAGTGGGAAGCGTCGTTCACATAAGTGCGCTACTACTTATGCAGTTCTCATGGCATATGTACTCCTTAATAAATTAAGGAGATTAGCCTTGAACTTCTTGTTATCTCTAACAAGCACAGACTATATCTTATCCATATCCTATTTCAAGGACTTAGGCGAAACCACTTCCAATACCAATCGCTTGTATTGTACTCCCCTCACGAGGGATAGTCGTTGAACTTTCCTTTTCAGGCTTAGCTGCTGATTGTCTATTATTATAATGTTTAGGATTTAACCTTGCACCATCTAGTATATTTTTTCTGCTTTCGCCACCTTCACACTTATACCATTCACTTAGGTATTATGTTGTGGTTATACTAGCTTTAAGAGTTCCCAGCAATTCAGTTTCTTTGTTGCACGGTTTTGCTCCGTGTCTACATACAAGTTTCCCTATATGCTTACTAAAATTTTCATACAATTCATCTCACGACTAAAGTTGCGAGTGTTCTTGTACTATTTAATAAAATCAAACACAACAATGTTATTTCCAATTCTATTGACAACTTCTGGCTTAAAATGCGCCGTTATCCCATTTATAACTTTTTGCTCCATAGTTTTGTAATCTTCGTCAATATTCACAAGCATTTGCCTACTCTCGTTTCCAGACAAATCTACTACTTTTTTTGTAATTCCCAAATTAGAAGTAAAAATTATAAGCGATTCTGAAAAATACACAGTATTACCTTGACCATCGGTCATTCTTCCATCCTCAAGTATTTGCAAAAATTTATCCATTATTGAAGGATGCGCCTTTTCTATTTCGTCAAAAAGTAAAATTGAAAAAGGTCTTTCTTTAATCGCATTTGTAAGCTGCCCACCAGCTTCATAGCCAACATATCCCGGCGGTGCTCCAAATAGCTTCTGGTCCGAATGTGATTCTGAGTACTCACTCATGTCAAATCTTATGCAATTATTTTCATCTCCAAAAAGTTCTTCCGCAAGCGCTTTTGTAAGTTCAGTTTTCCCAGTCCCTGTAGGCCCTGCAAAAAATAAAATCCCTTTTGGTTTGCTGCCAGATGAATGCTGCAGACCTGACATTCCCACAACCGCTCTTTTTACAACTGAAACTGCTTTTTTCACAGCTCTATCCTGCCCTTTTACTCTTTCTTTCAGTTTTTCTTCAAGACTTTTTACTTTTTCCTCGCTGATAGATTCCCACATATTTTCTTTAATTCCATATTTATACATCGTCAATGCATCTAGCAATGAATATTCAGAATCTATTTTCTTGTACCTATTAAAAAGGTTTTTTAGTTCTTTTAATTCTCTATTTTTCAGTCCTTCAGTATTGTCAATAAATTTATCTTTAGTCTCAAATTCTTCTTTCAATTCATTTTCATATATTTTTTCAATATAATTTTTTCTCATATTTTTATCAGGATTCGGAATCGTGATAGTTCTGACATTTGGATTATTATAATAAAACCACGACGGCAAATCATTAAATTTTTCAACAACTAGTATCAAAGTATTCACATAGCCGTTTGTCATTCTAGCTCTTATCGACGCTTCCAATAAATTAATAAACATATTGTTCTCGCTTGTTTCCAGAGAATTTGGAGAAGAGATATATCTTGCGGCAAAGTTCACAACTACTGCAACAGGATTTTCTCCTTTTGCCATCACCACATTTTTCACAATTTCAGAAAATTTTTCAATATCATTAATCTTATAATTCAAATTTTCTCTCGAACTAAAAATACTGTTTTTAGAATTATCATATTTTTTCAAAATATCAGCGACATTGTCTTTAATACTTCTATTGTAAAATCCCAAAACAGGATTACAAAAAACAAAATCATATTTAATTTTTTCTTCATTCTCATTTTCAAAAAAATCTTTAAATGTTTTCATCAAAAGCCAGTCTAATTCAATATAATTAACAATTTTACCATTTTCATAAAATGGATACAAATCATTTATATTTCCTTCAATTATAAAAGTAGATTTTATTCCCTTAAAACTTTCCAGCTCTTTTTGCCACTTAGGTTTTCTATCAGTCATAGTTCCTCCTGTCTATTATGTATTCCCACGGATATTATTTTTTCCCCCATCATAACATTTTGTATCATTCTTCCCTTTTTCAAATATTTCTCATATTTATTTCTCAAATTTTTGTTAAAATAAATTATATTCTGATTTTTAGACCCTCTCAAATTTACATCTTTAAAATTAAGTTCATGAATATAAGGTCCATCTATCAAAACACCAATATTTTCTCTAATCTTTTCTTTTTTCTCTTCATCAAAATTTGCAAAATAATCCCCAGTATAAACCAGAATATCGTCAGTTAAATTTTTTAATAGCTTTGCAAACTCAATAATTTCACCAAACTGCTCAAGCGGATCTCCACCAGTAAAAGTTATCCCATCAACACGATTTTCTTTATTTATATTAACTATTATCTGAAAAAGTTCTCTTACACTTCTCTTTCTGGCTTTTCCAACATCCCACAATTCTGGATTAGAACAATTTTTACATCTTTTGGTACATCCTTTTGTCCAAATTACCACTCTTTTTCCAGGTCCTAGTGAAAAAATTGGATAAATTATTCTATCTACATACATTAGGATCTTATCCTAACTGTAAAAACTATTCTTTTAGCAAGTGTAATCTTAAAACCGTCTTTCAAAATAATAGGACTTTCATATTCCATTTTTTCCCCGTTCACTTCCGTATCATTAGTTTTACTAAGATGTTCAATTATCCAGTCGCCACCTCTATAATCAATCTTTAAATGTTCTCCCGACACCGTTTGCATATATCTTTCATTAAAAAATTTAGCTCCGTAATCTCCATACCTTCCAACTGTTCCACCAGTTTTAGGGATTTTAATAAATTCAGTTTCATTACCTCGAAAAAGCAGATAAAGTGCTTCTTCTTCAAATTTCTTTTCAGTTTTTAAATTTTTTTCTTTTTGTTCTTCTCTTTTTTTTCTTTTTTCTTCTATTTCTTCAATTTTTTCCTCTTTTTCCAAATTTATAGCAACATACATTTCGCCATCTATACTGTGCTCTTCTTGACAATCTTCACAATAAAACTCAGTTTCACCTTCATTTATTTCAACTTCAAAACCTGTCACATTACATCTTGCCAACATTTTCCCAGTTTTAGTTTCTTCTCTTTTCTCTTCTTCTTTTTCAATATTTTTCTCTATATCTTTTTCAGTTTTTTTATTATTTTTGTCATCGTCAATTTTTTTTATATTTTTTTCTTCACTTTCAGCAAAAACTTCCCCACAATTAGGACATTCTATCTCATCATCTTCAAGTTCATAACCGCATTCTTTACAAATTTTCATTTATTTACCTCTATCTTAATATTATTTATATTATATCTTAATTTCTTATTTTTTTATTTTTTGTTTTTTATTTTTTATACATTTTTTTCTTTTTGACAGCATCTCTTAATTTTCTTTTATTTTTTCCATCAGATTTCTTATCACTTGCAAAATTTTTCACTCTAATTTTAGAATTATATCTTTTATCAGCCTTATTATATTTTTTCTCTTCCAAAATAACTCCCCGATTTCTCAACTCATCCAAAAGTTCTGGATGAAGTGAACAGAAATTGCATTGCTCCTGATACAATCTTTCCGATTCCTGATCCGTAATTTCATCATCAAATCCAATTCCAATAACTTTTAGTGTAACAAGCGATGCATTCTCTGTCATAAATACATTTATCCCTGTAGAATCATCAATTCCGTAAAGTACTTCTGTATTTTTTCTGACTCCATCAATTTCTTCTGGATCAATCACATTAAATCCATGCTTTGCCATAACTTCGTCAATCTGTTCCTTAATATAGTTTCTTTTGACGATTTCTTTACCTTTTTTCTTAAGCAAATCTATTTCTTTTTTTATTTCTTCTTCAGACAAAAAATCTTTTATCAATTTTTTCTCTTCAATTCCCAAAAAATAAACTTCTTTTAAATAATCGTTATACAATTTTTCTATTTTTTTATTTTCAATTTCTATATCTTTCAATCTATTTTCAATTATTTCTTTTTCTTCCAAAATCAATTTTTCTTTTATTTCAAAATTAACTTTTTTATCATCTTTAATTTTCAATATTTCTTTTTCCAAATACAAAATTTCATTTTTAGTTTTCACAACAAACTTGTCTGAATCAAAAAAACTTTTCAATTCTTCCAAAACATCATTTACATTTTTATCAATTTCTAAAAAAATAGTTTTCTCATCAACCTTTTTGTTCTTTCTCTCTTCTCTTTCTTCGCTTTTTTTTCTTTCTTCATTTTCACCATTTTTCTGATTTTTCA
Organism: Leptotrichia sp. oral taxon 218; assembly: GCF_018128225.1. Lineage (NCBI taxonomy): Bacteria > Fusobacteriati > Fusobacteriota > Fusobacteriia > Fusobacteriales > Leptotrichiaceae > Leptotrichia > Leptotrichia sp. oral taxon 218. Next base: position 296,490 of record NZ_CP072377.1, on the reverse strand, counting down.
AATTTTTTTGTGAAAATTCAAATGCTTTCAAACTTTTTTGCTTAGACAATTTCACATCTTGCACTTTCACTTCTTCAACTTTACTAATATCTCTTCTATTTGCACTCAAAAACTTATTCACTAGTTTTTCAAGTTTAGGTGAAATAAGTCTCATCTGCAAACTTCCAGTAACAGAAATCTGATCTATCAAGTTAATTGTTTCATTTTTCATTTTAAAAATTTCGTTTTGATCAATTTTATTCAAGTTACTTTCAAAAAATAAAAATACTTTTTCATAATTTTCTTTAAATTCAGAAAAAGAACTCTCAAACTCTCTTCCCATCTTTTCCAAAGTTTCTACATTTTTATTAGGAACTGCCTTCCTAGATAAATTTTTTAACTTTTTATCAAAATTTTTTTTATAAGCCAAAAATTTTTCATTTAATTTTTTTTGAATATCACAGTCAGTAATATTAATATTTGAATTATAAAAAAATTCTTCTCCACTTTTTATCTTATATATTATATACGATTTTTTTATTCGTTCTTCTTCCATTTTTCTTTCTCTTGAAACATCCAATCGTGCTTCACTAGTCTTCGGTCCACTCATCCACTTTTCTCCCATTCATTTTATTAATAAAAATAACCAAAATGCAAAAAAGACCATCTTTAAATTTTAAAATAAATTCTTCTACGACGGTCTTTCTCATTGTGCAATTATTTTACTTTAAATTATTTTCACTTGCAAAAGCAAGAGACTTCTTATTAATATTTATAAAAATTTTATCATATTTTAAAAGAAAAAGTCAATAAAAAAGATTGGACCTATTTTTCATCCAATCTTTTTTGTAAACTAAATTTTAAATAATATATTTTTATTTCTCATAATTATGATCATATCTTATACAAGCCGTTCGTGACCCCAGTTCGCATAAATAACCATCACAACTGACCAACGACATTGTCGCTAAAACAATAACCAAAAATTTAAATAATTTTGACATTTTTATTCCCCCTTTAAAAATATAAAACTCTCAATTTATTTTAATTATAACATAAAAAAATTATATTTTTATTATTTTTTAATTTTTTATTAATTATTATTCAAAATTATCTAAAATTTAATTTTTTAATATTTATTTGCATCTTTCCTGTTAATATCAATTACTTGAGTCGTTCCATCTCTTTTCTCGATTATCCAGCTCAAAATATCACCTTTTTCCTTTGTTACCATCGTACTTCCATTTCCTCCAATATCAGCTCCCAAAAAGAATGAAATCGCTTGAACTGGACATTCTTTTACGCATGAAACGCATCCCCAGCAGTCTTTTGGATATTTCATAACCGCTTTTTTTCTGTCCATTTTTAAATCGGTCATTTCTATCAAAGTTCCTGGACAAACTTGTGTGCATTTTGTACAGCCTATACATTTTAATGGATCAATTACTATGCTCATAGAAATCCTCCTTCACTATTTCTCTTGTAAAAACTTCCAACTTGTCATCTATTAATTTCGAATTAACATATTTAAAAAATTTCTCGTCTGTTTTCGGATGATCCAAATTTTCATTAAATGTGTGCCATCTCGTCTCTTTTCGGTAAAATAAGTGCGCAATTAACGATTTACAAACTAAAAGTCTATCTTTTAATTCATACGCAAACATCAAATCATGCATATCTTCTGCTTTTACATCTTTCGAAAGTTCAAGCAGCTGAGAAATTTTTTCATCCGCTAATTTTAACTGTTTTTCATTAAACTGATAATTTGCAGAAATTCCTCCAGCGTATTCGTCCATCACTTTTTGCATTCCCTCTTCCAAATCTTCTATTGAAAATTCATTTATCTTATTTTTCTCAAAATTTAAAATATTTTCATATTCTTTTATTATTTTTTCAGATTGTTCAGAAAAATTTTGATTTTCTTTATTTTCTTTATTTTCTAATTTTATTTTTGAAATTATGTCAAGTGCAGCAATTTCTCCTTCTGCCAGTGCTCCTGTGACATATTTTTGCGGAAAGCCACCAGCTACATCTCCTGCCGCATAAAGACCTTTTACAGTCGTCTCTCTATTCGTATTTATCCAAAATCCACTCGCTGTATGTCCTCCAACTATATAAGGCTCTGTTCCTTGAATTTCAACATCTTGCTCATTCGGATTTTTCCCACTTTCTATCCATTTAAGCGTCTGACTTGGTGCCATATTTAAATATGCTTTTAACAAACTTTCACTTTCTTCATCTGTAATTCCACTTGTTTTCAAATAGCAAGGACCATTTCCCAGCTGATTTTCCTTAACTGTTCCATAAACTCGCTCACTTGTTGTAATTCCGTATTTATCCTCATATACAAAACCTCTTGAGTTTACTTGCTTTGCTCCAACTCCCTGTGCAATCGTTCCAGTCGGCGCAATTGTGTCCTTACATCTAAGCGCAATAAATCTCATCTCAAAAGTTGTCATTTCTGCTCCAGCTTTTATTCCCATCGCATATCCAGCACCCGTGTTAAATGGCGGATACCACATTTTATGTCTAGAAAATCCAGGATTATTTGGTTTATAAAGTCCAGAGGCTCCTCCTGTCGCAACAATCACTTTTTTTGCTAAAATTTTATAAGCCGCATTTTCTATTATAGAAAAACCTACCGCTCCTTTAATTTCGCCATTTTCTGTGATTAAGTCTGTTATATTTACAGTATTTAATACTTTTACATTTTTAGACTTTTTCACAGCATTGGCAAGTATCGGTTTAAAATTTTCTCCATTTATTTTAATATTTCTATTTCCACGGTTGACATATTCCCCGTTTGCATCTTTCAAAATTACAAGTCCTAATTTTTCAACCTCAGCCGTAATTTCGTTAAATCTATTTGCAGCGGTTAAAACCAAATCTTTTCTCACAATTCCATTTGCATCTTTTATCGTGTAATCCACATAATCTTGTGGTACTCTGCCTTTCACATTATAAGCATTAATAGCATTAATCCCAGCCGCAAGACATCCGCTTCTTTTAATATTTGCTTTTTCCACAACAAGCACCGATAAATCAGAGTTTTTGCTAATTGTTACAGCCGCATAGCAACCAGCTGTTCCACCGCCAATAATTAGCACATCTGTTTCAAGTTCTTTTATTTTTAGCACATTAAATCTCCTTTTTATAAGTTTTTAAATTACGACATCGTTTTGATTTCGAGTATTCGCATTTTCCACAATTTTCACTTTTTCGTCATTATCAAAAACAAAAGCACGATAAATATATACATTCACTTCTTCATTATTAAAAACCGCATCTTCTTCAATTTTTCTATTCCCTTTTATTAGAATCCCGTTAACTCTAACTCCAATTTCTACTTCTTTTCCACGAAAAAGCGTATATTCTACAATTCCTTTTTCTGTCGAAGCCGAATATCTAAACTGCTCTCCATTTTTTATAATCGTAACATTTTCTGCTCTAATTATCGCTTTTGAATTATTTTCCAAATGTTCAAATCCCTTAAACTTATTTATGTTCTCAAGCTCAATCGGGTTTCCCATAAATTTTGCCACAAATGCAGTTTTTGGATTACTGTAAATTTCTTTAGGAGAACCCACTTGCTCAATTCTCCCTTTGTTTGTAACAATTATTTCATCAGCAACTTCTATCGCTTCTTCTTGGTCGTGTGTCACAAAAATACTCGTAATTCCAACTTTGTCAATAGTTTCACGAAGCCAGTTTCTAAGCTCCTGTCTAACTTTGGCATCAATTGCCGCAAAAGGTTCATCTAACAAAAGAAGTTCTGGATTTGGTGCTAATGCCCTTGCAAAAGCCACTCTTTGTCTTTGTCCACCAGACAGCTGATTTGGATAACGATCTCCCAAATTTTCAATATTTACAAGTTTCATAAGTTTTTTAACTCTCTCTTTTATGACACTTTTTTTCTCCTTCATAATTTTTAGTCCAAACGCAATATTGTCAAAAACAGTCATATACCGAAAAAGCGCATAATTTTGAAAAACAAATCCGATTCCTCTTTTACTTGGTGAAATATCATTTACAACTTTTTTGTCAATGATTATCTCTCCAGAATCAGGTGTTTCAAGTCCCGCAATCATTCGCAAAATTGTTGACTTTCCACTTCCAGATGGACCAAGTAATGCCACTAATTTTCCTTTTTTTATTCCTAAATTGATGTCATTTGACGCTTTGTAGTCATTGTACATCTTATTCACATTTTTTAATTCAACATACATATATTCCCTCACACTTTTTTAGTTTACCAAGCCTTTTCGGCATCAATTTTACGAAATTCATTAAAATCAACATTTTCTACTTCAATTTCTTTGTAATCTTCAATTAATCCAAGAAATCTATCTTCATTTGCAAATTTTTCAAATTCAATATTTTCATTTTTTATAATATTTGCAATATCTTCAAGAAAATATGGTATTTTATTCGCTTTTATTTCTCCCAAGTTTTCATTAAGTTTAACAGTTTTTCCACTAAATTCTCCCCTTGCAAAAATTGCAAAATATTCCCCATCTTTTTTTCTTCTTCCGCTAAAACCAAGTCTGGCAATTTGCGGAGTTGCACAAGAATTTGGACATCCAGTAACTTTTATTTGTGGTAAATAATTTGTAAGCTCTCTTTTTTCATCATTGTCAAAAAATTCAAAAATATAGTCTAAAATTGGCGGAGTATCCAAAATTCCGACATTACAAGTTGTACTCCCAATACAAGAATATGAACTGTAAAATTCATTTCCGCCATAATATTCGCTCATAATTTCTTTTAATTTTAATACATCTTCTTTTTTAAGTCCACGAACCAAAATACTTTGAAAACTTGTAAGTTTCAATTCAACTTTGTAATCCAAATTTTTTACAAATTCAATTAATTTTTCTCCGTCTTCCTTATAAATATTTCCTCTCGTAGGTCTCAAATAATATCCGTATTCTCCTTTATATTTTCCTGCCACGATATTTTTTTCATTTTTCAAGAATTCGTCGTTTTTAATACTTTCATCCGTATTTTCTTCACTAGAAAATATTTTTATTTTTTCTAATTCTTTTTCTCTATCCAAAATTTCTCTTTCTTCAAGTAATTTTCTCGTATAAATTTTAAGACTGCCCCCTTTTTCTGCATAAAAATTAGAAATATATTCGTTACACAATTCCAAGAATTTCTCTTCCCCTAAATTTAGCAAAACATAACGAAGTCTTGCTCTAGCACGAATTTTACGATTTCCATGGTCATTAAACACATTTCTTATTGCATGAATATAATACAAAAATTCGTCTTCTTCGATAAATTCTCTTAAAACAATCGCATTAGTTGAAATCGGTCCAATTCCTCCACCAACATACACACGAAATCCTTTTTTTTCATCTTGAATAACTGCTTGAAATCCAATGTCGTTTATTTTCACATAAAGCGAATTTTCTTCTTTATTCGAAAAAGCAATTTTATATTTTCTTGGCAAGTGCATAAATTCACGACCATTTAAAATATAGTCTGTAACTATTCTCGCATGAGGTGAAACATCAAAGACTTCTTCTTCAAATCCAGTTGTTTCAGGTGTAATTACAGCTCTAGTTGAATCTCCGCAAGTCGCTTTTGTAAAAAATCCTCTTTTTGAAATAACCTCCAAAATTTTTGGTAAATTTTCTTTTTTCATTCCATGAAGCTGAAAATCTTGTCTAGTTGTAAGATGAAGTCTTCCATCACAATATTTTTGCACAACATCCAATAAATATTCAAAATCTTCAATGTCTATTTTACTCTCAAAAAATCGAGGTCTTGTCATATAAGTCCCTTTAATTCTACCTTCAGTATAAAGTGCAAACGAAGTCCTAAGTTTATTCCATTCCTTTTCTTTTTCCTTATCATTAAAAGATTCTTGAGTCAAATTTAAAATAAAATCCAGCTCCTTTTTTTCTCTCTCTTTTTGATAGTTTTCAATTTCCTTAAAATCATTTAATTTCATATTTTTCCCTCCAAAAATTTTTTTATTTACTAAAAAATTATTTATCCACAATTATTTTTTATTTATTATATACTTTTTTACATTATTTTATAATTGTATATACAAAAATAAACCTATATTTTAAATTTGTATAAAATGATTGTCAAAGTTTTGTTTAACCTTTAATTCCCTAGATATTCCCTATTAAACTGTATCATTTTTTCAACATTTACAACGACCAAAAGCATATCGTTTTCCAAAATTTTTTCATCTGGCAAAAGCGATATTCTCAGTTCTTCGCCTTTTCTTTTTATTCCAATTACATTCATTTCATATTTTTTCCTTAAATTCAGCTCGATAAGACTTTTTCCAATAATTTTTTTAGGCGCTTTAAATTCAAAAATCCTATATTTTTCAGAAAATTTCAAATGCTCTGTCACATCTGGCTTTAAAAATTCAAAAGCTAATTCTCTTCCAACACTTTCATCAGGAAATACAACTTTTTTCGCTCCAATTTTTTCTAAAATTTTTCCTTCAATTTTTGTAATAGCTTTACAAATAATTGTTTTTATTCCCAGCTCCTTTAACATAACTGTAACTAATGCGCTTGTTTGCAAACTTCCTTCAATGCAAATAAAAGCCACTTCAAAATCATCACTGCTCACCACTTTTTTTAGAGAATTTTCTTCTGTTACATCAAAAGAAACCGCTTCTCCAACAATTCCGTCATCTATTATCTGCTGTGTAAGTTCTTCATTTTTATCGATTACAAGCACAGTTTCGTTGTGATTATAAAGCGTCTTTGCAATACTTCTTCCAAATTTTCCCGCTCCTATAACTAAATATCCTGCCATTTTTTCCTCCTAAAAATTATCCTATTAAAATATTTTCCTGTGGATAAGTGTAACGTCCTTTTTTTAAATTTGACTTTGATAATGCCAAAGCAATTGTAAGTGGACCAACTCTTCCAACAAACATCGTAACTATAAGTATAAATTTTGAAATGTCCGCAAGGCTTGGAGTCAAATTTCTTGAAAGTCCGACAGTTCCAAACGCTGAAAACACTTCAAAAACCAAATCCAAAAGATTCTTATTCCTTTCAAATAAAATCAATAAAAATACACAAATTGTCGTATAAATAAGTGAAATGAATAATACGGTTATTGCTTTACTGTATATCCTCCAGCTTACGCTTCTTTTATCATATTCAATCGTATCTTTATTTTTTAATGTCGCTAAAGTTCCTAAAATTATAAGTCCAATCGTTGTAGTCTTTATTCCGCCACCAGTTGATCCAGGGGAAGCTCCAATAAACATAAGAATAACAAATAATAGTGAAGTTGACCTCTTTAGACCCAAAATTGAAATGGTATTAAATCCTGCTGTTCTCGTCGTTACACTTTGAAAAAATGATGCTTCCAATTTTTGTCCAAAAGATAAATTTCCAATTGTACTTTTATTGGAATATTCCAAAATAAACATCGCAACCATTCCTATTATTACTAAGAAAATAGATATTTTAATACTTAATTTAGTTGTTGAAGTCAATCTTTTTTCTTTTTTCCGCAAAACATTATAACAATTTAAAATCGTTGAAAATCCAATTCCACCCAAAAATATCAGAAGCGGAATTGTCATATTTATTATAAAACTATTTTTAAATCCGTATAAATTATCTGAAAATAGTGAAAATCCCGCATTACAGAAAGCCGAAACAGAATGAAAGAAAGAATAATAAACTGCTTTTAAAAAACCAAATTTTTTTATAAATTCAAAAAACAAAATAACAGTTCCGATAAATTCAATGACAATTACAGACAAAATAACTTTTTTCACATATTCTTCGATTTTAAAAGTCGTGTCAATATTTATATCTTCCTGAACGATTTTTTTCGTGTAATACCCAATTTTTTTGGAAATCATAATGATTATAACTGAGGTGAATGTTATAACTCCAAGCCCTCCAAGCTGGATCAATACTAAAATCACCATTTGCCCAAAAATATTATAAACACTGCCTATATCAATACTGGAAAGCCCTGTCACACAAATAGCTGAAGTTGCTATAAAAAATCCGTCAATCAATTTCACACTTTTACCATACCTCATAGAAATTGGCAAAGACAACAAAATCCCACCTAAAATTGTAACTACCATAAATGAGAGCAATATTGTCATATATGGCGAAAAAGATTTATTTTTTAAAAACATTTTATTTTCCTCCATTCACTTTTTTCTAAAAATATTAAACTTTCTAAAATAAATTTATCACATTCATTTTTTTTTGTCAATAAAAGTAAAATATGAATTTTAGAAAAAATATTTATTTGGTATTGACAATGAAAAAATTTGGGATATACTTATATAAAGGTTTGAATTAAATAGAATATTAATAAAAAATTATATGGAGGGATTTATTATGAAAAAAAGGCTATTACTGGCTCTAACAGCGTTTTTACTGGCTTGTACATTTGTAAATGCAGAAACACTTGAAGAAAGAGTGAATAGACTTGAAAAAGAATTAAGAGAAACTAAAGAAGAATTACAAAAACAAATTGCTGAAAAACAAGTTCCTGCTCCAGTTGTAGCAGAAGCTCCAGCATTAGACATATCAAAATTAACTGATGGATTTGAATTTCACGGTTATGGAAGAGCAGGACTTCTTATAAATCAAAATGGAGATAAAGGAAGCGCATTTAAAGTTCAAGATGAAGGATTTGCTCAAAAATATAGATTAGGTAATGAAGATGACACTTATGCTGAATTAGAATTGGTTAAAAAATTTGATGTAAATGGAGCAAAAGGTTCAGTTCACTACATGTTTTCAACAAAATCAGGTGCAGGAGACGAATATAAAACATGGACTTCAGGAAGTTCAACAAATCCAGGTTCTGAAAACGATTCATTTAAAACTAGACAATTTTATGTTGATATAACTCCAAATGACGGAGCTACTTATTGGGCAGGGAAAAGATATTATGCAAGAGAAGATATTCATATAAATGACTATTATATTAGAAACTATTCAGGAACAGGTGCAGGAATTCAAAATATTAAACTTGGTTCTGGAGCAGCTGATGTTGCATTAATTGCAAACGATCCTAGTGATCATCCTGAATACACACTTCATTCAAGATATTCAGTAGGTCCATGGGCTTTTGAACTAGCAGGACACACAATGAAATCAGATTCTACAGATAAAGATATAACTGAATGGGGAGCACAAGGTTCTGTAAGTTATAGCCTACCTGGTTTTTATGGATTAAAGGACAAAGGATCTTCTAAAATAGTTCTTCAAGGTGGTAAAGGACTTGGTTCTGGAAGTGGACTTGGAAGTGCTACCGCTTGGGGAGATACTAGAAAAGATGCTTATTCTGTGAATTTAGTGACATACGGTCAAGCAAATCTTTCAGATAGATGGCAAATTATGCCTGAATTAGGTTATAGATACGACAAAAACTTTGGTGGAAAAAAAGATCAAAAACAACAATGGGTAACAACTGGAATAAGAGTTGTCAATCCAATTACACAACATTTTGCTATGCAATATGAAACAGGACTGGACTATGTGAAAGTTGATAAAGGAAATACAAACTACAACAGTGGACTATTCAAATTAACAGTTGCTCCAACTTTAAAACTTGACACAGAAAATTTCTGGGGAAGACCTGAAATTAGAGCATTTGTAACTTATGGACATGGATTTGGAGATAAGAAATTTATAAGAGTTGATTCAGATGGAAAAGAGCGTAATAAAGGTGTTCAGTTTGGAGTTCAAACAGAAGTTTGGTTCTAATTTATAACTTTTAATAAAAAAATTATTATTTTAAAATTTTAGGGAAAATCATTTTTCAGTAAATAAAAAAATTATATTGTAAATGATTTTCTCTTTTTTTATAAAAAAACTATTTGTTAATCAAATATTTTACTTGATCAACTAAAAAACTAAAATTGTATTTTAATTCTAAATATGTTAAAATAAATTATCAAAAATTATAATTATTTTATGTTATGAAGGAGAGTGAAAATTATGAGTCTAAAAAATTTGCCAATAACTCCGCTTTTGTCGGTACAACTCGATGAACAGCAAGAAGCTTTATTTGCAAACAATGAATTATTAGCTAACCTTTTGGGAGAAACTATATTCAACTATGCGGGACTACATATTTACCAAACTACTGAAAACCTTACATCCGTCTCGAAAAATTATTACAAAATGCTTAAACACGAAACTAGGGAAAATTTATCTTCATTTTTCTCTGATTTGACTGACAGCGAAATTTTGCGTGTAATTAGAAGTTTTTCGATTGCAGCAGCACTAGCTAATATCGCAGAAGATGTTTATCAGACGCATCAACAAAGAAGAGCCCGTATTTCTAATAAATTACAAATCGGTACACTTGAAAAATCTCTGCAAAATCTAAAAGCCAAAGGTATTTCTCAAGAAAAAATACTTGAAGCGATGGAAAAAGTATCAGTTGTTCCTGTTTTAACAGCCCATCCAACTCAAGTTCAAAGAAAAACTATTTTGGATATTACAAAAAAAATATCTGATATTTTGGATCAATACGAAAATGTAAAATTAAAACAAATTGACGAAAAAGAATGGATTGATAAATTAAACCGTGAAATCCAAATTTGGTGGCAGACTTCTATGCTGCGTGAATCTAAACTGCGAGTTACAGATGAAATCAGTAACGCACTAAGTTATTACAATATCACATTTTTTAGTGAAATTCCAAACTTAATAAATAAATTTCAGGAAATTTCACAAAAAGTAGGAAATTCAATTCAAAATTCGCAATCTTTAATTCCGCTTACAATGGGAATGTGGATTGGTGGAGACAGAGATGGAAATCCTTTTGTAACGGTCGATACACTGGAAAAATCTGCTCAAGCACAAGCAATTACATTGTTTCAGCACTATTTTTCAGAAGTGGAAAAAATTTACAGAGATCTGTCAATGTCAATTACAATGACAAATGTTACAGAAGACTTACAAGCTCTAGCAGATGCTTCTGGAGAAGTTTCTCCTCATCGTACAAAAGAGCCTTACAGAAGAGCAATTACAACAATAAGAGACAGACTTATTGCCACTGCCTATATTTTGTGTGACAAAAATATTAACTTATTGCCACCAAAGAGAAAAAATGGATTTGATGTGCCATATAAAAATTCGAACGAATTTACAAAAGATTTAGTTATTGTTGCTGAATCACTTATTCGAAATAATAGCGAGTTTTTAACTCATGGAACACTTAACAATCTAATTTGTGCAACTGAAATTTTTGGATTTCACCTTGCTACAATAGATTTAAGACAAGATTCAAGTATCCATGAAATCTGTGTTGCAGAATTGTTAAAGAGTGCAAATATCTTAGGAGATTATCTAAGTTTGCCAGAAGAAGCTAGATGCGAAATTTTACTTCGTGAATTGGAATATGATCCTAGAATTTTAAGTGACCCAACTATTCCGCAAAGCGATCTGCTTTCTAGTGAACTTGCTATCTTTAGAAAAGCAAAATCACTTCACAAAAGATTTGGAAAAAAAATTATTGAAAAAAATCTTATCTCTCATGCCACAAGTGTGTCAGATATGCTAGAAGTAGCTATTTTATTAAAAGAAGCGAATCTTGCTAAAGGGAACAAAGGGAACGAATTTTGTGATTTATACATAGTTCCATTGTTTGAAACAGTTGAAGATTTGGAAGCTGCGCCAGATATACTTAGAAAATGGTTTAGTCTTCCAATTGTACAAAAATGGATGGAAAAAAATGGAAGAAAACAGGAAGTTATGCTAGGCTATTCCGACAGTAACAAAGATGGTGGATATTTAAGCTCAAGCTGGTCTTTGTATAAAGCGCAAAAAGAACTTACTGCTGTAGGACATGAATTTGATGTGCAAATTTCATTCTTCCACGGTCGTGGTGGAACTGTCGGTCGTGGTGGTGGACCAAGCTACGAAGCAATTTTAGCTCAACCTGAAGGAAGTACAGATGGAACAATAAGACTTACAGAACAAGGAGAAGTTATCGGAGCAAAATATGGAAATCCTGATTTAGGATTTAAAAATTTAGAGGCGTTAGTTTCTGCAGCACTTGAATCTAGTGCTTTAACAGTTGAAGATGCCGCTTGGGAAGAATATGAAAAAATTATTGAAGAAATTTCAAAATTGAGTTATCATTCTTACAGAGATCTAGTTTACAATACAGAAGGTTTCTCAGAATTTTTCTTTGAAGTAACACCAATCAACTTTATTTCTGGATTAAATATAGGTTCCAGACCATCATCGAGAAAGAAAAAGCAAACACTTGAAAGTCTTCGTGCAATCCCTTGGGTATTTTCTTGGTCACAAGCTAGAATCATGCTTCCAGGTTGGTACGGAGTTGGAACTGCCTTTACAAAATGGATCAATGATGATGAAAAAAGACTTGAAATCTTACAAAAAATGTATGTTGAATGGCCATTTTTCAAATCTACAATTTCAAATGTAGATATGGTCTTATCAAAATCAGATGTGTCAATTTTTGCTGAATATGTAAAACTTGCGAAAGATCAAAAAGTGGCACAGGAAATCTTAAAAGAAATTGTGACAGAGTGGGAACTTACAATAGATGTTCTTAAAAAAATTACTAAAAATGATGTTTTGTTAGCTGATAATGCAGAACTGGCAAGCAGCTTAAGAAACCGTTTGGCATATTTTGACTCAATGAACTTTTTACAAATTGAATTGATAAAAAGAGTAAGAAAACTTGAATCTATGGATGAAATTCCAAGAGAATTAAGAAAAGCTATTCATATTTCAATAAACGGACTGGCAACAGGACTTCGTAATAGTGGATAAAAAAATATAATTACTTTATAAAACAAAAAACTGCACCTTTTATTAGATGCAGTTTTTTTATTTTAAATTTTTTAAAATAATTTTGATTGATTTTCTTCTTGTATTCCTTTCACGCAGTCATAATCTTGCAATAATTTTAACACAGTTTTATTCAACTTTGTTCTCTTTGTCAAATCTTCCAGTGATAAAAATGGTTCCGTTTCTCGTTCTGCTATAATTTTTTCAGCAACTGATTCACCAAGACCATCTACAGCAATAAGTGGCAGTTGAATTTTTTTATCTTTTGTTATCGTGAAAAGTTTTGCATCAGATGTCAAAATATTTGGTTTTTCTAGTTCAATATTACGACAGCTCATTTCTATTAAAATTTCATATAAAAACAATTCTTGCTTTTGTTTTGCATTTAAATTTGAATCCGATTCCAATTTTTTTCTCGAATTTTTTAAGTCTTCTACAGTAGCTATATTTTTATTACTTTTTTGATTTTGGAAAAACATCGTAGTCATTTTAAAATCTCCAACTTTTCTATTTAAAAAAGCTGTATAGAATTCTACAGGATAATGAACTTTAAAATACGCAATTCTTACTGCCATCATAACATATGCTACAGCGTGTCCTTTTGGAAACATATATTTTATCTTTTCACAAGAATCTATGTACCACTGCTCAACACCTTTTTCTTTCATTATTGCCGAATATTCCTTCCATTTATCAGGATCTTTCGTAGGTCTCCCTTTTCTTACAAATTCCATTATTTTAAATGCTAAAGATTTATCTAGCCCATCGTCAATAAGTTTATTCATAATGTCATCTCTCACTGTTATAATCTGGCTTAAGGTTGCAACTCCGCTTCTCACATAGTCCTGTGCATTATTTAACCAGACATCCGTTCCATGCGAAAGCCCTGAAATTCTCACTAATTCTGCAAAAGTTTTCGGTCTTGTGTCAACAAGCATTTGTTTTACAAAAGATGTTCCAAACTCTGGAATACCTGAAGTCCCAGTTGGAGAACCTATGTCATCTGGACTTACTCCAAGCGCTTGGGTTCCACTAAAAAGACTCATGACTTTTTTATCATCAAGCGGTATTTTATAAATATCGACCCCTGTCAAATCCTGTAAAATTCTAAGTGTTGTCGGATCATCATGTCCTAGAATATCTAATTTTACCAGTTGCTCGTCCATAACATGATAGTCAAAATGCGTTGTTTTAAAATTAGATTTCATATCATTTGCAGGTCTTTGTATTGGACAAAAATCGTAAATTGACTTGTCTTTTGGAACTACTATCATTCCTCCTGGATGCTGTCCAGTTGTTTTTCTCGCTCCTTCACATCTTATCGCAAGTCTTGTCACTTCAGCTTTTCTCTCTTTTATTTCTTCCGTTCCTTCACTTTCTTCTAAATATTTTTTTACATAACCAAAAGCATTTTTTTCTGCTAATGTAGAAATTGTTCCAGCACGAAATACATTTTCAGAAGTTTCAGGATATTCAGAATTTTTGGAATTTTCAAAATCTTCAAAATCTATAATTTTTTCAATATCTTCAATATTTTCAATATTTTCAAGAGCATCTGAATTAAATAGCCATTCAGTATATTTATGAATTTTTCCTTGATATTCTCCAGAAAAATTTAAGTCAATATCTGGCACTTTTTCTCCGTTAAATCCCATAAATACTTCAAATGGTATTGCATGTCCATCTTTTATATATTTTGTACCACATTTTGGACAATTCTTATCAGGATAGTCAACTCCATTTCCTTCTTCATTCATAAATTCAGTATGTTTACAATTTGGACATCTGTAGTGTGGATAAAGTCCATTTACTTCAGTTATTCCCATAAGATAAGCGACAATTGATGAACCAACTGATCCACGGGAACCAACTAAATATCCTTTTTTCACCGATTTTTTTACCAAGATTTGTGCAATCAAATAAAGTACCGAAAAGCCATTTCCAATAATCGATTTTAACTCTTTTTCCAGTCTTTCTTTTAGAACTGGATCAACATTGTCGCCATAAAGCTCTTCCAATTTATCGTAAGTCATTTTTCTTACTAACTCTTCAGCGCCTTTTATCTTCGGCGGATAAAATCCTTCTGGAACTGGTCTTATCCCAGCGTCAATCATATCAGCAATTTTATTTGTATTTTCAATAACAATTTCATTTGCAATTTCATCGCCTAAATATCTAAATTCTTCAAGCATCTCTTCAGTTGTCCTAAAATAAAGCTTTCTGTCAAAAAATTCGTATCTTGAACCATCGACAAATTTAGTTTTTCTCAATTTTCCACTTCCCAAAAGCAAAACATTTCTATTAACTGCTTCATTTTCATCCAAATAATGCACATCTCCAGTCGCAACAACCAATTTTCCTAATTTTTTACCCAAATCATAAAAATATTGATTCATTTTTTTTACTACTTCTAAACTTTCAATTTCACTCGCATTTTTTTCTACCAGTTCATCGTATGTAATTGGCGGATGTATTTCTATATAGTCATAAAATTTTGCCTTTTCTTCAATTTCTTCTATTTCTCCACGCAAATAAAGATTTATGAGTTCCCCTCTATTTCCATATATTCCAGTTGCCGAACTTGCAAGAAGTAAATTTTCCCTCTTTTGATTTAACAATGTTTTTGGAACTCTCGGTTTTCTCATTCCAAAATAGTCAATATGTGATTTAGAAATTAACTCATATAAATCTCTTAGACCTTTTTGATTTTTTACCAAAATCATTGTATTCAATGTTTCAGCATTTTGAATATTCGGCTGAAGATTCGTATTTATATCTTTTAGCGTCAAAATCCCTTTTGTTATAATCATATTGAAAAATTTCTGAAAAATTTCTGCAGTTGCTCTTGCATCGTCAATCGCTCTGTGATGCGATTCTAATATTATTCCAAAATATTTAGTTAAATTTGCCAATCCAAATTTTTTTTCATTAACAAGAAGTGCTCTTGCAAGAGGAAGAGTATCAACAACGCTTGGAGAAAATTCTAAATTTTGATCACTTGATTTTTGCTTAATAAATCCCACATCAAATTTTGCATTATGTGCAACAACTGTGGAATCGCCACAAAATTCTAAAAATCTTGGTAAAATTGTTTTGATGTCAGGAGCATCTTTTACCATTTCATCAGTAATTGAAGTAAGTTTTACAATTTCTTCAGGAATAGGAATTTTAGGATTTACAAATTCAGAAAATTCGTCAATAATTTCCTTTCCTTTCATTTTTACTGCTCCAATTTCAATTATTTTGTCATTAAACGGATCAAATCCAGTAGTTTCTATATCGAATACAACATATGTTTCTTCTTCAATTCCTAAATCTTTCGGATTAGTAATCATTTGAGCTTCATCATCTACAACATATGCTTCCACTCCGTAAATAATTTTAAAATTTTCATTTGCTTCTTTAAACGCAAATGGAAATGAATGTACTACTCCAAAATCTGTTACTGCAATGGCACTATGTCCAAATTCCTTTGCTCTTTTTGCATAATCTTTAATTGACATAACTCCGCTCATTTCACTCATATTCGTGTGAGCATGAAGTTCAACTCTTTTTTTTGGTGCATTATCCTCTTTTTTAGTTTCTTCTGATTCAATCGACTCCAAATCTTGCACTCCAATGTAATCTTCGGTATAAAAATCATCTTTTTTGTAATATCCTTTTACCTTTACCCAATCATTTACTTTAAGTATCGCAATTTGTGCTTCATCTTTAGGATTTAAAAAAATTTTACAATTTATTGAATCATTGTAATCAGTTATTAAAAAATCATACATTAAAGAATTATTTTTTGTTTCTCTTACATCGATTTTAAAAATTTTCCCTTCAACTTCAACAGGTTTTATTGTTTTTCCATCATTTTTTAAAATTTTTATATTTTTTAAATCTGAAATCTCAAATTTTTGTGCATTTGTTATTTTTCCACCTTTAAATCTGCTTTTTTTAAAATTATTTTCACTATTTGAATAATTCACATCTGCATATGAAGAACTTCTGCTTCTTATTACATTTTCAGATGAAACTTCTCCAACAAGTGGTTTTTTAACTTTTTCAGATTCTTTATTATTATTATTTTCGTTATTTTCGTTATTTATGCTATTTTCTTCGTTATTTTTATTTTGTTCATCTTTTTCATTTTCTTTAATTTCTTTATTTTTGTTATTTTCATTATTTTCTTTATTTTTTTTGTTTTCTATATTTTCTTCAATTTCTTTATTTTCGTTATTTTCATTGTTCTCGTTATTTTCTTTATTTTTTTTATTTTCTATATTTTCTTCAATTTCTTCAATTTCTTCGATTTCTTTAGTTTCTTTATTTTTTTATTTTTTTTGTTTTCTTTATTTTCTATATTTTCATCGCTGTTAAAATTTTCACTCACGACTTTTATTTTTATATTTTTATTTAGCACTTTAGAAATTTGCTTTTCCAATGCACCAATGATTTCGTCGTTTTCCATCTTTTTTTCAACTTCCTGCGACAAAACTTTCAAATAAATTATATCTTCTAAAACTTCTATTTTATAATCTTTTAAGTATATTGAATATATATTTTTTTCCGCCTTTTTATATTCGATAATAAAAGTAATAAATCCTTTTATATCATTAAGAATTAACTCCTCTTTTACATTGAAATTAACTTCAATTTTTGTATCTTTATCTTTTTTATGAATTAATTTTTTTAATTTTAAAATATCATCAATTGAATTTTCATAATCATTGATGACAATTCTTATAACAATTCTTTTTTGAACTCCGAACATGCTCACCTCCTTTATTTCAAAACTTTTTATATTATATTTTTCTAAAAAACCATCAGATGGCTTTATTTTACGGTATTTTTCTTCTTTAACATTGCTATCCATTTTATCCCCTCAATCTTTTATAGTTTACTTAATTATACAATTTTAAAAAAGATTTTACAATGAAATTTTTGATTTCTTTTTTTAAAAATATGTTATAATTTTATTGAATATATAAAGAATGGAGAATTTTTAGCAATGAATATATTTGAGAAAAAAATAAAAATTAATGAACTTACAAATTTGAGAAATAATCTTATGAAAGAAGGAAATGTCACAAAAGAAGTTGAAGTTTTAAAAGAATTAGCACCACTTGTTGAAGAAGTTTTTGGTGAAAAAAGTGACGAGAATATAAAAATTTTAAATGAAGTTGGAGGAACTCTAAAATATGTCGGCGAGTATGACGAAGCAAAAAGTGCTCTGTTAAAAGCAAAAAAGTTTATTATTGAAAAATATGGAAAAGATAGCATTCCTTATGCAACCTGCAGCTTAAATTTGGCTGAAGTTTACAGATTTATGAAGCAATATGACCAAACTGAAGAAATTTATTTAAATGCAATGAAAATTTACGAAGAAAATAATTTGCAAAATGACTATGTTTACGCAAGTGTCTGCAACAACTTGGCACTATTTTATCAAGAACTTTCACAATTTGAAAAAGCGATTTCTCTTCAAGAAAAAAGTTTAAAGATTTTGGAAGAAAAAGGAGAAAATCCAATTCAATATGCAATAACATTAAGTAATCTTGTGCAACCTTATATAAAAATTAAAAATATGGAAAAAGCGAACGAATATTTAAAAAAAGCGCTAAATTTAATCGAAATTGAAGTTGGAAAATCTCACAACTTGTATGCTGCTATTTTAAACAATGTCGCAAGTTTTTACTTTGAAGAAGGCGAATATAGAAAAGCTCTTGAACTTTTTAATGAAAGTTTAGAAATATGTAAAAATACTTTTGGCGAAAATAGTAATAATTATAAAAATATTTTAGAAAATATTCAAATTGTAAAAGAAAAAATTGAAGATGGTTCTGATTTTCAAACTGATGACGAAACAGAATATATCAGCTGGTAAAAAATAAAATTAGGAGAAAATATGGAAAAAATTAAAGGCTTAGAATTATCAAAAAAATATTTTGAAAAAGTTTATTTGCCAGTCATTAAATCAGAATTTCCTGAAATATTGGAAAAAATGGCGGCAGGACTTGCGGGAGAAGGTTCAGAGTGCTTTGGCTTTGATGATGAAATTTCAAAAGATCACGATTTTGGTCCATCTTGCTGCATTTGGCTGGACAACAACGACTTTAAAAAATATGGCTTAAAATTGCAAAAAAGACTAAACGAACTTCCAAAAGAATTTATGGGATTTCCAGTTTTTTGTGAAAGTGAATTTGGAAGCAACAGACGAGGTGTGCTAAATATTGACGACTGGTATTACCAATTTTTAAATCAATCTGACTGTCCAAAAAATTTATATGACTGGCGGATGATTCCAGAAAAATTTCTGGCAACTGCCACAAATGGAGAAGTTTTCTTAGATAATTTAGGAAAGTTTTCAAAAATAAGAAACGAGTTAAAAAATTATTTTCCAGAAGACATAAGACTAAAAAAAATTGCCGCAAGATGTATGAAAATGGCGCAATCTGGACAATATAACTATTACCGATGTATGCGAAGAGGAGAAATAATTGCAGCTAGACTTGCTGAAAGTGAATTTATTTCCGAAGCAATCCACATGATTTTTTTGCTAAACAAGACCTACAAGCCTTTTTACAAATGGATGGCAAAAAAAATGAAAGAACTTCCAATTTTAGGAAAAAAAATTTATTTTTTAATCGAAGAATTAATAAAACTTCCAACAGGTGCATTAAATAGAAAAGGAGAAATAATCGAGGAAATAAGCATGTCTGTAATTAACGAATTAAAGCGTCAAAATTTAGTCCCAAGACAAATTCCAAGCGACTTTTTACAAGACTACGGACCTTTTGTCCAGCAAAAAATTAACGATGAAAAACTTCGCAATTTACATCCAGCGTCAGATTAAATAAACTTAATAAACTAAATTTATTAATTAATTAAAAGAAAAATAAAAAAAATATTATTGTTAATAATATTAATATTATTAATTAAGAAAGGAAAAGATGGATAGAAATATTACAAAAAAAGAAAGTTATATAAGACAAATTTTAAAAAGAGAATGGGAATTTTTCCAGCAAGTGCACCACACCGAAGGAAGAGCAGAATGTCAAAATAATCCTGTCGAATTTGAAATTATGAGAAGAAGCCAGTGGGAAACACTTCCTTGTGAAATTTTGGAAAGCTATTTAGAAGATTTGATTTTGGCAAAACATAAAAATCAAAACTTGGTTCAAGATAAATATGCCAGAATGATGGAATTTAGCGCTCCCGCAGAATTTGAACTAATAAAATCATATTTGCCAGAAATTTCTTTAGAAAAAAAAGAAATTATAGAAAAAATTGCAAAAATTTATTTAAATTGGGAACTTGAAATAATAAAAGAATATCCACATTTGGCTTCTAAAGCAAGACCCCTTTACTCAAAAGATGACACGCCAAATTACACTTCAATTGAAACATACTTAAAAGGTGAGTTATCTTCATATTCCTTGAAAACTCTAAAATTATATTATAATTTTATTTTAGAATATTTAAATCAAAACAAAAATTTGGCGCTTGAAAATATTCAAAATATCGTTTTAAAAAAAGGATTTTCTTCGCTGGAAGAAGCTGAAAATATAAAAACTGAAATTTGAAAAAATAAAAATCAATATTTTAAAAATTCTAAATATTTTTAATATTGGTTTTTTTTATTTTAATTTAATAAATTTTTATATTCTATTTCTGTTTTTTTTATAATTTCCATTTTTTTCTCACTTATCATTTCACGAAAAAACACATTTTTTATTTGATTGCTCTGAGATGAAAAATAGTTTCTTACATTTTTTACAATATTTTTTATGTATTCTTCTTTTGTCTTTTCCTGCGCCTTTTTTAAAGCCTCTTTTTTTCTCTAAGCATTTCTTCCAATAACTTTATTTCTTCTCTTTTAATCGAATCAATCCTTTTCGCTCTTAAAACCTCTTCTTCATCAAAATCATCCAAAATATCCAAATTTTCCATATTTTCAGAAAAATTTCCTTTCCCCTCGTCTTTTTGAATCTGTTTGTTATCATCTTCTTGTAATGCTTCCACCTTTTTAGCCTTTTTTCCAAAAATCTTATCACTTAATTTTGAAAAAAATCCACTTTTTTTATTTGAATTTCCTACTTCTTTTTCATAATTTATTTCAATTTCAATCTGTGGCTTTTTATCTAAATCTTCTAATTCAGAATTTCTAATATTTCTAATTTTTTCAAGCCTTTCTTTTTTTGTCTTAAATTTCTCAAATTTTTGAATTTCCCATTTTTCTCTTGTCTTTTCATTATTGTAATCCATTTTTTTATAAAAGATTTCTTTTTTTAATTTTTCTATTTCGTCTTTTTCACTTTTAAAATCTTCAATTTTTCTCTTAATTTCCGAATCAAAAAAAGAAATTTTATTAGTCTGATTCAATTCTTCCGAATAATTTTTTATAATAAGTTTCACCTCTAAAAATAAATCATTAAAATTTGTATACAAAAATTTTTTATTTCTTTCTTTTATATCTTCCAGATTTTGAATCATATCTTTTTCCAAAAACTGGCTCACATAAGTTTCTATATTTTCCAAACTTTGATATGATTTCTCTTCCAAGACTCTTATAATTTTATTTTCAGACTTTCTAAGTTCAGATTCCAATTTTTTATTTATCGAATTTGCAATTTCATCTGTTCTAACTTCCAAAAGATTTTTTATATCTTGCAATTTATTAATTTTTTGTTTTTCCATTTCAACTCCATTTTTTCGTATTTTTTCAATATTTTTTTCTTATATAATTATACTAAAAAAATAAAAATAAAACAAAAATTTTTTTGCAAAATTAAAAATTTTAATTAATTAATATATTTTGAATTAAAAAAAATTCACAAATTTACTTAAATACTTTTGAACCTTTTTTATAAATAACTTCTTTAACACCCATTTTTACATTTGAAATACAAGCAACTACAAAAAAATAATCTGATAATCTATTGATATATTGTAATCCATATTCGTTTATATCTTCATTTTCTTCGAAAACTTTTACCATTTTTCTCTCCAGCTTTCTTGTGTTAGCACGAAGCAAATGAAACAAACTTGAAATTTCACTGCCGCCAGGAATTATAAAACTCTCTAGTTTAGGCATTTGCGGAATATACTTATCTATTAAACTCTCAAGCCAGCTCACATCTTCACTTGTCTGCTTATATTCTCTAAGTTTATCAGGTGTCGCCAAATCACTTCCACAGTCAAATAATTGCTGCTGTATCTTCTCGCATTCTCTTAAAATTTCTTCCAACTCAGCCATATTTCTCATTTTTGCAACAATCACTCCAAGCATTGAAAAAACTTCATCTGCAGTTCCATAAGCATCGACACGGCTGCTATTTTTACTAAC
This sequence comes from Leptotrichia sp. oral taxon 218, assembly GCF_018128225.1. Lineage (NCBI taxonomy): Bacteria > Fusobacteriati > Fusobacteriota > Fusobacteriia > Fusobacteriales > Leptotrichiaceae > Leptotrichia > Leptotrichia sp. oral taxon 218. The sequence goes on along the minus strand of NZ_CP072377.1, from coordinate 274,377 downwards.
TTTTTTTCCACCATATAATTTTGTAAATCCTTTATCTCCGTATTTTGTATAAATTTTCATATTTTTTTATCCTTTTTTTATTCTCTTTTATTCTTTTTTTACTTTTTTATTTTATTTTTTATTTATATTTTTCTTTTTTTATATTTTTATCTTTTTATGTCATTTAATTTTTTTATTTTTTATTTTTTTCGATAATTAAGTGCTTCTAATAAATGCTCTTTTTTTATATTTTCTTCTCCCGCAAGATCAGCAATCGTTCGTGAAACTTTTAATAATTTGTCAAACATTCTTGCTGACAACTTTAAGTTATCAACCGCTTCTTTCATTATTTCCTGAGTTTTTTTGTCAATTTTGCAATATTTATTTATTTGTCTTTTGGTCATTGCATAATTTAACATATTTGATTTAAATCGCTTTTTTTGAATTTCTCTGGCTTTAATTACTCTTCTTTGAATAACTTCAGATTTTTCTGATAAAGTTTCACAAAATAGCTCTTCCTTTTTCAATTGGCGCATTTCTACATACAAATCCATTCTGTCCAAAAGTGGTCCTGAAAATTTTTTTTGGTATCTTTTTATATCCAAAGGACTGTCGTGGCAAAGCGGATTATCAGGAAAATATCCACTTGGCGTAGGATTTGAAGCTGTGATTGTTATACTTTTCACAGGATATGTCATCGTAAAATTTGCTCTGGAAATAACTATTTTCCCATCTTCTAAAGGCTGACGCAAAGTTTCTAGTGTCTTTCCCTCGAATTCTCCAACTTCATCTAAAAATAGCACTCCATTTAACGCCAAAGTTATTTCTCCAACTCTTGTTGCACCTCCCGCAAGTGCCACTTCTGTAGCTGAATAATGTGGCGCACGAAAAGGTCTTTTCGTAATTATGGGATCTTTTTCACTCAAAAGTCCTGAAATGCTGTAAATTTTTGTAGTTTCAATTATTTCTTCTTCTGTCATCTCGGGAAGTATCGTCGTAAATCTTTTTGCAAGCATTGACTTTCCTGAACCAGGATCTCCTATTAAAAATACATTATGTCCTCCAGCAGCGGCAATTTCCAGCGCTCTTTTTGCTAAAAACTGACCTTTTACATCGCAAAAGTCTATCTTTTCATCTTCATTCTGAGAATCTTTTTCTTTTATTTCATCATTTTTATTTTTTGAAATCTCAATATTTTTTTCATCCGCATTTTTACATAATTCTTCCACACTTATTTCTTTTTCAAAAAAATCTAAAACTTCTTGTATATTTTGCACAGGAACTATTTCAACTCCCGAAATAAGTTTAGCTTCATTGTAATTTTCAAATGGTACAATCACTCCTAAAAAATTTTTTTCTTTTGCCAAAATAGCCGCATTTATTGCTCCAGTCACCGATTTTATTTTACCATTTAAAGAAATTTCTCCCAAAATCAAATAATTTTTAAAAATTTCAACATTTGGAATTTTCCCAATATTTGCAAGTATTCCTAAAAAAATACTTAAATCAAAATGACTTCCTTTTTTTTTAATATTTGCTGGAGACAAATTTACAAGAACTCTTCTGACTGGAAACTCAAATTCCATATTTTTAAAGCAGCTTCTAATTCTCTCCTTGCTCTCAGAAATTGCCTGATCCCCCATTCCAACAATATTAAACACAGGAAGTCCTCGTGACAAATCGACTTCCACTTCCACAATATATGTATCTATTCCAAAATAGCTACAACTAAATAAACTTATAGCCATTATATCCCCCTTTTATTTTTAATTAAATTTTAACAATATTATTATACCATTTTTATTTTATTTTTTCAAATAAAATAAATATTTTTTTATCAAATAATAGAAAAAATTTAAAAATAATGGTAAAATATAAAAAATAATAATAAATAAAAAATTTTATAAAATTATTAAATAAAATAAAAAAGTATTACGAGGTGAAAAAATTGAACGAAAAAAAAGAGAAAATTTTAATTGTTGACTTCGGGTCGCAATATACTCAATTAATTGCAAGAAGAATTAGAGAAATGGAAGTTTACTGTGAAATCTTTCCATTAATTGATGTAGAAAAAATCAAAAATGGAACTGAACCTGTAAAAGGAATTATTCTTTCGGGAGGACCTGCTTCAGTTTATGAGGAAGACGCTCCAACAGTTGATAAAGCTATTTTTGATTTAGGATTACCTATTTTAGGAATCTGTTATGGAATGCAATTAATTACTCACTTAAATGGTGGAAAAGTTGAAAAAGCTGATTCGAGAGAATTTGGAAAAGCTATTTTAGAAGTTATAAACGGAGAAAATCCTTTATTTAAAGAAATTAAGAAAACTTCTAGCATCTGGATGAGTCACAACGATCACATCACTGAATTGCCTGAAGGATTTGAAATAATTGCACAAACTGACTCTTCAATCGCTGCAATTACAAATAACAATGGAATTTATGCATTGCAATTCCACCCAGAAGTAGTTCATTCTGAATGCGGAACTGAAATTATTGCTAACTTTGTTTTCAATATTTGTAAATGTGAAAGAAACTGGAAAATTACAAGTTTTATTGAAGAAAAAACAAAAGCAATTAAAGAAATTGTTGGAGATGAACATGTTTTACTTGCATTATCAGGTGGTGTAGATTCTTCAGTTGCAGCTGTTTTGATTAACAATGCGATTGGAAGACAATTGACTTGTATGTTTGTAGATACTGGACTTCTTAGAAAAGATGAAGGTAAAAAAGTTTTAGAATATTACAAAGAACATTTTAATTTAAATATTGTTTTTGTTGATGCGAAAGATAGATTTTTAAATAAATTAAAAGGTGTAGATGAGCCAGAAGCTAAAAGAAAAATCATTGGACATGAATTTATCGAAGTTTTCAATGAAGAAATTAGAAAATTAAAAGGTCAAGAAGGTGCAAAATTCTTAGCACAAGGTACAATTTACCCTGATGTTATCGAATCTCAATCAATAAAAGGTCCTTCTCATACAATAAAATCTCACCACAATGTTGGTGGACTTCCAGAAGATTTAAAATTTGAATTGTTGGAACCATTAAAAGAATTGTTTAAAGATGAAGTTAGAAAAGTGGGACATGAATTGGGATTGCCTGACACAATTATTAATAGACATCCATTCCCAGGACCAGGACTTGGAATTAGAGTAATTGGAGAAGTTACACCTGAAAAAGTAAGAATTTTACAAGAAGCTGACGACATTTTCATTAATGCTTTGATGGAAGAAGGATTATATGGAAAAGTGGATCAAGCATTCGTTACTTTATTACCTGTTAAAACTGTAGGAGTTATGGGTGACCAAAGAACTTACGAATATGTAGCAGCTATCCGTTCTGTAAACACAATTGATTTCATGACTGCAACTTGGTCTAAATTACCTTACGAATTTTTAGGAGATGTTGCAAATAAAATCATCAATAATGTAAATGGAATAAACAGAATTGTTTATGATATTTCTTCTAAACCTGCAGCTACAATTGAGTGGGAATAATTTTAATAATTTAAAAATTTTGAATTTACACAAAATTCTGAATACTCTCAATTTCAATAAAAAAAACATAATTATTAAACTTTTTGAAATTTTCATTTAGTTTTCTAATTATGTTATTTTTTTATAAATACATCATTTTAATATTATTTTATTTAAACATTTCCTCATATTCCTTTGATTTCCAATCATTTCCTTTTTTTTCAAAAGTAATATCTTTTTTAGTAATTTCATAAGATGGATTTTCTTTAAATTCTTTTTTCATTGAATCTATCATATACATCAAAAATTCTGCAGCCATTTCCTTTTCATTCATATTTTTTAACTTATCAGAATTATATTTCTCTGCCAAATTTTTTTCAATTTCCTCTTCACTTAAATCGTCCAATTTATCAAATGAAGGTATTTTTATTTCACATTTTACAATTGCTTTTAAATTTGATAAATACTTTATACTTTTTACTTCTATTTTAGTATTTTCAGCCATAAGATCAAACATCTGTGAATAAGCTTCTAAGAAAGTTTTATAAAGATAAATATCTTCTGATTTATTATTTTTTGATTTTTCATAGTATTTTCTGCTTCTGAAAATGTTGATAAGTACTCTTTAAAACCTCTATTTATATAATCCTTTATCTTTTCTTCAATCTTTTTATTTTCTATCTCAATCTGTTCTGCAGACAATGTAACATTTTTCCCCTTCGTCACTTCATAACCTTGTCCAAAAATTTGTAACGAAAATGTAAACAATACGATTAATAATAATTTTTTCATCTAAAATTCTCCTTATTTTCTTACTTTATCAAAATTTTTATATTTTTATTCTTTAATCCCTCTTCTAAACTCATGCGAAAATGTCTTATCATAAAGTTTAGATTTAGAATATTCATCCCCCATAAAGTTTCCAACTAAAATTTGTGCAGTTTTCGTAATTTTTTCATCTTTCACTTTTTGAGCAATGTTTTCCAATGTTCCCATAATGATTTTTTGATCATCCCAAGTGGCTCTTTGGACAATTGCAATTGGCGTTGTTTTATCATAATGTTTTAATAATCTTTTTACAACTTCATCAATCATTTGCACAGATAGGAATATTGCCATCGAACATTTATGTGAAGCAAGGCTTTCAAGACTTTCTGCTTCAGGAACAGATGTTCTTCCTTCCAGTCTTGTACAAATTATTGTCTGACTCACATCTGGCAAAGTAAATTCTTTTTTTATTGCAGCAGCAGCAGCCACAAATGAACTTACTCCTGGAATTACTTCATACTCAATCCCATATTCATCCAGAATATCCATTTGTTCCCTTATTGCACCATAAATGCTCGGATCCCCAGTATGAACCCTTGCTACCAGCTTCCCTTTTTTCTGTGCCTTTATCGTAACTTCCATCACTTCGTCCAAGTTCATTGAAGCAGAATTATAAACTTCCGCTCCTTCTTTATGACATTCAATAACTTCTCTAGGCACAAGCGAACCCGCATAAATTATTACATCTGCTTCCTTTACAATTCTTTGTCCTTTTACTGTTATTAATTCAGGATCTCCAGGCCCTGCTCCTATAAAATATACTTTTTTCATAAAATTACCTCATTCTTTTTTATATTTTTTATTTTTATAATATTTCATTTATTTGAAAACTTACTGATATTTCTGTATTCAAATATATTTTTTCATTTTTCTTAAAAAACGCTTCCCAGACTTTCCCATTTTCAAGATAAACGGATATTTTATCAAGTTTTTCAACTTCTTCAACATTTATTTTTTCTATTTTTTTGTTTTTCATTCCAAAAATCTTTTCAAATTTTCCTGAAATGTCGTTATTAATTATCTCGTTATCCACAAAATAAATTTCATTAACCAATTTTTTCTGATAATCTTCAAAACTATTGCAAAATTCTCTAAACTGACTATTACATGCCCATTCACACAAAATATCCTTTATTGTCAATTTCTTAATTTTATTAATTTCTTCCTTGTTCTCTAAAATTTTTTTTATATCATTCTCCAAAAATTCCAACGGTGAATATCCATATACTTTCTCATCACAAAAATTATACTTCGGAATAAAATAAATTTTATCTTTCCATTTTTTCAAATAAATTTTAAAAAATTTGTAATATTCTATGTTTCCATAATTTAAATAAAATATATAATTTCCATTTTCATATTTTGGCAAATCAAAACTTTCACCATAATGAATTTCTTTCCCGTCTTTTAAAACTTGAATGTATTCTTCATACCAATCCTTATCATCATAAATTTTTCTTTTTATTTCTAACATTTTTTCTCTTTTTCCGTTATTTGTTTTTCATCAAATTATAAATTATTATTCTCTCATAAAATGCTCTTTCTTTATCATCGAATATACTCAAAATCTCACAATAATGAGACCAGTTTAATTTGCCAGACAGTGTCTGGCAAATTGGATACTTTAAATAAAATTGCCTCATATTTTGTAAATTAGATCTCGAAAAGCCTTTTTCATACTCTTTTGTCAATTTTTTTACAATTCTTTTAAAAGTTTTTTCTCATACTACTCTCAATTCCTTTTTCAATTTTTCTCATTTTTATCCCCCATTTATATTAATTTCAAAAATAACTTATCAAATATTTTTTACTAATAACTAATTTTTTGTTCAACATTCGGATTTTGAACGGCTTTCTTATACAGTTCTTTTAATTCTTCAAAATGATTTCCATTTTTTTCTCTATATTCTTTTTCCTTTTCTGTCAATTCCCTATTATATGGATTATCTCCCAAACTACTGTGAAGTGCAACTCCAAATTGGGTTATAATATCAAATTTCATAATTTCTTGCGACAAACTCTTATCTGTATAAAATTTATAACCGTCGTAATTTGAACCTCTTCCCGCATCATAATAAGTATTGTTATTATATTTTATCTTTACAATATTTTTTATTTCTTTTTTTGTTTTTCTTTCATAAATAGTCGCTCTATCGTTTTCCACCAATTCAGCAATATAATTACGAACATAATCCAATTTTTTATCTTTATCCGAAATACTATCTTTTATATTTTTTTCTTTTTTATCTCTATTCTTATTATACAATTCCAACAAATCACTTTTTCTTACTACAATATCAAAATTTTCAGTTTTGTAAGTCACCAAATCTTTTTTATCACTTGGCAATATATAATCTAATTTAATTTCTTTGACAAAATCTTGACTCAATTCTACATATCTTTTCTTTTTTGTATCGTAAGTTCCTTTTACAATCGTTTCTGCCATTCCTTGAATTGCCACTATAAATGACAAAATAAATAAAATTTTTTTCATAATAATTCCATTCTCCTTAATACTTAAATTTAATTTTTAAAACCCTGATTTTTTCAATATCATCGTCGAAAAATAAGGAACTTCCTCTACACTCTCAATATCCCAATAAACAACTTCATTATCTTTCCCGCAATCTGAAACAATTACAGCATTTTCTTTATTTCCTGTTTCAATTATCGCCTTTTTAATTTTCTCAAAATTTCTGCTTATTTTCATTAAAACTAAATTATCATTATTTTCAATTTCCTTGTAAATATCAGTTTTTCGATTGACAGATACCACTTTCAAATCTTCATCGCCAATCATCAAAGGCACATTCAATCTAGCTGCAATGCTATTAAACGAAGTTATTCCAGCAATCGTCTCTACTTCTACATCATCTGCAATATGCTCCAAAACATAAGTATATGTGCTATAAGTCATCGGATCTCCAATTGTCAAAAATGCCACATTCTTCCCCTTTTCCAATTCAGCACTTACTTTATCAGCATTATTTTTTCTAAAAACTTTTCTCGCTTCCACATCTTTTATCATCGGAAACTCTAAAAACATTTGCTCTACACCAGCTTTCAAATACTCTCTTACAATATTAAAAGCCGTGCTTCCTTCCCCACTTTTTGCCTCAGGCAATACAATTACATCCACCTCATGCAATTTTTTTGTTGCTTTAACCGTTATATTTTCTGGATCTCCTACTCCTACTCCAATACCATAAAATTTACCTTTTTTCATATTTCACTTTCCTTTCTTTTTATTCTCCTACTTATTTTAATAAAAAATTTACTCTTTATTTTTTATTTAACTTCTTTATTTTCAAACTTTTTCTATGCAACACTCAAAATACTTTTTAAATTTCAACTATTTTCCCAACTTTTCCTCAATAAATTCCTTTAATACAGGAATATGGCTCAACTCTGGAGTTTTACTCGCATAAACCATTGTCACATTTCCATTTTTCAACTCTTCCACTATTATCCCCTCAAATTCCTTAAAATCCGAATTTTCTTCCAATTCTTTTCTATATTTTTCAGAAAAATTTTCAAAATCAATAATTCCTTTATGATAATTTTGTCTCAATTCCTTCGATGGTGTAATAATTTTTGCCCAATAATCAATTTTTGCATCTTCCTTTTTTAACCCTCGAGGCCATAATTTATCGACTAATATTCTAAAACCATCTGCTTCTCCAATTTTTTCATAAGCTCTTTTCCATTTAATTTCAAATTTCATAGCTCCCTCCTTTTCTAAAATCAAAAATCTTATCAAGATCACAACTATTTGTCAATCACTTTTCATAAAATTACTTTAACTATTATACCATATTTGTTATACAAATATTTCGATAATACAACAATTTTTAATTATTTTTCCACTAAAAAAATATTTTCTGAAATTTTCTTTTTCATAATTCCACCAAATTGATTTTTGTAAAGTTCAAGATATTCTGAAAATTCGCAAGAACAATTGTATACTAAAATTTCCATCTCAATTCCAAATAAGTCAACATTGAAAGGAAATGGCGAAAATCCATTTTTCAAATAAAATTTCTTTCGACTTTGACGCTCTTCGTAATTTTCAGCATTTTCATCCTCAGCATTTTCAATCTCAAGAAAAAAACGATAATTTTTGTAATATTCCTTCAAAAAAGATAGCGTTTTAGAGCCGTATCCATAGCTTCTAGCTTCTTCAGTTATCGCCAAATAATCTAGTAAAACCAAGTCCTCATGTTTCAATGCAATTGCTAAACCTTTAAACTCATACGAATCTCTATTTTTCTCATCAGTTTTTTTCTTCTCGATTGAAAAGACCTCAAAATTCCCTCTCAATACTCCGATTAATATTAATCCAAATGGCTTTTTTTCCTCTTTTGGAAACGAATTTTGATATAATTTGTAAATATTTCTAATTTGTTTTATTGATTTTATTTTTCTTAATTCCAATTTAAACCTCTCCTTTTGCTAAAAACTAAAATTTACTTTTTCTTAATTAACAAAAAAAGAGAAAACCTGTTGCACTATATCATGCAATCTTACTCAAAAGGTGGTTTTCTCTTTGTTATAAAGTTATTAACTAAATAATTAATTTATAATTTCTCCGCTTTTTTCAGATTTAACTTCAAAATTATAGTATGTGTCAACTGTATCAAGCATATAACCGTCTACACCCATATCATCTAATCGTTTTTGATAATCTTTTACGATTTTTCTCCATTCAGGACTCCAATATTTTACAATGTAATCGTCTGCCCAATTTGGATTTTCTCCCACAATCCAACTAGGTCTTGTAGCTTTATTTTTCCATTCAGGCTTCCAGAAATCTCTGTATCCTCCAGCTTCTCCAATACTAAAATATGCTATCACTATTCTCTTAGCTCCATTTTTCTTTCTCTTCAATGATTCTATTTGTTCTTTTGTCATATATTTTCCACTATGTGAAGGCTCGATTAACAACAAATCATAATCAGTATTTTTCAAATAATTATAAAAATCATCAACATCTCTAAATTCTTTTGGATTTAATAACACCAAGAAATTTTTTACATCATTCAAAGAATTTATATTCTTTGAATTAAAATTTTGTATTGGCATATACGCTTTTTCAGCTCCAAATGATGGTAACAATTCATTTATAATATTTGTTTGAGTCGATTTTACCAACAAATCTTCTCTCAATTTATTCCCTACTCCATAATTTATCGCAAAAATTGGTTTCCCTGCTTTTCTAATTGGATTTAAAATACTCAAAAGAAACTCATTTGACTCCTTTTTAGTCGGATGCGACAATTTTAGACCTTCTCCATAATAAAGTGATTCTTGTGTAGTTCCGTTCGTAACATTAAAAAAATCCTTATCTATTTGATTATTACGATAATACAATAAATTCCCATTTTGCGTGATTAAGTATTTATTTTTTGTTGTATTTGAACGCACTTCACGAATTAAATCTCTCATTCTGTCACGATAAATTTCACTTCCTGAAACATATTTTTTTGTATTTTCAACTTTTGAATTCTTATTGTCTTTTACATTTGTATTTGAGAAGCAATAACAAAAAATAAATAATGACAATATTAATAGTACTTTTTTCATATTCACCTCTTTTTTAATTAGATATATTTTAATATAAATATTTTTGTCTTTGTTTAGTTTATCCTATTATTTTAGTTTTTTTCTTTTAACTTGTGGATTGTTTGTAAGAAATATAGCGAAATTAGGATTTAAAAAGTTAAATATAATTGAAAATATATATTAATATGATAAACTTTATAAAATATTTTAAATAAAAAAAATAAGAAAGAAGGGATAAAAATGAAAAAATTATTGATTATTATTTCATTATTTATGACATGTATTTTCGGATTCGCAAATGCAAAACCTCTTGATGTTGATGTAACAGAAGGTGCAAAATTACCAAATTTTGAATTAAGAGATTTTCATGGGAAATATACTAAAAGTAAAAAATTATTTGGAGATGGAAAACCAACACTTTTAATTTTTGCGGCTGAATGGTGTCCTTATTGTCAACGTGAATTAGCTGATGTACAAAAATTTTACGAAGAAAATAAAGATAATATAAATGTTGTAGTTGTATTCACAAGAAGAAAAACAAACTTATCAGCAACTAAAAAATATGTAGAAGATAGTAAATTTACTTTCCCTGTGTATTACGACGCTACAAATACTCTTATGACAGCCTTCAAAGTAAAAACTGTTCCATACAACTTGATTATCCAAAATTCAAGAATCCAAAAAGATTTGGGTGGATCAAAAAATTATGAAGAGTTGAAAGAAGCATTTTATTTGAATTATTAATTTAGAAATATTTTATATTTTAGACATCAACTATTGAAGGCTCTTTTGCAGGAGGAGTAGGATATGCTTTTGATAGAGGAGCTTTCAAATTAGGATGGTAATCGAAATTTTTAAGGAGGTAAAATTTATGAATAAGAAATATCAAAATATGATAGTTATAATGGCTTCAATATCGTCAGCCATAATTGGTGGTAGAATAATTGATGAATATGGATGGGTTATAGGTTTAATAACAGCTGCAATTACAGGTGCTGTTGTTGTATTGCTTGGAAAAATTATATTAAAGTTTCTTAAAATTAATAGATAGATTAAATAAATACGTATTTATTATAAAATTATAGTCATTAACCTAATTCCAATAAAACTTTTATTTGAATAGAGAGTTTCTAGTTTTTAGGAACTCTTTATTTTTAAAGAAAGAGAGATGGAAAAAGATTTTTTCGATATTTAAAAGATATTGCTATGTTTTACAGAAGGACGAGAACGATTGTGGACCTGCCTGTATATTAACAATAGCTAAGCAATATAATTCAAATTTTTCAATTGCCAAGTTACGGAAAATATCAGGAACAGATAGAAACGGAACTAATCTTGCGGTAATGATAAAAGGGCTTGATTATTTGGGATTTGATTCAAAGGTAGTGAAAGTTGAGGATAAAAAAATTGATAATAGTGTGTCTTTTCCTATAATAGCACATATTCAAACCACAAATAATTTTTTACACTATGTGGTTGTTCATGATTTATATTTATTTTGAAGGAAGAATTTAAAAACAGGATGATAAAACTACCATCCTGTACCATATATTATATTTTGAGTTTACACAAAATTCTAGACACTCTAGATAAAATTTATAAAATTCTCTATCTCTAACACCTAATAATGATAAACTCTGTCATCAATCTTTTCAAATTTCAAAACTTTCCCATCATTAGTAGTCAAAATCAAAAGATTATTATTAAATTCTATAGTTTTAGAATCTTGTAATAATTTTAAATATTCAAATTCAATTTTCATTAAATTTTCTGGTCCTGCCATTCTTGTAGAGCCAACTGGTCCGATTTTAATGCTGTTATTTTTTATTTCAAAACTTCCAAAATAGTTATTTACTCCTGAATTTCCGTTTACTTTGTTTTCGTCGAAAGAAATTGTTATTTCTCCATCTTTTTCTGGAAGTGTTGTTTGTCCCATTTCCAAAAGTTTCCATTTTGTATTTTTTAATTTTTCACTTAAATCTAATTTTTGGAATGTCCAAATTTCTCCATTTTTATTTCTCAAACTTAAAGTTGTATTGCTATAAGTTATTCTTGGAGAATTTTGCAATGTTTCTAAAAATCTTTGTTCGATTTTCATTAATTCTTCTGGACCTGCCATTAATGTTGTTGCTGCATTTGCAGTTAAAATTGAGTTATTTTTGATTTTGTAACCTCCAAAATAGCTGTTTACTCCTGAATTTCCGTTAATTTTGTTATCTGCAAAATTAATTGTGATATTTGCGTCTTGGGGAATTAATTGTTCTTTACCTCTTTTAGTAATTTGTAATAATTCCCATGAAGTTTCGTTTAAGTTAATAATTTTCTTTTTCGTTTTTGCACTTAAGGAAATGCAACTTAGTAAGAAAACTGTTAAAATTCCGAATAAAACAAATGTCTTTTTCATTTTTATTCCTCTTTTCTAAAATTTTTTATCTAAAATCTTAAAATTTATATTTCTAATATTTTCAAATTTCTCTAAATTTTATAATAGATTTTAATTTAAGATTTTATGATTTATTCTTTTTATCTTTTCATCATAATAGTATCACATTTTCATTAAACAAATATTAGAAATTTTTAAAAATTAAATTCTCAAAATTTATTTATAATCTTTTTTCCAAAATAAATATTGAAACGAAAACCAATGCAAATCCAATTAATTCAACAACAAAAAATCTTAATCCAAAAATTATTACTGATAATATTGCCGCAAGTACTGGCTCGAAGGCTGTCAATATCCCTGCAAGTGATGAGGAAATGTAGTTTAAACTTGCGATATAGATTAAATAGGCGATAGAAGTTCCTAAAATTACGACTATTGCTACTTGAATTATAGATTTTGTGTTTACATTTCCTTCTATTTTCCAAATTGGATGAACAATGTTTGAAACTATGCTTCCTATAATCATTCCCCAGCCAACTACTGTTATGCTTCCATATTTTTTCAACAGTTTTTTTGGATAAATTGAGTAAAAGGCGATCATAATTGCTGAAAAAAGTCCAATAAATAGCGCTTCTGGAGGGACAGACAAACTTGAAATTTTTCCTTTTGTCGCTATGAATACAACTCCTAAAACTGTCCTGAACCTCCCACGACTAAAGTCGCAGGGTTCTAAAATCTTTAAAAATATTTAAAAATTTTCTAAGAAGTTTAATAGTCCTATGCTATCCTTATTCTTTTAGGCGTGTCCAGTTCACCTCTATTGTATAGGACGCTTAAGTCCACAACTTTACTTTTTCTTAGAATATTTAATGCTCCATTACAGTCTGCATTTATGATTTTACCTGTGCTTGTTTGATATAGTCCTCTTTTTATTCTTTTTCCACTGAATATATATTCTTTTTGATTTTCTTTATCATATATTGGAATTTCATCTCCATCAAAGAAACTTGCTTTTGATGTATAACTCTCTTCTTGCAGCTTAAATTCTATTCCATATAGTTTACATAGGTATATTAATTTATCTCTTAATTTTCCATATGGTATATTTACAAAATTTTGATTATTTATACTCCCTATATTTGAATTTCTTTGAAAATCTTCATTATATCCCAGAACTATTTTTCCTATATCATTATTAAGACAATAATTTATTATTCTTCTTGCTGCTTTTGAAAGATAATCATTTATACGATTATTTCTCTTTCTAGCTATTTTCTTTTGTCTTAATGTTATATGCTCTATCTTTTGCTTATCTTTTATGCTTTGTAATTTTGCATTTATCTTATTATAGTATTGATTTATTGATTTTAATTTTCTACCGTCTATTATGAATGAAGCTCCAGCATTTGTAACACAAGCACAAAGATTATTTATACCTAAATCAATTCCTAGTGCATTGTTTTCATTTAATTCCCTTTGAACTTCTTCTACCTCATAAGTATATTGAATTTCAAAGTACCTAGAATGTTGTTTTGGTATTATTCTAATCTCTTTTATTTTCTTGTCTTTTAATACTGGTGGCAGCTTAATTTTAACTTCCTGATGAGTTTTCTTAAACAAATTTGAATAAGGAACTCTCAGAATATCATCTTTTAATCTTACAAAACCTATAACAAGAGTTGTAAATCCATCTTTAGCAAGATATTTAGGTAATTTTATTTTACCATTATATTGACCATTCTTAGCAAGTTTTAAAAGTCCAAAAAATGATTTAAAACTTCCGTCTACTTCTTTTAGAATTTGTTGAGCCATATTAGAATTTAATTTCTTATAATTTTCACTATTTTTAAGCATCTTATAGTTTTCATTATAACTTAAATACTTTTTATTTTTAAAATAGTATTGTCTAACATTGTATGTAGCCTGATTCTTTAAATTCTTAGCTATATGGCACAAATATTTTAAATTTCTAAACTCCTTTTTACTAAGATGTTTTACCTGTTGTTTTAAAGTTAAATACATAGATATCACCTCCTTTTCATCAGAGATATTATACTATATATCCTACATTTTATCTATTAAAAAGTAATATTTTTTAAATATTTTTAAAGTTTTTAAAACCCCGCAGCAGCGGGAAGCGTCGTTCACATAAGTACGCTACTACTTATGCAGTTCTCTCATGAACTTCTTGTTATCTCTAACAAGCACAGACTATATCTTATCCTTATCCTATTTCCAAGGACTTAGGCGAAACCACTTCCAATACCAATCGCTTGTATTGTACTCCCCTCACGAGGGATAGTCGTTGAACTTTCCTTTTCAGGTTTAGCTGCTGATTGTCTATTATCATAATGTTTAGGATTTAACCTTGCACCATCTAGTATATTTTTTCTGCTTTCGCTACCTTCACACTTATACCATATTTGAACGAAGGTATTATGTTGTGGTTATACTAGCTTTAAGAGTTCCCAGCAATTCAGTTTCTTTGTTGCACGGTTTTGCTCCGTGTCTACATACAAGTTTCCCTATATGCTTACTAAAATTTTCGTGCAATTCATCTCACAAATAAAGTCGCGAGTGTTCTTGTACTATTTAATAAAAAGTAAAATTAAAGTCGAAATTGCCGGAATTTTTTTATTTTTTACGGATTCATAAATAAATATGAAAAACGGTGCTGTAAATTGTAAAATTGTTGCAAATGAAACATTGCTTAGTTCGATTGTTCGAAAGTATGTGTATTGAACAAAGTACATTCCGGCCAGTCCGAATAGAATTATTCCAAGTGTGTCTCGCTTGTTTTTTAGTGGCTTTAAGACTGATTTTTTTTCAACGAAAATTACAATTAAAAATAGTAATATTCCTGAAATCAGAGTTCTTGTGGAAACTAGCCAATCTGATGAAAAATTGTATTTTTTAAAAAGGATTTCTCCTGAAATTCCTGAAATTGACCATAAACTTGAGGCTAAACTTGCCAGTATCATTCCATGTATTTTTTTCTTGATTTTGTATCCATTTTTCGCCACCTTCTTTTTCTGAAATTTTAACTTGCAACAACTTTTTCTCCACGCTCAGAGAGTTTGAAAACATCATTATCCACATAAATATATTTTTCCTTTTTTGCCTTTTCAATAACTTTATCTAAAAAGCTTTTATTCCAACGAAGATGGTTATCAATCGTTTCAGTTCCACATTCATCTTTTTCATGTTTAGTATTAGCATGATTAGACAAATGGATTAAAAGAATTCTAACTGAAAAAATCATTTTTTGGCTTCTTTTACGATTAATTGTAAAAATTAGACCTTTTTTAGGAGAAAAAATTAATGTTAAAAGAAAAATTACTCCTATTATTACTGCGATACTTCCCGCTATTGAAATATCAAAAAATCTTGCAAAATGAAATCCAATGATACTTGCTACAGCTCCCAGAACGAGGCTTAATCCTATCATTACTTTTAGCTTATCTGTTAATAAATACGCTGTAATTGGAGGACCAATCATAAATGCAACTACCAATATTGAACCTACTGCCTCAAATGAGGATACTGCTGTCATTGACACAAGCGACATTAGAATGTAATGAATTAATATTGGCTTCATTCCAAGAGTTATTGCAAGAGCTTTATCAAATACCGAAATTTTCAATTCCTTGAAAAAAATAACGACAAAAGATAAGTTTATTAAAAATATTACAAAAGTTGTAACTAGCCCTTTTGCAACACTAAAACCAAATATCTGTACCCGATTAAATGGTGCGAATGCCAGTTCTCCCAATAATACTGAATCAACATCCAAATGTACATTTCCAGCATATTTTGAAATTAAAATTACAGCTATACTGAATAACAATGGAAAAACCACTCCAATTGCAGAATCTTCCTTGACAAGTCTTGTCGAATTAAGAAGTTCCACAAGGTAAACGGTTAAAACTCCAACTATTCCCGCACCAACGATTAACAAGGGAGAATTTAAGTCATGAACTGCAAAAAATGCAACTACAATCCCAAGTAAGATAGTGTGCGTAATCGCATCTGAAACCATCGCCATACTTTTTAAAACCAGAAATGTCCCCAAAATAGAGCAGGCACTTGCAACCATTATTGCAATAAGCTGTATTTCCAATGAAAAACCCATAATTTATTTCCCCCTTTCCAAATTATTTATTTTTAAACTATTTAATTCTATTTTTTTATTTTTAAGTTTTTTTCTAAATTCTTTTTTTCTTTTCTGATTTCTTATAATTTTAAATACAATCCCTCTTTTGTTTGAGAAAAGAATGCTAACAACCACGATTATACTTATAACTATAACGATAACAGGTCCAGTTGGCAAATTACTTTCACTTATACTGATTAAAGTTCCAAGCAATCCTGATATTCCTCCAAAAAACGCCGCCAAAATTACCATAATCGAAAGTTTGTCTGTCCATTGCCGTGCTGCAACTGCTGGAGAAATAAGCATCGCACTTATTAAAATTACTCCTGCCGCTTGAATACCAATTATTACGGTTGTTACAATCAATATGGAAATTAATATTTCGATTTTCTTGCTTGGAAATCCCAATGTTTTGGCAAAATCAGAGTCAAATGAAACAATTTTAAATTCCTTCCAGAAAAGAATAATTATAATTAGAAGAATAATCCCTGTAATGAAGATAATATTTACATCTCTTTCAATAAATGTCGATGCTTGCCCAAAAATAAATTTATTTAATCCCGATTTATTTGCACCTGGCAATTTATTCAAATAAGAAAGTAAAACTAGCCCTAACCCAAAAAATACCGATAAAATCAATGCCAAAGCACTATCAAATTTTATTTTTGTATAATTTTGAATTAATTGAATCAAACCAATACATACAATTCCTGTTATTAAAGCACCTAGCAGCAAAACTTCTGTATTTTTCACGTTTGTAAATAAAAAAGCTAAGCAAACTCCAGGAAGTGAAGCATGAGAAACTGCATCTCCCAATAAACTTTGCTTTCGTAAAACGGCAAAACATCCAAGTATTCCAGAAACCATTCCAAGCAATAGACAGCCAAGTGCAACTGTTCTAAAAGTATGATCAGAAATAAGAAGATTTAATATATTCATTTTAATCCTCCTTTTCGATTTCAAGATGATTTTTATTATCTTGAGTTAATTTTTTACTTTTATATGTTTTTTCAATATTTTCAGGAGTAAAAATTTCCTCTACAGGGCCAGAAGCTATAACAGAAACATTTATAAACGTCACATAGTCAAAATAATCCTTTACCGTTTGTAAATCATGATGAACAACAATTACGGTCTTTTTCTCATCTCGCAATTTTTTTAAAATATTTACAATAGATTTTTCCGTTTTACTGTCGACACCTTGAAACGGCTCATCCATAAAATATATTTCAGCATCCTGCACTAATGCCCGTGCCAAAAACACTCTTTGCTGCTGCCCGCCAGATAACTGGCTTATCTGTCTATCTGAAAATTCATCCATTTCCACTTTGTGAATAGCTTCCTTCGTCTTTTCCTTATCAATTTTTCTAACTTTCTTTAACCACCCGACTTTTCCATAACGCCCCATTTCCACAACATCAAATACAGTAGTGGGAAAATCCCAGTCAACACTTCCTCTTTGTGGTACATAAGCTATCTTATCCCGCACTTTGCTATATTTTTCATTATAAAATCTTACTTCTCCAGTAACAGGCTTTAGTAAATCAAGCATTGCTTTAATTAAAGTAGATTTCCCAGCCCCATTTGGTCCCACTATAGCCATAAGGACTCCCTTTTTAATGTCAAGCTCAACATCCCACAAAACAGGCTTATCTTCATAAGCTACCGTTAAATCCTCAACCCTTATAATAATATCATCAGAAACATTTTGATTCATCTTTCCTCCTTCTCCTAAATTGTAAAACTGTTCTATTTCTGCAAATTTATTTTTTATTTAATGTCTCATTTTGTCTTAATTTTTAATAATCATTTTGTATTTTTATAAAATAAATTGTTATTAATAAATATTTTCCTTTAATTTTTTATGTTATTTTTTTAATTATTGCAAGGGTATCAATCGCCATACCCTTGCATCCCCGCTTGTCTAAGCATTTTTTGAAAATAAAAATTATGGTCTGAGAAAAGCGAGTTTAATTTTTATTTTAAAGCATTTACAATGGTATCGGCGTTTGCTTTAACTGTTTTAATATAAGTTTCAGAGTTATGTGCTTTATCTCCTAGCGAATCTGAATACAATTCTCCACCTATTTTAACTTCTTTTCCTCTAGCTTTTACAGCTTCCTGCAATGCTTCTATACTTTTTTTCGGAACAGAAGATTCTACAAATATTGCTTTTATATTTCTTTGCACAATGAAGTTGGCTAAGTCACTTATATTTTTTGTACCAGTTTCAGAATCTGTAGACACACCTTGTATTGCTTTTACTTCTAGTCCAAATTGTTCTCCAAAGTAGTTAAATGCATCGTGAGCTGTTACAAGAACTCTGCTTTTTCAGGAATTTCCTTAATTCTTGTTTTTACATAAGTTGTAAGTTCATTTAGTTCAGCTTTATATTTTTTTAGGTTTTCTTTGTAATATTCACTATTTTTAGGATCAAATTTACTTAATTCAGCTTCTACTGCCTCAGCTTCCTTTTCCCATAATTCTGTATTGAACCATACATGCGGATCAGGAGTATTTTGATCAACTAGATGAATTTTACTTTTATCCAGTTTGTCTCCAACATTTAATATATTTTTGTTTTGAGAAGTTAATTTTTCAAAAATTTCTGTCATTTTACCTTCCAAATGTAGTCCACCATAGACTATAATGTCAGCATTTCCAAGTTTTTCAATATCTCCTGCACTGGCACTGTATAAATGCGGATCTACTCCTTCTCCCATAAGTCCTGTAACTTCGACTTTATCTCCACCAATTGTCTTTACAAGGTCAGTAAGCATTGTCGTTGTCGTTGTAACTTTTATTTTTTTACCTGATGTAGCTCCACCTTTTCCACAAGATATTAGTAGCATCATTGCTACACATACTGCGATTACTAAGTTTAATTTTGTTAATACGTTGTTTTTACTCATTATCTGTCTCCTCCAAATCTTTATTTTTTTTATAAACCTCAATCATATCTGCTGCATTAAAAGCCACTATTTTTCCATTATTTTGCTCACTTTTCAAATATATCGGTCCATTAAACGGATCTTTTCTTTCTACAATATATTTTTCCTTTAAATTTATATCTAAATCCCTTAGATAATCATATAATTCTATATTATCTTCCACACTTAGTATAACAATTTCATCATCTTCCTCAGCTTCAGATAATTTTATAATATTTTCCTCATCTAAGTTTTCCAAATCATAGAAAATCGGGCTTCCGTGCGGACATTCCTTAGGATAAAACAGGAATTTTTCCAGCTTTTGAAGAAGTTTATTGCTAGTTACATGTTCCAGAATTTCCGCTTCCTTATGAACTTCTTCCTTTTTATACCCCAATTTTTCAAACAAAAATACTTCCCAAACCCTATGTTTACGTATAATGTCAAGTGCAAAACTGTTCCCTTTTTCAGTAAGTTTTACTGTTTTTTTGTCAATAGTTAAATAATCATCGTTTGCCAACTTTTTTATCATTTCACTGACTGAAGCTGGAGAGATATTTAAATATTCTGCAAGTTTTTTATTGGAATATTCCTTCTTTTTTTTCAAAGTATATATTCCCTTTAAATAGTCTTCTATACTTCTACTCATCTCAACTCCTTTCGGTTTTAGCTAAGCCTAATTTTAAAATTAGGAAGACCTAATAACAATAATATATTAACATTTTATACTTTGATTGTCAAGATATTTTTTTTACATGAATATTTTTAACATCAAAATAATAAAATTAAGATAAAATAAAAAATGCATCTAATAACATCAGATCTTTTATCTGACTATTATAAAATGCATTTTAAATCAAAAGTTATAATGATATTTTCCAAAAAAGCAAATAATAAATCAATTTTATACTAAAATCCTGAAATAAGAATAGGAAATAGTATAAAACTGTTGATTTCTCTCCACTTATATTCTATAACATTTTTTCAAATAATACTGTAACTTATGTTACAAAAAAACTCCCGTTTAAAAAATTTTTTTAAAACGGGAATTTATACGATAATTAATATATCAATTTTTATGGTTTCAAAATATTTGCTGAAAATTTATATGAATAATCTTCATTTTTCAAAAATTTTACTGTTCCTATAATATGTGAAATAATCCAGTAAATCCAAAGTCCAGTAATAATTGCCATTAAATATTTCAGCGTTTCAAAAATATTTTCCAAAATTATGAAATTTAACACTATCATTCCATTTTTTTATTGTCATATGAATTTTTATAATCTTACCAGCTTCCGCCTCCACCGCCGCCAAAGCCGCCACCTGAACTTCCGCCAAAACTTCTGCCAGAGCCAAATCTTTTATTTTTACTGGCAATTTTTCCCCATTTTACCCTTACGGCATCAAAAGTTTTTTGAACTTCATTAATGATTAAATTATTTGAGAAAAAATTTACATTTTGATTTTTATATTCCTCTTCTCCAAATTCTTTTATAAAACACTGTGAAACTCTTCGGTTTTGATGCAAAGCCACTGAATAAGGTAAAATAATATCATAAATTCTTCTTCTCTCAAATCTATCCATTTCCCAACTATTTTTAAAAATTTTATCTTCTATATATTTTTTTAACTCATCTATCCATTTTTTTATCGAAGAATTATTTTTAAAAATATAATTAAAAACTTCAAATAATCCCCAAAAATAAATAATTTCCAAAATATATAAAATATTTTTTGAAATATCGTTAAATAATAAAATTCCTATAAAAAAAATCGGTATTATTCTAAAATATGAAAGTTCGTCTAAAGAAATAAAATAACTTACAGCAAAAAATATAAAAAAGCCAATATATATGCTTAAATTTTCAAATGTTGTTGTAAAAAACAAAATACTTAAAATTATCACTCCTAAAAAAAATGGAAAATAATATTTTTTAGAATCTTTTTTTAAATTTCGATATTTTTTCTCCAACATTTTTTTCATTTCCAAACTTTTTTCATAAAATTTATCTTCTTTTTGATAATTATTTCTTATAGCTTCCAAAATAATCTTCTCTTCTTCTGGCAATTCATCTTTTCCACTGATAAAAATCATTTTCATTGTTTTTTCTTTAATTGAAATACATTTCTTTTTTAACAACGACAAGATGGCGACTTCTGTCAATTTTTCCAAATTATCATTTCCAGAAAGATAAGCGACTTCAACTGGAGATAATTCTTCGTCAAAATATTTTGTATTTTTTGCTTTCAAATAATAAACCCATACATAAATACTCAAAGCCATCAAAATTATAAATCCTATCACTAAAGAAATTCCTCTTAAAGCTAAATTTTTAAAATCATTTCTTTCTTTTTCAAAACTTCTTTGAGCTTCATTATTTATTTGATTTAAAATATTTTTATCAAATTTATTTTTATCCAAATGAATAATAAAACTAATTCCTTCATTTTCATTCAATCTTGTCAAATTTGAAATAAAAATTTTCCCACTTTCCATTCTTGCCTCAAAATTTTGATTCCGTTCCCCTTTTTTTCCAGTGTAAACTTCAAAATTAGAATTTTCACCATTTTCATACAAGTTTCCATTTTTCATTTTAATAACAATATTTGCTTTTTCAATTGGAACGCCCCACTCTTGACCAATTCCATTAAAGTATATTTCATATTGATTTCCATATTCTGTTATCGCTTTTTTCATTTTATAATCAATTTGATAATTGTAAATTCCATTTTCAAGCAAAACATCTTGTTTTCCTATTTTTATTATTTTATATTCCGCTTCCTGAACCTCTCACGACTGAAGTCGCGAGGTTCTTGGGTAGTAGTTGCTTCTGTTAGCCAACTAAATTTACCAAGCTATCCCCATAGTTCCTACGGTTCATATATTTATATATTTAAGCACTTTCTCTTAATATCCTTAGCCCTTCTTTTAGTATGTTTTTGGCTACATTTATATCTCTATTATGTACAGCTCCACAGAATGTACAAGTCCATTCTCTTACACTTAAATCTTTTACTTCTTCATTCTTATATCCACAATAATTACACATTTGACTACTTGCAAAAAATTTATCCACTCTTACTACTGTTCTTCCATACCACTTCGCTTTATATTCCAGTATTCTACTAAATTCACTCCATGATACGTCTACAATATTTCTTGCTAATTTATGATTTCTTACCATATTTTTTACTTGCAAGTCTTCCATACAGATAATGTCATATTTTCTTATCAGTTCTGTCGATAATTTCTGCAAAAAGTCTTTTCTTTGATTTGTTACTTTTTCATAACATTTCGCTACTTTTATTCTAGCCTTATTTCTATTTGAACTGCCCTTTGGTTTTCGTGACAGTTTTCTTTGGCATAAAGCTAGTTTTTTCAAAGATTTCTGTAAATATTTTGGATTCTCCATTAAGGTTTCATCACTGGTAATCGCAAAGTTCTTTATACCTAAATCTATTCCAACATTTTTATTTGTGCTCTCTAGTTTTTTTACTTCTACATCTGTACAACACAAAGATACATAATATTTTCCGCTAGGTGCTTGTGTTATTGTTGCATTTATTATTCTTCCTTGCGGCTTCATCTTATCTCCTATTTTTAGTTTTCCTAACTTAGGTACTTTTATCCATTTATCTAAAAACTCTATATTATTATTAGTATAATTAGTTCTGTATGATTTTCTATTATCTTTCTTAGATTTAAACTTTGGATAACCCTTTCCACTAAAAAAGTTCTTATAGGCTTTATCTAAATCTTTTAAAGAATTTTGTAAAGAAAATTTATCTACATCTTTTAACCATTCTTTATCTTTCTTTAAAACTGTTAATTCTTTACTACACTCATATATGACATAGACTTTTTCTCTGTATTATACAGCTTTTGTTTTAAACCTAAAAAATGATTATAGACATATCTAACACAACCAAAAGTACAATTTAACTTTTCTATTTGAGTTTTAGTTGGATAAAATCTGAACTTGTATGCTTTTTCCATTTGATTTCACCTCCATTTACTTATACATAAGTATACTATTTTTTATACTGTAAGTAAATGAAAAAGTAAAATTTTTCTAAATATATGAACCTAAAAACCGACTTAGTCGTTTTAGAGGTTGTCGTTCACATAAGTACGCTACCACCTATGCAGTTCTCTTATGAACTTCTTAATATTTCTATTAAGCACAGACTATATCTTATCCCACAGCTCTACCTGTTTGGGTCTACCCACTTCCACCAGCTTTGGTGTACTTCCCTCAGGAGGAATAGTCGTTGAACCTTACCTTTCGGTCTTGGCTGCTGATTGCCCATTATCTTAACACTTAGGATTTAACCTTATGTCATCTAGTATATTTTTTCTGCTTTCGCCACTTTCACATCTGTACTGTATTTATTTAGGTATTATGTTGTAGTTATACCAGCTTTAGGGGTTCCCAGCAATTCGAGTAGTATTGGATAGCTTTTTTTTAGTTGCTATCTCCACATACATATTTCTATATATGCTGACTATACTTCTCGGTCTAACTCATTCCTTGCGTCACGAGTGTGCGACCGCATTTTTAATCAAAAATATCAAAATTTTCTTTTTTATCATTTTTTAAAACATTAAAAACCTCAACTTCTGAACCAAACTTCAAAGGTATTTTTCTATAAATTCCGTGCTTTTGCCTTCCATCAAAGTTGTAATTTATATTTTCTGAAATATTCAAAATCCCATCTTTTTGAATTGTTATGAAAACATCATAATTTTTTATGCTCTCGCCAAAAAGAAAGACAGGAAAAATCAAAAAAAGAAAAAAAATTCTTAAATTTTCAATTTTTTTCATCTTCATCATTATCACTCACTTTTTATATAAAATTATTTATTAATAATATTATACCATATTTTCTTTTAACAAAAATTCAAGAACTTATTTATTTGTGAAATATTTATTTAAAATTTTTTTCCAAAAACTCATAATATTCTAAAATATCAATATTTTTCTGTTTCAAAAATTCTTTTACTTTCAATATTTTTGGAACATCCAAATTCAATTTTTTCAAAAATTTAAAATCTTCAAAAATTTCATTACGAGTTCCATGCTTCACAATTTTTCCTTCATTTAAAATATAAATATAATCCGCAACTTCGTACGCAAAATCTATGTCATGCGTAGAAATCACAAGCGTCTTCCCTCTTTTACACAAATTTTCTATCATTTCTAATGTTTTTTTTATATTTTTAAAATCAAGCCATGCCGTCGGCTCATCCAGTACCAAAATTTCTGGTTCCATTGCCAAAATTGAAGCTATTGTCACTCTTTTTTTTTGTCCGTAACTCAAATGATGACAAGGTTTTTCTAAAATTTTTTTCATATTTAGATCAGTACTTATCTCACTTATTTTTTCTTCAATTTTTTCATTTGAATAATTCAGATTTTGCAACCCATAAGCCATTTCCTGATAAACTGTTGGCGCAAAAATCTGAACTTCGGGATCTTGAAATACAATTCCAACTTTTTTTCTCAAATTTTCCAAATCTTTTTTTTTATACTTTAATTTTTCCCCATTAAAATATATTTCGCCACTGTCTGGCTTTAACAACCCATTTAACAAAAAAAATAGTGTCGATTTCCCCGAACCATTTTCTCCCAGAAATACCGTTTTTGCCCCCTTTTTTATATCAAGAGAGATATTTTTTAAAATCTTATTTTGTTTTTCATACGAAAAGCAAATACTTTCTAATTTTAACATTATACTACCACCATAACCAAATTTATTAAACATACAAAAATTACGAAAAAAATTTCTTTTCCAACTTTTTTATATTTTTTATGAATAAAGATAAAATTTTTTCCCAACCTTGAATTTACAGCTTTTACTGAATTTTCATTGTAATAAGCTGTTTTTCTAAATATTGCTGCAACTAACATTGAAAAAGATTTTAGACTATTTTTGTAATTTACATATCCCAATCTCGAATTTTGTGCATTTAATAACTTATCTTTCACATCAAAAAGTACAAAAATAAATTTATAAATTAATAAAAATAATTCTCGAAAAATTTTTGGAAATTTTAATTTCTCAAAAACATAGTCAAAATCTGAAATCGGTGTCGAACAAATTAGAGCATAAACCACACAAATTGAAGAAAAAGAGCGGAATAAAAATGTTATCATATCTTTTTTTATCCATAAAAGCGAAAGTGCTGTCGTAAAAATAAAAAACGCTGGAACAACATATAAATAAAGCAATTCTTTTACTTTTACAAAAAATAGCATAATTATATTAAATAAAACAAAATTAAATAGAAAAACTTCTTTTTTATCAGTAACAATTAAAAATATTAAAGTTATTACCATAAAAAATATTTTTATTGCAGGATTTATCTCTTTTAACAAACTTCTATATGAAATTTTATCAATTAGCATCTTCTTCTCTACCTTTTTTACGCCCTCTCAAATATCCAAGCACATAACAAACAACTCCAGCTCCAAATGCAGCTTGTAATGCAAACAAAAGACTTTCAACTTCTCCTCCCGGCAACTCAAAAAGATTTTTTGCCCAAGGTTTGTAATTTGGATTAATTTTTTGAATCATTTCTTCCCCCTTATCATCAGAACCGCCAAATTCCGCTCCTTTTATAAATAACAAGGGAAATATTCCTATTACTATAATTATCAATACTAGCAACAAATTTTTTTTGAAAATGTTATCTTTTTTTTCTTTTTTCACTATAATTGCACCTCTTTTTTTTATTCTTATTCTCGTTCTTATTATTCTTTTTCTTTTTTATCGTTATATTTGTCCAATATATTCACGATAATATTTGTAAGTAATCCTTCAATAATCGCTAAAGGAACCTGTGTTACTGCAAATATTGCTGCAAACTTTAAAAATGATTCCAGCACTCCTCCAGTTGTCGAAGGATTTGCCAGTGCCAGTTGAAGCGAAGTCACTACATATGTTGACAAATCTCCAAGAGCTGCTGCCAAAAAGACTGCCAATGCTTTATTTTTTTTGCAAAGTAATTTATAAATTCCAAATGATACCAAAGGCCCTGTTATTGCCATTGAAAAACTATTTGCTCCAAGCGTTGTAAATCCCCCATGTGCTAAAAGTCCCGCTTGAAATATAAGAACTATTGTTCCCAATATTGAAGTTACAAAAGGACCGTATAATATAGAAGCCAATCCAACTCCTGTCGGATGCGATGAACTTCCTGTAACAGACGGTATTTTTAGCGCCGAAAGAACAAAGATAAATGCTCCCGCAAGTGCTAAAATCATTTTTTTCTCCATATCTTCACCAGACAATTTTTTCAATTTTTTTATTCCCAAGAACCAAAACGGCAAACATAAGACAAACCAAAATGCCGCCCACTTTACAGGCAAAAATCCTTCCATGATGTGCATAGAAAAACTATTTACACCAATTACTAAAAAAGCCATTAAAATCAATAATTTCAACTTTTTCATTTTTTCCACTTCCTCTCAAATTTTTTTAATTTTTCTAAAATAAAAAATCAGCTGAAAAAGCTGAAATTAACACACTTAAAAATCCTGTGATAAAACCACAGTTTACTTTTTTACGCATATTATTTTCTCCCTTCCCAGAAAATTTTATATTGCAAAGATTACAGGCAAGTCTCCTGACTAACTTCTTCCTACTCGTATCCTTCCCAAAAAATTTTTTTATTTTAAAACTTTTTATATTTTTTCAACAAATTAAAAAATTTTTTAAAATAAATTTTTCGTTTTCAGTGGCTATACACTTTCGTCCATTTCACAGTAGTGGTGGCTGTATCGGATTTTAACCGATTTCCTTATTAAGTTTAAAAACACCTGTATCTTTTTTTATTATAACATGTATTATAATTTTGTCAATTGAAAATCAACCATAAAAAAAAACAAAAATTTTTATTTTTTTATTATCTCATAAATTTTTTTAATATCTATATTTTCTCGTAAAACCTTCGCCAATTTATTGTATTCTCTATCTTTATATTCAGAATAGCTAAATTTTTCATCTATATATTCCAATCCTTTATTTTCTCTAATTTTATTTAAGAAATTATTTGTAAATTCAAAATTATCAAATATTCCGTGAACATAAGTTCCAATCACATTTTCTCGCACCATTCCCTTTAACTTTTTCTCTCCAAAAATACAATTTTTTTGAATTTCTTTCAAATTTTTACTATTATCGCCATTTTCCAAATAACTATAACCTTGATGAATTTCATAACCATTTATTTTAACATTTTCCATTCCGCTCAAAATTCCACTTACGTTTTTTAATGTATTTTCATATTGCGTAGTTATTTTTTCCGTTTCTATAGCTGTTTCTATCGGAAGTAGACCTAGTCCTGAAATCTCCTTTAAATTACTTTCCAAATTATTCAAATCAGTAATTTTTTGTCCTAAAATTTGAAATCCTCCACAAATTCCAAAAATGACAGTTCCTGATTTTGCAAGTCTTATTATTTTTCGAGCCATATCTTTTTCAACCAAATCTTTCATATCTTCAATTGTATTTTTTGAGCCAGGAATAATAATAACATCTTCTTTTCCAAGTTCGTTTACACTTTTCACATATTTTAGAGAAACATCGCTATAGTGGCTAAGCGCATCAATGTCGGTAAAATTTGAAATATGCTTTAATTTTATCACAGAAATTTTTATTTTCGCATCTTTTTTCTCATTATATTTGTCAATCCCAAGACTATCTTCTTCTTCAATCCCCAATTTCACATATGGAACCACTCCCAAAACAGGCACATTTGTTAATTTTTCTATCATCTCAATCCCATTTGAAAGAAGCGACTTATCCCCACGAAATTTATTAATAACAACTCCTTTTATTCTGTCTCTCTCACTTTCTTCCAAAAGCATTATCGTCCCATAAATTGCGGCAAAAACTCCACCTCTATCAATATCTGCTACCAAAATTACAGGCGCATCCGCCATCTCAGCCATTCCAGTATTTACAATATCATCTTTTTTTAAATTAATTTCTGCAGGACTTCCCGCACCTTCTAATACGCAAATATCATAATTTTCTTGAATATAATTATACGCTTTCATAATCTCTTTTCTCAAATTATGTTTAAAAGCAAAATATTCTCTCGCATCCATATTTTTATAAACTTTTCCATTTACAATAATTTGTGATTTTCTATCTGTTGTCGGTTTTAGTAAAATGGGATTCATAAAAACTTCTGGTTCAATTTTAGCGGCTTCAGCTTGTACAACTTGCGCTCTTCCCATTTCTTTTCCAGATTTTGTTATAAATGAATTTAGCGCCATATTTTGTGACTTAAATGGCACAACTCTATATCCATCTTGATAAAAAATTCTACAAAGTCCTGCAGCAATTATACTTTTTCCAACATTTGAACCTGTTCCAAATATCATTATATTTTTATGTTTTTTCATTTTTATCTCTTTCTATTTTTTGTTTTTTTTTATTTTTTTTTTATTTTTAATTTTTTATAAAAATAATATTTTTACTAAATTTTTTCAATATTTTTCTTTAATTTTTAAATTTTTTTTAAATAATTTGTAAAAAATAAAATAAATAAAATAAAATAAAAGGACTAAAATTGAAAAATTTATTTTCTAAAAAGTCCTCTTACTTTAAAATTTATTTTTTAAATAATTTTTAGTCCTCGCTCTTTTAATTCACTCGCATATTTAACAGCCGTCTTGTAATCCGTAATCATAACGAGCTGATTTCCACTTTGAATTTTTGTGTTACCTTTTGCAATGTGGTCTTCTCCTTCTGATCTAACACTTATAATTAAAATATTTTCTGGCAATTTCAATTCTTTGACTAATTTCCCGTCAAATTCCGAATTTACTCCAACTGGAATTAATAAAGTGACAATTTTATCCTCATTCTTTTTTTTATTTTTTCCGTGTTTTTCTCTTTCTTTCCACCAATTTTCCAGCATTTCAAGTCTTTTTTCTTTTTTTCTTTTCTCTTTTTTAATTTTTTCTTCTTCTTTTTCTGCCTGAGAAATCTCTTTTTCAAACATATTTAAATAAAGTCTTTCGTAAATTGGCTCCATTTTAAATAATTCAGTAAAAATATAGACTATTGTACAAACAATTATAAGCATATACAGATAAGAAAAATTTCCTGTCATTTCCAAAATTAATGTAATTCCCGTAATTGGCGCTCTCACAACTGCTGTAAAATAAGCCGCCATTCCAAGTATCATAAAATGTACAATTATTTCATTTGGAATTTCAAAATAGTGATTTAATACTTCGCCATAAACTTTTCCAGACAAAGCTCCTATTACTAGCATTGGCAAAAAAATTCCGCCAGGAAATCCTGATGAATAACAAAACATTGTGTAAAAAAATTTCATTATTAAAATTGCAAATAAAATTTTAAGACCTACTTTTTCCGAGAACATTTTTTCAATTAAATCGTGCCCTCCACCTGTTATTTCTTTAAAAAAGATTGCCACTAAATAGACAACCACCATAAATAACGAAATTTTTAAATATTTATTCATTTTTATGTCTTTAAATTTTTTTTGAAACAACAAAAGAAAATATGAAAACCCTCTTCCCAAAATTGTAATTATTAAACAAAATACAAGCGTTACAATTCCAATAATATAAATTGGAGTATGTTTTGGAAGCATAAAATTGTATTGAAACGAAGACTCAGGTCCTAGAATCATTCTTGAAACATAATTTGAAGTCCCGCTGGCAACTAATACACAAATCAATAAAAGCGGCGAAAAAAACTTATGAAGTTCTTCTAATGAAAAAATTACTCCCGCAAGAGGCGCATTAAATGTCGAAGCGATTCCCGCACTGGCACCACAAGTTACAAGATATTTTTCTTCAGTTTCAGTTCTTTTTGTAATCTTTTTAATTCCAGAACCAATAAGTGCCCCCAGATGTACAGATGGTCCTTCCCGACCAAGTGCCATCCCAGCTCCAACCGCCAAAACTCCGCCCAAAAATTTTGAAAATAATTCTGGCAACCAATTAAATTTTATTTTTTTATTCAGAAATGCTGTTACTTGCGGAATTCCACTTCCACCTATTAGTGGATATTTTGAAAACATAAACTGAATTATTATTCCAACTAAAATAAAAACTATAAGTCCAATAATAATTTTTGTTACTGTTAAATTTGTCAAATATCCGTTCCGAAAAAAAGAAATTTTATTTAATAACAATGTATATGATGAAACAACTAACCCCGAAAAAATTCCTGTAAAAAAACAAAGTATTATTAAAATAATTTTACTTCTCCTTGATTTTAACGAATACACATTCTGTAATTCATGTAAAATATCTTTTGCCATTTTTTTCATCTCTTTTCTTTAAATTTAAAGTTTTCAAAAAATTTATTTTTTTCTGCCTTTCATCATTCCAAGTCCTGGAATCGCTCCACTGTTAAACATTTTCATCATCTGTTTCATCTGTTCAAACTGTTTTATTAATTTGTTTACATCGTTTACTTGAACTCCACTACCTCTAGCAATTCTCCCTTTTCTCGTTCCAACTTTTAAAAGTTTTGGATTTCTTCTTTCTTCAACCGTCATCGAATAAATAATAGCTTCCACTTTTTTCATCTCTTTTTCAGCCATACCCATATCAATCATGCTTGTATCAACTCCAGGTATCATTTTCATAATTCCTGCAATTGATCCCATCTTTCTAATCATTTTAAATTGTTTCAAAAAATCTTCAAAATCAAACTGATTTTTTCTAAATTTTTCTTCCATTTTTTTAGCTTCTTTTTCATCAATCGCTTCCTGCGCCTTTTCAACCAGCGACACGACATCTCCCATTCCCAAAATACGAGACGCAAGTCTATCAGGGTGAAACGCCGAAACATCGTCAAGTTTTTCTCCTTCACTTATGAATTTTATAGGTTTTCCAGCAACTTCTTTAACTGACAAAGCTGCACCACCACGAGTATCTCCGTCCAATTTAGTAAGTACTACTCCAGTTATATCAAGTTCTTCATTAAAAGATTTTGCAACATTTACCGCATCTTGTCCAGTCATTCCGTCAACTACAAGAAGTATTTCATTAGGTTTCACACTATTTTTTATTTCGTGAAGCTCTTTCATCAACTCTTCGTCAATGTGAAGTCTACCAGCTGTATCAATTATCACATAAGTGGCATTTTCATCTTTAGCTGCTTTTATTCCCTCTTGAACGATCTTCAACGCATCTGTGCTCTCATCTATCGTAAAAGACCCAACTTTTACTTGCTGTGCCAACACTTTTAATTGTTTTTTAGCCGCTGGTCTATATACATCAGCTCCAATTAGAAAAGGTTTTTCTCCCTTTGATTTCAAAAATTTTGAAATTTTTCCTGAAAATGTCGTTTTTCCAGCACCTTGAAGTCCACACAACATAATAATTGTCATCCCTTTTTCAGCCTTTTTAAGTGCAACATTTGTTCCACCAAGCACTTTTACAAGTTCATCATTTACTATTTTTACAAATTGCTGTGTCGGATTTACTCCTGAAATAACTTCTTCTCCAAGTGCTTTTTCACGGATTCTTGAAACAAAATTTTTGGCAACGCCATAATTGACATCTGCTTCCAACAAAGCCAGCCTAACTTCCCGAAGAGCATCTTTCATATTACTTTCTGTTAATTTTCCTTGTCCTCTGACTTTTTTAAATATATCTTTAAATCTATCTCCTAAATTATTAAACATCTTTAAACTCTCCTAATTTTTATTCTAAATTTTCATCATAATCAAATTCTTCAATTATTTTTTCCAAATTTTCCAAAGTAAAATTACTTTTCAAAAACAAAAGTTTATTTTTTAGTTCCTTTTCTTTTTCAAATATTTTTAATTTTTCTTCGTATTCATCAAGTTGCTTTATTCCACGCTTTATATTGTCATAGACAGCTTGTCGCGTAATTTCATATCTTTTTGCAATTTCCGAAAAAGAACTATTTTCCTCAAAATACAGCTCTAAATACTCTCTTTGCTTTTTAGAAAAAAGTTCACCATAATACAAAAAAAGTATCGAGTGTCTCAAAAAATCTTCCAATTTTTCTAGTTTATTCATAGTACTTTTATTATACACAATTATTATAACTGTTGTCAATTTTTAAAATTTTATTAAGTTTTATTTTGGTTTTTAAAACTATTGACTTATTAGCTTAAATAATGTAAAATTAATTATATAATAATTATAATAAAATTTATAGATAGGAGCCAAATATGAAAAAAATACTATTAGGAATGTTATTTCTTATTTTTTTGACAAGCTGTGGCGGTAATAGTTCAGAAAAAACAGTTGCAAAATTTATTGACAACTTAAAAGCTGGAAAAACAACCGAAGCTGGAAAATACACTACTGATGCAAATTTTGTTAAAAACTTTGAACAAAGTTATATTAGTCAAAGTCAGGAACAATTGTACAAAACTTTACTAAAAAATATTAATTACAAAATTACTAACTCAGAAAAACAAAGTGACGATACAAGTATTGTAACTGTTGAAGTTGAAAATATCGACACCAAAAAATTATTTTTACAATTTTTTAAAAATGTCTCAAGCAACACTTTTTCAAAAAATGCTACTAAAAAGTCTACTGAAGAAATATTAAAAGAAACATTAGAATCTAAAGACTTGCCAAAATCAAAAAATACTACAAAATTTATGGTAAAAAAATCTTCAGATGAAGAAAAAGTAGCTGTAACAGGAGAAAATTTAGAAGTACTATTAGGAAAACTAAATACAACTTTTTCAAATTTGAATACAATTCTTCCAAAAGATGAAAATAACAATGAAAATTCAGAAAATAATTAATTATAAAAATTAGAGCTGCCACATTTTGACAACTCTATTTTTTTATATTCCAAAATCTTCTCTTTTTATAATTCTCTGATTGCTACTTCCTCTAAATTTTATATTTGGATCATACAATTCTTTAATAAATCTTCCGTCAACCAAAACATCGACATATTTCAAGCACTTTTTTCTCAAATCATCTTTTTTTATTTCTTCCAATGTATAACCTGTATACATCCAAATATTTTTTTTCGTTTTCTTTTTCAAAAATTTTAAGACTTTTAGCATATCTTTCGGATTAAAAAGCGGATCCCCACCACTAATCGTAATTCCATCAAGTAATTCATTTTGATTAATTTCATTAGCAATTTCATTCAAAATTTCATAAGTCAATTCAGTTCCATTATTAGGATTCCAAGAATACTCGTTATGGCAACCAGGACAAGCATGAGAACAACCTGAAAAATATATTGAATAGCGAAGTCCAACTCCATCGACAATAGTTTCTTTAAAAGTTCTTAAAAGTTTTAACGAAAAATCTTTTTTTAAATCCTCGTTTTTCATATTAAATTCCGTGTTTTACTCTGTCCATTTCTTCAGCTTTTTTCGCACTGTTCCAACTTTCAAGATCCCCTGTCAGATAACCAGTTATTCTTCTGATTCTTGAGATATTGTGACTTCCGCAAACAGGACAACTGTCATAAATTATTGCCTCAGTTCCACAATCTTTACATCTGTCGACTGGATGATTTATTGAACCATAACCTATTCCGCTATCTTTCATAACTTTTACTATTTTTAAAATTACACTTATATTTTTTCTAGCTTCTCCATCTAATTCCACATAAGTTATATGTCCACCTTTTGTAAGTTTATGAAAAGGTGCTTCTTTTCTTATTTTATCAAAAATGCTTATTTCTTTTTTGACATCAATGTGAAACGAATTTACATAATAATCTCTATCTGTAACATTTTTTATCACTCCAAATTTTTCTCTGTCCATTCTTAAAAATCTTCCCGCAAGACTTTCTGCAGGAGACGCCAATACTGAATAATTCAAGTGATATTTATTTTTAAACTCATCCGCCACTTTTTCCATCTTTTCAATCGTATCATAAAGTGTCTTATATGCTAATTCATTTGTTCCATGTTCTGCATCAAACAAAGCATACATCGCATTGGCTCCACCTACAAAACCTATCGCAAGTGTTCCGCTATTTATCGCCTCTCCCACTTCATCGTTTTCTTTTTTATCTCCCAAACCTTTCCACAAATTATTACCTTTCATAAATGGGAATTGTTTTGCAAGAGCGGTTTTTTGAAATTCAAATCTTTCTAGCAATTGTTCCCCAGCAAGTTTAGCTGCATCCAAAACTTTTTCCTGAAATTCTTTTACTAACATTTCATTCTTTTTATTTATTTTTTCTTCTTCACTAGAAAATTTATTTTCTTTTTCTATTGCCAAAATTTTTTCTTCCACATCTTTTCGAGTTTCGATTGCAAGTCTAGGAAAATTAATACTTGTAAATGATAAGTTTCCTCGTCCAAGACTTGTTTTTTCGCCATTCACATTTTCGAAAA
The DNA here is from genome assembly GCF_018128225.1 of Leptotrichia sp. oral taxon 218. Lineage (NCBI taxonomy): Bacteria > Fusobacteriati > Fusobacteriota > Fusobacteriia > Fusobacteriales > Leptotrichiaceae > Leptotrichia > Leptotrichia sp. oral taxon 218. The sequence continues at coordinate 239,700 of NZ_CP072377.1, read as the reverse complement.
CTCTTGTTCTACATCCCATTGTTGCAATTTCATATTTATATTTTTTAGGATCATTCATATCCCATTTTTCATGTTTATTAAACTCTGCATCAAGAAATACAAAATTAGGGAACAATCTACGACTAGTAGTTTCACAAGCAAGTAATAACAAATCAAAGTTTGGAGTTTCAAATTTTATATTTTTTTCTTTTGATTTTTCTTCATAAATATTTTCTTCTTTTTTTATACTCTCTAAAATATTTTCAAAATCATTTTGTGCCAATTTATAATCATTTTCAGAAAAATTCAAACCTTCTTTTACTTTAAAAATCTGAATTGGAAAAATCGGAGTTTCTCCTTTTCCAAGACCTTTTGAAGTTGCTCTTAAAAGTTCTTTTATAACCATTCTACCTTCGCATGAAGTATCTGTTCCATAATTTATCGAAGAAAAAACAACTTGATTTCCACCACGAGAATGCATTGTATTTAAATTATGCAAAAAACCTTCCATCGCTTGATAAGTTTCTTTTTTTGTATCTTTATAACTGCTTTTTAACAATTTTATCAAATCATTTTTAGAAATATTAAAATATTTAGATATTTCTTCATTTTCTTTTTCTGTCGTTTTTATCGAATTAATTATTTTTTTCAAAAATTCTTTTGCATCTTTTTCATATTCTTCAGTAATTTCAACATCATTTTTAATTTCCACAAAATTTAAAATTCTGTTTTTTAAATACTGTCTAAATGACTTTAGCACCCCTTTTGCCATGTAAAAATCAAATGCTGGAATTGCTTGACCACCGTGCTGTTCATTTTGATTTGTCTGAAAAATAATAGTCGCAAGAGTAGCGTAAGTCAAAATACTTTGTGCTTCACGAATATAACCATGCTTTGTGACAAATCCTTTTTCAAACATATTTTCTAGGTCATACTGAAGACAAGTTGTCGTTTTACTTGGATAAAAATCCAAATCGTGAATGTGAATAATTCCATCTTCATGAGCTTTTCTAAATTTTTCAGATATTAAATTTTCAAGTGCATAAACTTTTGAAACCTCACTTGCAAATTTCATCATTTGTCCCGCAGGTGTCATTGAAGACATGTTCGCATTTTCATTATTTGTATCATTTTTTTCCACATTTATTATTTTTTCAATTGTTTTGTTCAAATTCGGTGTTAATTCTAATCCCATCTTGATCTTCTCTCCTTTATTTCGTAAATTCCCCCACTTTACAAAATCCTCAAAAAACACTATATATTGTTATTGCACTTAAATATTAACACAAAATATTGTGTTTTTCAAGATGGATTTTAAAAATTAAAATAATTTTAATCAAATAAAAATTATCAAATTTTTTCAATTATACTGATTATGAACATTAGAGAAAAAAACAAAAAAACATTTTATGAAAAAATTTTTTATCTAAAAAAAATCTTCGAAAATACATAGAATTATAGTTTTAAAAAATTTTAGCTTTCAAAACTTCCAGATCCGCTAGTCAAAGTTACTGCTATAAAATCTATGTTTTCAATAGTTTTTTCTATTAACATAAGTGCTATCATCAGCGAAGAAATTCCAAGTATACTATTTCCAACTGACACCAAATTTAACAAATTATACGAAATTCCCATCATTGTTACAGTCATAAAAACTGTAATTATTTGCGTGATTATCAAGTTTAATCCTTTTTGAGCAATTTGCGATGCATTTTCTAAAAGAAAAAAAATTAAATAAAATACTGAAAAAATCATTAATATCAATGCTTCAAAAATAATTAAAATATATTTTGAAATAATTTTTGCACAAATCCAGACACAAAAAATTAATAAAATTATTTTAGCTATATTTACAAATATTGCAAAAAATGTTTTAAATTTTAATATATTTTGCAGTAAATTAAGTGGCACTGAAATAAAATTATCGGCTAACTTTCCTGGGGTTAAAGTTTTAAATTTTTTTGAACCAAAAGCTATTAAACCAAGTTTCTGAACCTCCCACGACTAAAGTCACAGGGTTCTAAAATCTTTAAAAATATTCAAAAATTTTCTAAGAAATTTGATAACTTTACACTACCCTTATTCTTTTAGGTGTGTTCAGCTCACCTCTATTGTATAGGACACTTAAGTCCACAACTTTACTTTTTCTTAATATATTTAATGCTCCATTACAATCCGCATTTATGAGTTTACCTGTGCTTGTTTGATATAGTCCTCTTTTTATTCTTTTTCCACTGAATATATATTCTTTTTGATTTTCTTTATCATATATTGGAATTTCATCTCCATCAAAGAAACTTGCTTTTGATGTATAACTTTCTTCTTGCAGTTTAAATTTTATTCCATATAGTTTACATAGATATATTATTTTATTTCTTAATTTTCCATATGGTATATTTACAAAGTTCTGATTATTTATGCTTCCAATATTTGATTTTCTTTGAAAATCTTCATTATATCCTAGAACTATTCTTCCTATATCATTATTAAGACAATAATTTATAATTATTCTTGCTGCTTTTGAAAGATAATCATTTATGCGATTATTTCTCCTTCTAGCTATTCTCTTTTGCCTTAATGTTATATGCTCTATCTTTTGCTTATCTTTAATGCTTTGCAATTTTGCATTTGTCTTGTTATAGTATTGATTAATAGATTTTAATTTTCTGCCGTCTATTAGGAATGAAGCTCCGTTATTTGTAACACAAGTACATAGATTGTCTATACCTAAATCTATTCCTAGTCCATTTTCTTTGTTTAATTCCCTTTGAACTTCCTCTACTTCATAAGTATATTGAATTTCAAAGTACCTAGAATGTTGTTTTGGTATTATTCTAATCTCTTTTATTTTCTTGCCTTTTAATACTGGTGGCAGCTTAATTTTAACTTCCTGATGAGTTTTCTTAAACGAATTTGAATAAGGAACTATCAGCATATCATCTTTTAATCTTACAAAACCTATAACAAGAGTTGTAAAACCATCTTTAGCAAGATATTTAGGTAATTTTATATCTTTAAAATTATATTGACCATTTTTAGCAAGTTTTAAAAGTCCAAAAAATGATTTGAAACTTCCGTCTACTTCTTTTAGAATTTGTTGAGCCATATTAGAATTTAACTTCTTATAGTTCTCACTATTTTTAAGCATTTTATAGTTTTCATTATAACTTAAATACTTTTTATTTTGAAAATAGTGTTGTCTAATATTATATATAGCTTCATTAGTTAAATTCTTGGCTATATGAGATAAATATTTTAAATTCCTAAACTCCTTTTTACTAAGATGTTTTACCTGCTGTTTTAAAGTTAAATACATAGATATCACCTCCTTTTCATCAGAGATATTATACCATGTACTCTACATTTTATCTGTTTTTTTTAAATATTTTTAAAGTTTTTAAAACCCCACAACAGTGGGAAGCGTCGTTCACATAAGTGCGCTACTACTTATGCAGTTCTCTTATGAACTTCTTGTTATCTCTAACAAGCACAGACTATATCTTATCCTTATCCTATTTCCAAGGACTTAGGCGAAACCACTTCCAATACCAGTCGCTTGTATTGTACTCCCCTCACGAGGGATAGTCGTTGAACTTTCCTTTTCAGGTTTAGCTGCTGATTGTCTATTATCATAATGTTTAGGATTTAACCTTGCATCATCTAGTATATTTTTTCTGCTTTCGCCACCTTCACATTTGCCTCTTGTGAGTAAGATTGCTATGTTGTGGTCATACTAGCTTTAAGAGTTCCCAGCAATTCAGTTTCTTTGTTGCACGGTTTTGATCCGTGTCTACATACAAGTTTCCCTATATGCTTACTAAAATTTTCGTACAATTCATCGCACGACTAAAGTCGCGAGTGTTCTTGTACTATTTAATAAAACATTGAAAAAAATATTTCTGTTAATTCAGTCAATAAAGTTCCTTTTACCATTTTATTTCCAAAAATATTTTCAAACCCAAGATTTATTTTATAATTTACTGGCGTTATAAAAATAAAAGCAAGAATTAAATTTTTTATAAAACTTGGAAATATTATTTTTAACATCGAATATAAATCTACTTTTTCAACATTTTGTAAAATTATTTTTAAAATACTTATAATCATAAATGCCAAAATAATAAAACCTAAAATTTGACTCAACTTTGATGAAATACCACGATATAAAATAATCATTCCATAAAAAAGTGCATTTACCATTTTTTCAATCACACTTCCACCGCCAATTTTCGCTCCTTCTCTAAACATTTTTTCAAAACTTTTGTAATTTGTATCTGCAAAACAAAAATTATATATTTCAAAAAATATAAACAAAACAAAATATTTAATTTTAAAATCTTTTTTATTATTTATTTTCATAATTTCCCTTTTTCATTTTTTTAATTAACTTCTTTTATATTCTTCCAAAATAATTTCATTTCCAGTAAAAACATTCAATTTAGTTCCAACAGGAATTTTAATTCGATTTTTTACAGAATTCCAGGCTTTATCTATCGTTTCCATCGAATCTTTTACTGTATTTACAGGATCTGTTATTATTTCATCCCATCTTGCTGGATATCTTCGTGCAACTCTAGTCTTTCTATAATCTAATACCAAATCCGCTACACTAAACGAAAGTGCAAGTAACGATTTTCCAAGTCTTTGAGTTACTTTTGTGTTCAACTGTCCCCTTGCACCAATTTCACCTTTTAAGTCGATCACACTCGACTTTTCAAATACAATTACTTTATTATTTGGAAGAATAATTTTGTCAACCATCATAAGCATTCTTGTATCGTTATTATTTTTTAGTGCCGAGTAATTTCCAATTATTTTACTCCCCATCGGAATTAAAATTTTATGCTTTCCTTCTTTTGAATAAACATTTTCAGAAACAATAGCCATAAAATAGCTAGAATTATCGCTATTCATTTTCGTCGAAGTTACAATTGGAATATAACTTCCTTGTTGTAATGAAAAAGTATTTATTCCATTTGCTCTAGCTTTCGGTCTTATATTTTCTTTATTATTTTTATTATTATTGCTTTTATTACTCTCATTATTTTCACCATTTTCACTATTCTCACTATTTTTATTATTTTTATTGATATTCAAATTAGAACTATTGTTTTTATTTAATGAATTTAATGCTCCAGATAATGGCTTTTCTATATTCCTTGGATGATATTCAGGTTTTTCAGGTTTAGAAATATTTCTAAAAGAATAAATTTTATTTTGTTTTTCAAATAAAATGTTTTTATTAGATTTTTTTGGTATTTCATTTTGTGAAAAATCTTGAGCTTCAAAATTTTTATTTTTATGATTTTGAGCTTTGGAAATTTTATTTCGACTTTCGTTTTGATTTTTACTTTGAGATTCATTTTGATTTTCACTCTGAACTTGATTCATACTTTGATTATTTGAAATATTTGCACAGTTTGGATTATTGATATTATTTGGATTATTTAAATTAACTGTATCACAAGGTTCGTTTACATTTATCGCCGCATTATTTTGATTTCCCAAATTAAGATTTTTATTTTGTCCATCTTCAGAATCAACTTCCCCATCATAAACAGGTTGTTCCATATTTTGACTAAGTTCATTTTGATTTTTATTTTTTTCAGACGATTTTTTTATCATTCCAGGAATTGCAAAAAGTCCCACAATCATTAAAAATCCAAAAATTGCAGAACATATTAGCAAATTTTTCTTAAACTTTCCAACTTTTTTCAAATCTTTTTTTGGCTCATCTTCAAAATCCGAAATGTCTCCAATATCATCTTCCAATTCATCTTCATCAGCTTCATCAATTACAAAATCTTCTTCTTCATGTGTTTCAAAATCATTTAAATTTTTTAAATTTTTTTTATACATTTTATTTTCTCTCCTTTACTTATGTTTAATTTTAACTTGCTTTTTCCCAAGTTTAAGTACCGCTTCCTTAATCTTCCTGTGAACAATTATTCTATTAAACTCATATTCAAAATTAACTACTTCAAATCCACTTCCACCAGTTCCTTTTACCATTATAACAGGTGCTTCCTGTATTTCTTCAGGTAAAATTATGACCGTTTTTATCCCATCAGTAAAAACTTGTGTCGGAGCAAATGGTAAATTTTTATTCGTCACAGTATAATTTGAATCCATTTTATTAACATCCATTAAAATAGAGTTTTTATTCAAGTCTTTTTTTACTGGGATTTTTGCCTTCATATCATTTTCAGAAGATGAATAATTAAATTTCACAAACGGATTAAATATTTCAAGAGTCGAATACAAATTAAACATATAAATCCTTTTATTTGTTATGACATTAACATTTGAAGTTATATCAAGATCTGTAGGTCTGACAAACAAATAAACAGAATTATCTTCTCCGCCAAATTCCTGCTCCATCTCAAAATTAGAATTATTTCCGCCAATAACAGCGATAATCTCTTCTTCTGGATCAAACTTTATCATCGTGACAAAATCTGGCGTGACATAAATGTCATAAATGCTGTCAGAATAGTAATCAAAAGTAGTCGCAACCCGTTTTATCGCATCTTGTTTTCCAGAAATCAATTTTTTTATTTGCATTTTTGAAATACTTTCTTGACTAAAAAAATTTTCTTTATTTTCTTCAGCTTGTACAAAAATTCCAAATACAAGAAAAATTAATGCTTTTATCAAAATTTTATTTATTTTATTATTTACTTTATTTACTTTATTTATTTTATTATTTACTTTATTTATTTTATTCATATTATTTTTTTATTTTTCTCCTTTTCATCTCAAAAATTTTTAAGCATCCAGTTCATCTTCATCAGTAAAATATTTAAACAATAAATTTATTTTATAATTGTCACCAAAGCAAATAATTCTACAAACCATCATAAGAATTGCCGCTATTACAAATGCCATAAAATTTTTTGTAAGAATATATAAGATTCCTGTAAATCCCATTATTACTTTAAAAATTTGCAAAGGAACTCCCATAATTTCCATTTCATCCATAAGTGATGAAAAAATCTGTCTTTTCTTCATAATTTTATTGTACGAAAAATATTAAAATTTCGCACTTTCCTTTCTTTAATTTTTTTATATTTTAAAAATTCAATAACTCTTTTATTATCTCATCTTCCAAAATTCCATCAAATTTTTCTTTTACTTTTTCAAAAGTTTCATCTTTAATCCAATTTTCAATAATTTCATCTTTTTTATTATTTTTATTTTTCTTATTTTTTTTCAAAAATCCACTTTTTTCAAAATTTTCAATAGTTTTTTCTTTTGTTAAATCAAAACAATTTGAATTTACAATATTTGAAATTTGCAATATTTTATAACCTTTCCGCAGTTCAATATATGTTCCAAGTAATTTAAAAATTTTACTAAAATCTGAATTATAATATCCCAATTCAATTTTGCACTTTTTATAAAAAATTTGAATTTTCTCACTTTGTTTCAAAATAATTTTATTTGCCAAAACAGCATAAATCAAAAAATTATTTTTTTTCTCATCAAAATTGGGTTCAATTTCGATTATTTTTGAAATTACTAAAGGAAAATTTGAATTAACAAATTCAATTTCTATAACAAGTTCAAAAAATTTAAAAAATTTCTTTTTATATTCAGGACTTTCCACCACTTTTTTTATGTGAGATTCAAAAATCTTATTTTCATAATATAATTTAATCCAAAAAAATATTTTTTTATCTTTAATTTTATTTATTAAATATCTCAAATCATAAATTTTATTTTTATATTGAAGATAAATATTTTTTTTACCAAAATCTAAAACAACAAATAAAAAAGTTATCTTTTCATTTTCTAAATAAAAATTGCCAGTAAGTTTCATTTTTTCCCCTTAATTTTTTAAAAGTTAATTTTTTAATTTCTTTTTCCAATTTATTCACTTTTGTTTTTAGCCTAACTTTTTCTCCTTTATTTTGAAAATACATACAAATAAAAATTTCCGAAAATTTCATAACTAACGCTTTGTTCTCCAAAAAATTATCGTCATAAATGCCATCTAATTCATTTTTTTCAAGAAAATTTGCAATTTCATTGTCATTCATAATTTTTTTTAATTCTTCACTTTTATTTTCGATAAATATTTCCAATTTGTTTTTCATCCATATTAACCCTTTCTAAAAACTTTTAAATATTTATTTTCTCAAAATCAATATTTTCTTTTAGTTTTTTTATTTCTTCTATTTTTTTTACCATATTTTTCTTATTAAAATAAAACTTAAAATTTTTGCCACAATAAAAACATCCATCATTTAGCGCCTTTTTAAATAAATTTATATAACTTTGCGCTTCTTTCAAACTTTCAAAATTAATTTTAGAAAAATCGCAAAAATTATTTGAATTTACAAACAAAAAATATTTTTCTGTCTTTTCCAAAAAAATATCAAGATATTCCTTTTCTTCAATTTCAATAAAATTAAAAATAAAACTTCCAGAAAAAATAATCAAATAAATTACATCGACAACAATTTTTAAATACAAATCTTTAAATTTTTTATTTTTTAATGAAATAAAATATTTAGTTTTTTTTATTTTTTCAAAAATAATTAAAATAACAAATATTTTTGGATAAATAAAGAAGTCACTTTTTTCTTTTTTAATATTTTCACCAAATTCAACATCTATAATAATTTTTTCTTCTAAATCAAAATTCTTAATCTCATAATTTAATAAAATCTTTTTTTCTAAATACTTTTTTTTGTTAAAATTAATTTCGCAATCCAAAATTTTTTCCAAATATTTCACAATAAATTTATATTTTTTTATATTTTTAATTTTTTTATTTTTTAAAATATAATAACTTTTAAATTCAAAAAAATTATTTTCTCTCAAAATATTAATTTTATTTTTTGATATTCAGACAAAATTAAAGTATAAAAATAAATAAATCTAATATTTTTTTTCATAAATTACCTACCTTGAAAGAAAAAATGTCAAAACTATTATCATCGTTTGTAAAAAAAGAATAAATAACAAATAAAAATTATATTTTTTTATATTTGGATTATAATTTACAAATATTTTAGAAAATTTTTCATAAGAAACTTGTAACTTCAAAAGAAAAAACATTACAAGACTGATTAAAATTATCGCTGTCATTTTTGTATCTAAAAATAGTGAAAATAAAAAAATTATGAAAAATACAATATAATTTTTTTTATTAAATTTTTTTCTTTTAAACTCAATCTCAAGTTTACTTTTTTTCACAAAATTTTCCTCCATCGTTTCAAAAATTTTTTTAAAATACAAATTATTTTCTCTTGAAATTACAAAAAATAAAAACAATATTTCTAAAATTATCAAAAACAAAGCAAGTCCATCCATTTTTATCACCACTTTTTTAATTTAATATTAATTTTATAAAATAATTTTACTACATTTTTTAATTTATTTCAATAGATAAAATTAAAAAATTTAAATTTTTTTAAATATTTTTTATTTTTTTTGAGCAAAAAAGTTAAATAAATATGTAATTACCTATATTTGATTAGATTTTTCAAAAATTTGACTTTTTTTAATATTATATTGTAAAATAAAAACATAAAATATATATTTTATTTAACTTATTTTAAAAATTATATAATGGGGAGCGATTTTTATGGCAAATAAAAACAATGATTTAAATGTTATAATGGATATTTTTGACTCAATCTCTGCAAAAACTACAAAAAATTCTAAAAAAAATAAAATTGAAACTGGAAATTCCAGTATAAAAAAAGAAGCCGAAATTTCTTCAAAGCCAGAAAAAAAGGAAAAGTCAATCGAAGATTTAAGAAAAGATGTATTGGAAAATGCTCAAAAAATATACAACAGAAATCCAAGACCAAAATATGTCTGGGAAGGTCAAGGACCAAACTATTATGACTGTTCAGGATTTTCCCAAAGTATCTATAAAAATTCAGGATTAAAAATTCCAAGAGTTTCTTCTGACCAATCTAAATTTACATCAAAAACTTTGAAAAAATCTGAACTAAAACCTGGAGATTTAGTTTTTTATGGGAAAGATAAAGTAAGTCATGTAGCAGTATATATGGGAGATGGAAAAATTATGGAATCTGGTGGAGGCGGTCGAAAAAATAATACTCCTTCTAAAGCGGGAGTTGGGGTTAGAATAAGAAGTATTGACGCCAGAAAAGACTTTAAAGGAGGGGGTTCTTTGGAAGATGTCGCAATAAAAAATAAAGTTATAAATAAAACTAAAGAACATGAAATTACTCAAAATAGTGATAATCGTTTTGAAGAAATTTTCAAATATCTTTTAAAAGTGGAAGGTGTTTATTCCAATGACAAGAACGACAGTGGTGGAAAAACAAAATATGGGATTATTGAAAAAGAAGCTAGAAGTCATGGATACAAAGGTGATATGCGTAATTTATCCTTAGATTTTGCCAAAAAAATCTATGAAAAAGACTATTATAAAAAAAATCAATTAGATAAAGTTAAAAATGACAAAATTGCTCTTTCCATTTGCGATTTTTCAGTAACTTCTGGTAATTATGGCGTGAGAAAAGCTCAAGAAACATTAAACAAAATTAATAATACCAACTTAAAAGTAGATGGTGTACTCGGTGAAAAAACATTAGAAGCATTAAATAAGACAAATCCCGAAACTTTCCTCAAAGAATATCATAATTCTCAAAGAAAGTTTTACAACAGCATTGGTTATGGAAAAAATAAAGTTTTCTTGAAAGGATGGCAAAATAGAGTAACTACAAAAGAGGCTACTATTAAAAATATGAATACTGATAAAAAAAACTCACAGTTATTCACTAGATAATTAAAAAAATTATTTTAATTTTTTTATCTATCTTCTAAAATTTGTAAAATGTGCCTAAAAATTTTTTAAAATATTAGGTACATTTTGCATTATAAAAAATTTTTTATACTAAAAAAATAAAAACAAAAAAGGAAAATTTGAGGAAAAATTTATGATTATAAATTATGGAAATAGTATAATTGCTAAAAATATCGAAAATGTAATTTTATTTGGAAAAAACTCAATGAAAATTGTGATCTTAAATATTATTCTTATCGTTTTTATTCTCATGGTTTTAAATATTCTCTACGAAATTTTTTTAATTTTGGTTGAAAATAATCCATCCAAAGTTATATCAAAACTCGTAAATGAATTAATTTTTTTTGGATTTCTATTTTTTATTTTAATAAATTGGATAAATGGACTCAACATTTTAGAAAATATTATTGAACCATTAATTTTCAAAAAAATTCCAAAATATATTTTTAACTTCCAAATTGAAGGAAAAAATTTATTTATTGAAAATGGAACTTTATTAAATTTGGATATTCTCTGGAAAACTTTGGAAGAAATCCCAAAACGAATCTATACTTTAAAGGATACTTGGACTATATTTTTAGAATGGATTTTAAAAAGTAATTTAGGTACTACGATAATATTAATATTATTAAAAATTTTTATGTATTTTTTAATTATTATATTTTTTAGTGATATTTTACAACTTATTTTAACTGTCCATTTAATTTATATCTTTTCAGGAATTTCATTTATATTTTTAATATTTAAACCATTAAGAGAAAATTATGGACTTATGATTCCAAAACTCCTTATTTCAAATTCAATACAATATTATCTAACTTTTATCTTAGTTGGAATATGTGTTGGATATTTAAAATTTATTTATTCAATTGGTGGAAAATTTGTATATATCGTTGCAATTTTTCTTTTGATGGGAATAATAAAAAATATAATAAAGACTATTAGTCAGATTGGAACAAAAATTTAAAAAGACTTTCTTAAAAATGAACTGAACTAAAAATCTTAAATATAAAAAATAAGATAAAAAGTTTAGTTCAAATAAAGAAAGTCTTTATTTTTTATTTAATATACATCTGAGATATATTTATAGATTGAGCTTGAGAAGAATCACTTGCACCTGACATATCAGAAATAAGTTTTGGACCGAACCAAGTTCCACCTATGATAATCCCATAAATTACTAAATTTTTAAATAATTCTGCTAAATCTAGTTGTTGTCCTCTGTATAAATTAAAAACTGAAATCGCAAACATAAGTAATCCTCCTGCCGTAACAATCCACTGAATCCAAGGAAGAAAACCCATTATTCCACCTAAAACTCTGTTAAACACTGTATTTGTTGCCATATTAGTATTTGTATTTACTGACATTCCCAAAAGTTGCTGATTTGCTGCATAAATTAAATTTGTTGATAAAAATATTAATAAAACTATTAATGCTGTAAAATTTTTTCTCATTTTTTCCCCCTTTAAATTTTTATTTTTCTAATATTTTATTTATGTTTTGTAAATCTTCAAAATTTATTTTATTTTCTTCATATTTATATTTTAAATAATCTTTATTTAAATTTCTTAAATATTTCTCTTTATCTTCTATTTTTGAATATTTTTCTGAATAAATATTTGATAAATTTTCTATTACTGACTTTGATGTATCATCTCCTGCTCCGACATATGCCAATTCAAGTTTTGATAAATTTAGCTCAAAAAGTCTCGTCCCATATTTCGAATTATAAAGATATTGCCTTTGTCCATATGCTTTATCTATCGTTGAAATTGCAATCTGTGAAAGATTGTAACTTTCATAAAGTTTTTTATGTGTACTTAGCGCATTTTCATTTGGCAAAAATATTTTTGTCATACATGCATCTTTTATCGTTGCAGCTATGCTTGATTTTTCTATATCGTTTAATGACTGTGTTGCAAAAACAACTTCAGCATTTGCTTTTCTTAAAACTTTTAGCCATTCTTCAATTTTCGCTTTCATTCTTTCATGTCGCAAAAAAACCCAGCATTCATCGAGAATAATCAAAGTTGGAATATCTTTTCCCAATTTTTCGTTTTCGATTTTAAAAAATAAATATTCTAAAATTGGTAAAAGCACTTTAGGTTTTTCCATAATCGCTCCCATTTCAAAAGTCAAAAAATTTGTATTTTCTATCACATCGCTATTGCTGTCAAAATAGCTTCCATAAATTCCTTCCTGCGAATAAACTCTTAGTGCCTCTTTTAATTTTGGGATTTGCACAAGTTTTACAAGTGTACTGATTGTTCGCATTTTAAATTCCATTTTTGCTAAAGACAATAGCGCATCATATATTTTTTTTCGATTAACCACATCTTTTGCCAAACTCTCATCTTCCTGTGCAACAAGTCCCATCACCCAATCCATAGCAAATTCCATATCTTTTGACTTATGAATATTTCTAAGTGGCTGAAATGCCATATGATTTTCACTTCCCAAATCATAAAATCTCCCACCTGAAGCCATTGTCAAAACTTTCGATGATGCCCCTTTATCAAATACAAAAACTTGTGCAGGACTTTTCTCATAATTTTTACCATTTTTATTGCTAAAAATTTTACTTTCGTATTTCAAAAAATTCAAAACCATCGTTCCCAGCAGAACAGATTTTCCTTTTCCTGTAGGTCCCAATACAAGTGTATGGCCAACATCTTTGTCAACTTTGTTATTAAAATGAAAAATTCTGTCATTTGTTATTGTGTCAAACAAATTTGGCGCATTTATACGCTCATCCCAGTCATTGCCTTCAAAAACTGAAGAAATTGGAAGCATATATCCAAGTGACTCCGAATTCATTGGACTTTTTCTCATATTTTGTTTTATATTGGACGGCATTGCGCCAAAATAAGCATCTTTTACATTTAATTTATCATCTAAGCAGGTAAAACCATGACGATTTATAATTCTAATGACTAAATTAACTTTTTCATTTAATTTTTTTAAATTCTTGTCTGAAATTATTACAGCAAAAGTGTAATATCCGTAAGAAACTTTGTCTGCTTCCAACTCTTCTCTCGCATATTTTGCTTCATAAGTTTTCTTAATTCTATTTTCGTTCCCATTGTCAATATTTCCATGAGTGTTATTAAATGCATTTAAAACAATTTGAATCATATTGTATCTTTTTCCAAACTGATATTTTTCAATATTTCTTATTGAAGAAATCGCTTCTTCTTTAGAAAGTCCAATTAATCTAGTCACACTTCTAAACGAAAATTTTAATTTTTCAAGTTCTGAAAATATTTGTGGGACGACTTCACTTGGAAATAATTTTATACTCACAACTTTTGTATACGAATCGTTTGCTTTAATTGCTCCATTTTCAATTTTCATCTGTGAACAGCTTAACCATTCATCAATTGGAAAACTTAACGGTGGAACTTTCAAATTAACTAATGGCAAATTTGGATTTATCGTTCTGTATAAAAAATTTAACAATTCACTATTTTCCAAAACTTTAATGTCTAAAACTGCATACTCAAGCCTAAATAAAATATCTTCCAATTTTCTGTTAAATTCTTTAATCAAATTATCAAATTGTTTCAAATAATCTTTTTTCTTAAAAATTCCTTCGTTAAACAAAAATTCATCAATATTTTTTTCTTTTGTGTAATCATACAAATATGAAATTGTCAAATAATGACGAATTTTATAAAATTTTTTCTTTTTAAAAAGCTCACTTCGCATTTTATGACCAATAATCGTAGGAATTGGAGAAAACTCACTTATTTTTTCTTCTTCTCTCTTAACTGGAATTTTTTGCGTTTCATAGTGAAAAACGACTCCACTATTGACTTCTTTCAATGTCTCGTTTAAATTTTTCAAAATTTTATCAATATCATCAACATAATCTAAATCTTTATTAATTATTTCAAAAACTCTAGCAAATCCACCATTTTTTAATAAAAGTGTATTTTTATCAATCATTCTTCTATACGGAATATAAAAATTCACGCTGTCATTAGTTGCAGTTAATTTAAATTTGTCATTAAAATTTTCAGAAACAAAAAAATTCCTTTTTTTATTTTTACTTTTCATTTTTCCCCTTTCAAAAATTCTCTAAAAAATATTTCGTGCTTTAAAATAAGAATTATTTATCTTCTAAATTTTGATTTATTTTTTCAATATTTACTGCTTCTCCTTCTGGAACTTCGCTAAATTCACTATTTTTCACTTTTTCATTATATTTTCTCAAATCATTTTCATATTGTGCCATCGCATTTTCATATTCTTTTTTTCTGTAATTTTCTTCCTCGACTTCTCTCAAATATTTATGCCATCTCGAAAAATAATAAAATTCTCTCACATTTTTATGTTTTTGCAACTGAATTTTTAAAAAGTCATTATTTTCATAAATTTTATTTTCTTCGTTTGAATTGTCAATTGAATTATCAATAATTTCTATTTCTGGTTTTTCATTCTGATTGCAAAAAACAAAACTTGAAAAAATTAAAAACAAAAATATTTTTTTCATAAAATTTTCTCCTTTCATAAAAATATTTTAATTTATTTTCTTTTATTTTTTAGAATTATTCTTAAACATATTTTCAAAATTAATATTATTTACTAAATCATCAATTTCATATATTTCTTCTTTACTATTAATTTTAATATTACTTTTTTTACTTTTTGAAAAAGATAATTTTCTTTCTTTTTTATATTTTTTATTTTCTTTTTAAAAAAATCTTCTTTTTGAATTTTATTATAAATTTCAATATATTTTTTTATTCCTTTGCTATTTTTTATATAATTTTCTCTACTTCTTTTATATTCTTCCAATTCTTTCTTATCAAGTTTTTCAATATTTAGTTCCAAAATTTTTATTTCGTCATAAATTTTTTTAATATCTTTTTTCATATTTTTTAGTGCAACTTTATAAGGAATATAATTATATGGATAATTTTTATATTTTTCTTGTTGTACTTCAGAAAGTTTTATATATCGCTTTTCTTTATCATAACAACTTTCCGTGTAAATATATGGAATTTTTGTCAAATCACTGTACTCTTTTTCCTCAAAATAGACAATTTTATCACTTTTTATCGGATTTCTTCCTGAAAGTTTAACTATTATTTTATCACTCGGAAATCTCCCAACTTCATCTGGTGTAAGCAAATCTTTTCCCAAAAATTGCTGACTTTCAGATTTTATAATTGTTCCAATCGTCTTATTTGACTGAGTAAACTGCTCTACTGTTTCCTTACCTAAAAGTTTCGAAACATAATTTGAAGTAGTTTCGTCATTTGAAGTATAAAAAATTTGCGTCTGACAATTTGACAAAAATCCGTTTTCTTTCCCATAAATTTTAAATAATTGATCCAGCGACTGAAGAATTAACATCATTTTCATCCCATAACCAGCTACATACCCAATTCCCTTTTCTAAAATTTCCAATTTCCCAATTGCTGGAAATTCATCCAAAAGCAAAAGCATTCTCCATTTATGCCCCTTTTTATTAATGTAATCTATTTCTGGAGTAAGAATATTTACCATTTGCAATAAAAGTATTTTTATTAGTGGAGAAAGTGAAGTTATATCAGCAGGTGGCACAACTAAATAAAGCGATATTGGATTTTTATAATTCATCAAGTCAAAAATTCTAAAATCGCTGTGATTCGTATTATCTTTTACAATCGGAATTTCAAAAATCGAAAGTTTAACTTTTGCTGAACCAATTACAGAACCTAAAGTCTGTTCTGGTAAATTTCCTTTTTCCATAAGGTATCTAGCTGCTTTTGGATGCCTTCCTCTTCTAATTATTTCAGCATCATTCGGATACATTTGAAATAATTTATTTCTGACATATTCTTTAATTTCTTCATCTTTTCCAAATTCTTCTATCATATTTTCTTCCTGCGCCTTCTGTAAAATTATTTCTTTTATTGGTGCCGTGTAATTTGGATCTGTTATAAAATCGACCACATCTGCCATACTTGCACTAGATACTGGCTTTTTTTCGCCGTTTTCAAAAAGAAATTTTGGATTTTGCAAAAATTTTTTATACATCACATAAAAAATTATTCCAATTAACAAATCTGCCGCCGAATTATTCCAATAAGGATCTTTTCCTCCGCCACTGTCATCTTGCATAATTATATCGACGATAAGTCGTACATCTTCCATTTCGTATTCAGTCAAAAATCTGACTTCTCCAAGCGGATTATATCCACACGAATTTTTTGATTTTGGAGCAAATCTTAAAATTAAATTATCAAATTTTTCTTTTCTAGCACCCGAAGTCAGCTGATAATTTTCTCCTTTAATATCAAGTACGACAACACTTTCATTCCAAGAATCAATAAGTGTTGGAATTATAATAGAAACTCCTTTTCCAGTTCGAGTTGGCGCTGTAACACAAATATGAGTTTTATTATTATCTCGCAAAGTTATTCCATTAAATCTTCCCAAAACCACACCTTTATCAGATTTTAAGCTCACACCAAAATATTTATCTTTTCCTGGTTTAAAGTCAATTTCTTCAATACCACCCCATTTTGCTGAACCATGTGAATCATTTTTTCTTTTTTTCTTTTTTAAAATAAAGTAAAAAATTAAAATTACTAAATTAAAAATTATGAGATAAAAAATTGCAAAGGCTTTTGCTTTTAAAAAAAATGGACTCTGGGAAATATAAATTGTTTTCCCATGATAATTTATTTTTTTTCCAGCAAGTGCAAAAGTTCCGAAAAATTTGAGATTCGTTTTTTGAGACAAAATTTTATAAATATAAAAAAAATTTTTTTTTAATATCAAATTAAAAAATAAAATATATACTAAAATATTTACAAAAAAATATATTACAAAAATAATTATAAATTTTAAATTAATTTTATTTTTTTTCATTTTTTTTATTCCCCTTTCACATATTCTAAAGATATTTTTTCAACCATTTCAAAAAAAGAATCTATGTTATGAAAATCATAAATATTTATTCCTGTACTCATAATTAAAAATTTGATAAACAAATTTTTTTCATATTTAAAATTATTTCTTTTCAAAAATTCATAAAAAATTTTTTTTACATCTTTTTTCAAAAAAATATTTTCGCTTCCAACAAAAAATTTTCCACTAAATTTTTTAACTAATTTAAAAATAATTTCTTCTTTCAAATTTTCAATTCCAATTCCAATTTCAATTCCATTTTGAACGGTTGATTTTGAAATAATATTTTTTTATTTTTCAAAAGTTTTTCCAAAATCATACTATACAAAATATCGCTGTCCAAATAAAAAATCAAAAGTAAATTATTTTTCAAAAGTTTTTCATTTTTTTCTTCAATTGGAAAAGATAAAAAATCAGGAATTTCAATATCATAATAATTCAAAATATTTTTTTCTTCGTAAAAACTTTCAATTTGAAATTTCATATTCAAAAAATAAAAATTTTTTTTTAAATTTATTTTAAAATTTAAAATTCTAAAATTCGTTATGTTTTCCCAAAGAAATTCACAGTTTTGAGAAAATTCATAATTCTTATACAACGAATCATCAAAAATAAGATTTAAAGTTTCATTTCCGTTCATTTCTTCAAAAATTTTATCAATTTCAAATTCGTAAGTTTCAAATTTTTCAAAATATTTTTTTGCAATTTTTTTTAGTTTGAAATTTTTTCTTATTTCAAAAATCAATTCTTTAAAAATAATATTAAAAATTTCACTTTCATAATAATCAAAATCCCAATTTTCTATTTTTTCTTTTTTAAAATTCAAAATTTCAAATAACTCAATTTCAAATTTTTCCCACAAAATATATTTTAGAAATTCCCAATTTTTTTCAAAAGTAATGTTATAAACATAATTTTTACTGCAAAATTTTTCAAAACTTACAAATTTTTGTAATTTCCCATTTTCAATTCCATCTTTTATTCCAACCAAAAGAATATGTTTTTCATCAATAATTTCATATTTATATAAAAAGCCAAAAGAATATTTTTCGGATTTTTTCGTTTCACAACTATTTATTAAATTTAGCAAATTTTTTATTATATTTTCCAAAATTTTCTCCTACTGTGAATTTTGATTTTCCATCGGTTCTATTTCTATATTTTGAGTTCTAGGATTTTGGTTAAATTTTGAAGAGTTCCCATTATTTTGTTGAATCGGAATCGGATTTTGCATAACATTTTGACTCACATTTCCAAATTCCACATCTTTTATTATAAGTCCCAATGGATTTAATCTAACCATCGCATTTGAATTAACTGCAACTTTATCCAAAAAAGCTACCATTGTATACTTAGCTTCTTTTTCAGGTATCCCATTTTGCGAATAAGTCGTTTCCTTAAAATTGACTTGATATTTGTCCTTGTCTATTTTAACAAAACTCTCAATTTCAACTGAAATTGATTTTTGCATTCTCAAAACTTCATTTGTGTTAGTTTTATTAGCAATAAAATCTTCAATTTTTGCTTTTGCCAAATTATTTACAAATGCCATTTTTTCTCTTGTCTGCCCTTTATAAAATTCGCTATCCCTGTAAACAGTCCTTATTTTTTTCACAAAATCAACCAAAAAATATTCAACTAATTTTTCATCAACATTTTGATTGCTAGAATTTTTAGTATTCAAGATTTGCCCATTGACGGAATTTTCTTTATCAACTCTTATAACATAAGGAATATAAGGATTTTTTACACTTCTATAAATTAATCCTAGAAGTGTTGCAAAATTTGTCAAAGTTAAACAAATTATTATAAAATGTAATATTTTCAAATATTTTTGAATTTTTACAGTTGAATGATACATCATTTCAACAGATGTCTTCATACCTTTGGAACTACTTAAATTTCCAAATTCGTATTTTTCACTAATTTTTTTTATTTCTTTTATATTCACAATTTTCCCCTTTAATTCAAACTTTTAATCAATTTAATAAACTTATTCAATTAAATCTTCCAAAATATATTTTTTATTTTTATAGTCATAACCTTTTACTCTCATTATTTCACTTATATAATTACTGCTATCCATTTTTTTCTTTACAGTAATCACAATATTTACAGCTTGTATTATTTCTTCAATTTGCGGAACAGAAGTTATCGAGAGCATGTACTGCTCCATTTTTTTTAATGCAGATTGACTATCATCAGCATGAATTGTATTAAATCCTCCTTTCGCACCAGAATTCCAAATTTTCAGTAAAATATCAACTTCTTCTCCAGTTCTCGATTCTCCAACAATAACAGTATCTCCATTAAGCCGCATTGAAGTTTTCAATAAATCAGCAAGTTTTACATATTTTGAAGTTGTAAGTTCTACTTTATTGTCACAGTCGCATATAATTTCAGGCGTATCTTCAATTATAATTATTCGCTTTTCTGTCCCTCTTAATTCGTTGATACAAGCGTTTGCAAGAGTAGTTTTTCCAGTTCCAACTCCTCCAGCAATTAAAATATTTGCTCCATTATGTATTTCTTCCACAAGTTTTTTTCTATATTCTTCCAAAAGTTTTCCAGTATTTACATAATCAGTCAGCGGAAAAATTTTAGACGGTCTTTTTCGCAGTGAAAAAACTGGCTGACCTTTTACAATATCACCCATTAAACACTCAATTCTTTCACCAGTTGGAAGATTTGTCGATAAAATTGGTTCTTCTTCAGAAATTATGGCATGGTTATAATCGGCAATTAACTTTATCATATTTTCCGCCCGATCTGTCTCCAAAATTATATCTGTCTTAAATTTCCCCTTTCCAAACATATCCACTCTTATAAATCCATCTTGATTTAAATTAATTTCATTGATGTTTTTATCTTTTAAAAGCGTCATAATCTCTTTTCCAAATTGTGAAAATATAACCTCGCTGTCTTCTCTAACTTTGATAATTTGTTTATATCTATATGGCAATTTTGAAAAAATTGAATCATAAGTTGTAATATAACTCAAATCTTCAAGTCCAATATTGTCAGGATTTTTTTCTAAAACTTCCATTTTAGTCTTTTTATTTTCTTTTTCTATTTCTTTGACAAAAACTTTTATCTCTTCCATTTATTTTTTTCTCCCTTTTTTCCCCTCTTTTTTTATTATAAATTTTCTTTAATTACAAAACCAAATTAAAATTAATATTTGCTCCAAAAATCCAAAAAATAAAATCTCCAATCGCCCAAGTCAATCCAATAATAAATGCTGCCTGAATAAATTTCATAAAAACGGCTGCCAAATCTGGTGGCTTTCCAGAAGAAAAAATTTCTGGAATAATTCCTAAAATTGCAACAATCAGCATAACTCCAGTTATCGTCCACTGTAAAAATTCAATAAATCCAAATAAAATTCCATTTACATCTTGGGTCACTTCTGAAGCGGTTTTATCTATTTCACCTGAAAAAACTGGAAATATTAGCAACATAAATATTATAATTATAAATATTTTTTTACTTTTCATATTTTTCTCCTAATTATTAATCTTTTTTTAATTATAACTTTATAATCTTTTTTTGTCAAGTTTAAATTAATTAAAAATTAAATTTTAAAAAAATATATAAATTTTATCTTGACTTTTTATAAAAATAATATTAAAATAAATAAAAAAGGGGGAAAGAAAAATGAAAAAAATAATTTTTGCTTTTTTTATAACAACTGTTTTATCTTTTACAAATGGTTTGCGATTTACAATGGAAAAAGACAAAATTGATAATTTAAATTTAAATATAAAAAATTCTCAATTTGAAAAAGAAATTTCCGAAATTGGAGATGTGGGTATAAAATCTTTTGAAAGGAATTTAAATACAGATGTAAAATTGATTAATAATCCGAAAAATAAAAAAACTCTATTAAACAATTTGCTCAACAAAATAATAAGAGAATCGAATACTTACTTGGGAACTCCATATTTATGGGGTGGAACTACAAGAAATGGAATTGACTGCTCAGCTTTTGTAAAAAATGTCTATTTATCAGTGGGGATTAAACTTCCAAGAGTTTCACAAAATCAAGCAAAGGTTGGAAAAACTATTACACTAGATAAAATAAGAAAAGGCGATTTGATTTTTTTTGAAACGGACAAAAATCGTCCAAATACAGTTTCACATGTGGGAATTTATTTAGGAAGTGGAAATTTAATTCATGCTTCCAGTAAAAATAAAAAGGTTGTTATTGTTCCACTTAATCAAGGATATTTTTTGTCAAAAATTGTTATAATAAAAAGGATTGTAGATGTTTTATAAAAATAAAGATAGAATAATAGACAAAATGTTTGAATATTTAAAAGATAATTTTTTTGATAACGAATTATTATTATTTCATAATTTTAACGATTTAAACTTAAATTACAATTTTGAAACAAAAAAATATTTGAATGAAAATTTTATTTTTCAAAATATAAATAAAATATTTTTACAGAATAAAATTTCTGAAATAAAAAATTTTGAAAAAAAATTTAATTTTTTAGAATTTGAAAACTTTAAACAAATTTTTGAATATAATTTTGAAAAAGATTTAAAAAGAGAATTTAAAAATAATTCAAAAAATAAATTTAATGATTTTGATAATTTAAAAAAACTTTTTTCAAAAAAGAAAAATATTTCAAAATTATCTTTAAAATATTCTATTGATTCAATAAATAAAATAAAATTTTATAATTTTTTTGAATTAAATATTTTAAAAAACGAAAATTTTGATAATTTAAAAAAATATAAAAAAGAAAAAAAAATTTTTGAATATGAATACTCTTTTTATATTTTTAATTTAAAAAACAATTTTTTGAATTTAAAAATTTTTCTTAAAAAAAGACAAAAAAATATAAATTCTATAAATTTAAAAAATCAAAAAATTTTGGATGAAAACTTTAAAAATATTTCGAATAATTTCATAAAATTAAATTTTCTTTACGAAATAAAAAAAAATAAAATTGATATTGAAAATATGAAAATAATTAGTCAATTTCCAGAATATTTAAACAGATAATTATATTAAAAAAAATAACTCTAACAATTTCATTTTGAGTTATTTTTTATTTTTAAAAATTTTTTAAATTATAAATTTTTTATTTTGTTAAATGGCATTTTAAATTCTCCAAAAATTTCTGTCCCCTTCAATCCAAATACTTTTCCAGAATAAATTGATTTTCCAATTTCTCTTATTTTTGTTAAAAGCAAAACTGCAATATAAAGCGTAAATATCAACTCAAATAACTTTGAGATGCTGCTGATTCCACTTTTTTCAATTTTATCAGTTAGTGAAAAACTAATTCCAGCTAATAAAAATAGCACAATAACATTTGTTATCGCATAAATTACCGCTCCAACTACTCCAGTTCCGATATTTCTTGTAACTTTTAAAACTGAAAATATAATGATACACATCGAAAAACAACCAATTACTAAATAATCAATTAAAATTGACATTATTTCAATAACTGCCTTAAAAATAAAATATAAAAATAAAATTCCAGAAAATAGCAAAATTAACGGCATTATATTATTGACAACTCCTTGTATATTAAACATCATTTTTATTCCTTGAACCATAATTGAAAATGGAACATCAAATAATTTTGTTAAATAATTTGGCAAATTTTTTATGTCAAAATTTTGTCCCGATAACATTCCGCCAATTTTCATTGAAAAATTAAATAATGCTCCAGTATAAAAATTCCAAAAAAAACTGTTTGCCAAAAATGAAAAAATAATTCCAATAACTGCAATTTTAGGAATCATATTTTTTAAAATTTGAATTATTATACTTGAATTTATATTTTCAATTTCTAAAATACTTTTAAGAATTCCAATTAAAATTTCAGTAATTCCCATAAGTAAAAGAAAAGCTGCCAAAACATTTGAAAGTATCCTCCCAACATTGTCAGTGATATTTCCAACTATTTTAAATAAATTTATAATTATTTTACTTCGAACATCTTTTGTGTCTTCCATTTTTCCAATTGGAGATTTTTCATAATTTAAATTTTTTATATAACCATTATTTCCATTGCTTATATTTTTAATTTCTCTCGTTTCATTTGCCATAAATGCTGCTACAGCAATAATTTCCCAATATTTTAACTCTATTTTATCCCACATAATCGGCTTTGTGCCAATGTCATTTTCATAATTTAAATTTGAAGATTTTATTGCATTGACAGCTATTCCAATGTTATATGCTGAAATTCCAGTCGCAGCAGTTGATAAAATTGTACCAAAATTAAAAATAGCTTCTTCATCAAAATTTTGATTTTGAAAATTATTTCTTTCAAGACTTTGAATTTTCCCAAAAGTATTTGTTGCTGCCAAAAAAATTCCAATAGTTAAAATTAACAATGTCATTTTTTTTATTTTCATTTTTTATCTTTTCCCTTCTTCTCACTTTTTCGCTGATCTTTTTTCAAATAAATTATTTTTATTCTTTACTTTTATTTTTAAATCTTTATTTTCTCTCTTCTTATCACTTTTTCTCTGATTTTTTTAGATAAACTATTTTTATTCTTTACTTCTATTTCTAAATCTTTATTTTCTCTCTTCTTATCACTTTTTCTCTGATTTTTTTAGATAAACTATTTTTATTCTTTACTTCTATTTCTAAATCTTTATTTTTTTTTGTTTTTTTCATTTTTTTTATCTTTTTCATTAAATTTCAAATTTTCTTCTTTTTCTTTTTTACTTTCTTTCTCTTTTCCGATTCCCGCTCCGTCCAAAATTGAATTTACAACATTACTTATATTCCACATAATTTTTTGTAAAACTAAAATAATAACTGAAAAAGCTGCAATTCCATCAATACTGCTCGAAATTGATATTATATTTAAAATTTGATAAGTAATTCCCATTATTGCAACTGAAATAAATAATGTGACTGCTTGTTTTATAATTAATTTTATTCCTTCAAATCCAATTTTTTTTGTCGAATCCAAAGTTAAAAAAATTAAATATATTGTTGATACTGAAGAGAGTATCAAAGCTGTAAAAATATTTCCCACAAATTTTGATAAAATTCTACTTATTATCCACATGCAAAAAATTAATATCATTATTTTTATAATCATTTCAAAAATTCCAGATAAAGTCATTTTTTGTAAAATATCTTTTAAAACTTCAAATGGCTTTGTCAAAAATATTTTTGAAATTTTTCCAGGCGTTGTATACAAAAAACTTGTATCTCCAAAAAACAAAATTCCAAATTTATAAAACATCGAAAAAATACTTTCGACAAAATATGTTAAAAAAGTTCCAGAAAATATTTTATTTTTATAAAACTGATTTTTTCCAAAACCAAATTTTAATGAATAATGAACTGGTGTAACAAGTACAAAAGAAATAAAAAGATTTATTACAAAAGTTGGAATTATCATTTTAAATATTCCATAAATATCAATTTGTCCAACATTTTTTAAAATTATTTGCAAAATATTTATAATCATGAAAAAAAGTAAAATATATCCAAAAATTTGACTTATTTTAAATGAAATTCCACGATATAAAATAATTCCACCAAAATAAATTGAATCAATAAAGTTTGAGACTATATCATTTCCTTTTAATGTATACTCTTTAAATATTTTACTAAAAGTATCGGATTCAAAATTTGCGAACAATGTTGAATTTACTAAAAATATTAATATTAAAATAAATCTTTTTATAAAAAAATTTTTTATTTTCATAAATTCTCCTCTTAAAAACTATCTGCCAAACTTTGTGCCACTCCATAAACAATATTTTGCAAAAAACTTATACACAAAAATATTTTTATCATATTTACCAAATTAAAAGGCGTAATAATAACTCCATTTTTTATCACTGCTTCTCCCAAATTTTGAATTGCCATCGAAAGCAAAATTGCAACTGCAAAATTTACAAGATATTGTAAAAATCCACTTATTATTATTTCCAAAGTATTAAGTGCTTTATCTCTTGTAATTTCATGCATTCCAAAAATCATATAAAATAATCCAACTGAAGTTGAGACAATAAACGATAATGTGCTAAAAAACATATTTAAAACTATTTTTAAAAGTGTCAAAATCGTCATAAGTCCCATTCCTGCCGTAAGCGGACGAAAAAATACAGTTTGTATAATCATTCTTGAAATAGAAAATAACATTCCAAATGTATTTAGTGAATTTGTAACAATTTCTTCGGGATTTGTAAACCATTGCAAAATCGTTTTCCAAATTGTTCCAAAAAACCCAAAAAGTCCTCCAATCGCATTAGGTTGAGCCAAAATTCCATTTCCATAACTTGCTACAATCAAAGGAATTCCCTTTTTAAAAATGTGAATGGCTAAATCAGCATAAGTTAAATATTTTCCATTTTTCATAAAAATATTACTCGCTTTTATAAAGTCACTATAAATATAAGTCGGCAATTTAAATAAAAAAACTGGCACAATAATTTTTTTCATAATTACTGGATATATTGCAACAAATACAAAATATGGAGATTTTAAACTAATTTCAACTAAAATATTTTTTACAATTTCTTCAATTGAACCACTAAATCCATTTTTTAAAATTTTCCATAAAATATTTATGACAATTAAAAAAATCATAACGGACATAATTATTCTCGAAAGTTCAACTTCGCCATTATTTAAAATTGAAAAAAAATCTGTCGTTCCAGATGAAATTTTATTTTTTATCAAATCTAAACCAGATTTCCCTAAATCGTTTTCATTCAAAATCTCAATTTCAATTTTTTTAAACAAAAAAATTTTCAAAATTCCTTTTATAAATCTAAAAAAATTTATAGCACAAAGCAATTATCTCTCCTTTCTTTTATTTTTTTATTTTAAAATTTTATTTTTTTAATTTATTAATTTATATCTATTTATCTATTTATTTCTTTCGCTTTTTCATGAATAATTTTCGATGTATCTATATCTAAATTTTTTAATTTCTCAATCTTTTTTTCAATTTGAACTTGATTTTTTGGCATACTTGTCAAAAAATTTTTTCTAAAATTATCAATTTCTGCGTCGGAAATATTCAAATTTTGTTCTCTAAATATTTTTTTTATTTCTTCATTCGAAATATTTAAAAATTTTTGAATATTTTCTTCATAAGAACTCTCTTTTTCTTCAGGTTCTTCCACAAACGATTTCATTTTTTCAAAATCTTTTTCTTGATTTTTCAAAATAATATTTTTATATTCAGGATTTCTTTTTTCTCCAAAAATTGGAGTTCTAGAAAAATTTAAATTAATTAATAAAATTACAAAATAAATAATTAACGCTAAAATTCCTATAAAAATATATTTTTTAGGAAGTTTTACTCCTTTTATAATAATTTCATCTTCCAGCGATAAAATAAAATCAATAATTTTTTTCTTCATTATTTTTTTTCCTTTTTTTATTTTTTTATTTTTTTCTTTTATTTATTTTTGATATTTTCTTTATTTTCTCCTAATTTTTTAAACTTTAAATATAATAATTTTTCAAAAAATGTTTTAAAATCTTTTCGCTCAATTTCAACTATTTCAAATTCTGCCATTTCATAAATCAAACTTTTTAATTCTGTTTCTGGCAAAAAATTAATTGGAATTTTATTTAAGACCGAAATTGGATTTCTCAAAAGAATAATTACTTTTTTTTGAAAATCAAAAAAATTATTTGAATTTATTTCTTTTATTATAAAATCTTGATTTTTTAATGTCACATCAAAATATTCTTTTATTTCTTCAAAATTATTTTTTCCACGAATATATTTTATTTCATAATTTTTTTCTCTTTCAAAAAAATAAAAATTTTTCTTTTTTACTTTTATAAAAATTCTATTTTCTCCATCTAACACAACTCCCAAATAATTTTGCACAACAAATTTTTTCCCATAATTTCCAAATCCTAATTTTTTTATCAAAAATAAAATAACAACTAAAAAAATTAATGTAATAAAATTTAAAAACATAATTCCCACCCTTTTCTAAAAAATATTTTTAATTTTTTTCATAAGCGAACCATTTTCTTCATTTTCCAAATAAAAATTTTCAGTTTTAAAATATTGTCCATCTAAATAAATATCAAATTTAGAATTTTTACTCTAAAATTTTTTACTTCAACTTTTTTCCCAAAAGATTTTTTTCCGCCATAAAAAATAATTTTTTCAAATCCATTCATCAATTTTAAAAACTCAAGATAATTTTTAAAAAATAAACTTTGCACAAAAATTTCATTTTTTGTATTTATATTCAAAAAAATATATTTTATATTTTCTTCTAAAATTCTATGATATTTTAAAAAATTAGAAAATTCATCTAAATTTTTTTCGCTCAACTCAAACGGATTCTTTTTATTAATTTTAAAATTTTTTTTATATTTATATTCCAAATATTCTTTATATAAAACTTCTTTTTCTTCTTTTTTTTCAAAATTTTTTTCATTATTCAAAAAAATTATTTTCCTTTTAAAATTTTTCCCCATAAAAAATTTATATTCATCTTGCAAAATATCAAAATCTGAAACTCTAAAAATTACCCCATCCAAAAATAAATTTACACAACTAATTTCATCAAAAAAAACGACCGTCGCAAATCTCTCAAAATTTTTATTTCCAAACTTTTGTGAAAATGGAACAACAAAATTGAATTTTTTTAAAAGTAAAAAATAAACTTTGATAAAAATAAATTCTCTGTCAAAAAAAAATTTTTTATTTTTTAAATTTTTATTTTTATATTCTTCAATAATGCTATAAATATCATTCAAAAAAATTCCCACAACTTTTTGATTCTTAAAATTTTTATTTTTTTTCAAATTTTTTATTTTAAAATTAAAAGAAAAACTTTTATTTTTTTTCTCAATTTCAAATTTTTTTTCTTCACACAATTTTTTTATCTTTTTTTTTATTTTTTCTTTTTCTTTTTCTTCAAATTTTCTTTTAAATTCTTCTTTAGATTCTTCTCTAGATTCTTCTTTAAATTTTTCTTTATTTAAAAATTTTTTTATTTTCTTTTCTAAAATTTTTTCAAACTCAATTTCAATTTGCACTTTTTGAAAATCCGTTATTTTTTTTATCAGCTCAAAATCATTAAATTTTACACTCTTTTTTTTTATTGTTCCATCTTCACAAGAAACTCCCACAACAAATTCTTTAAGTTCATCAATCAAATTTTTAAAGACAACACTTTTTGCAATTTCAAAAAAACTAATTTTTTTCGTATTTATATTATAAAATTCAAAATTTACAAAATAAAATTTAATTCCATTTTTTATAATCAAATTTTTTTTTATAATTTTTTCAAAATTTTGAAATACTAATTCTTTAAATATTTTCTCTTGCGAAAAATTTTTTTCATAAAAAATATTTTTTTGATTTTTAAATAAATTTTCAGGAATCAAAATTAATTTTTTTCTCACATCAAAAAATATTCTAGCCTTATAAAATCTTTTTGCCAATTCATAAAAATTTTTTTCTTTTTTATTTTTTTCAAAATCAAAATTCAATTTCAAATTTTTTAAAATCGAAATTTCTGCTAAAAATTTTTCTTTTTTAAAAACTTCTTTCCCATTTTCAAAATAAATTTTTTCATATTCAAAATTTTCTTTTATAAAATTAAAAATTTTCATAAAAATATAAATTTCGATAATTTTATTTTTTTTTATTTTATTTTTAAAATTTTCTTTTTTCTCAAAATTCTCTCTTATTTCTTTATCAGTTTCTTCATCAATTTCTTC
The DNA here is from genome assembly GCF_018128225.1 of Leptotrichia sp. oral taxon 218. Classification (NCBI taxonomy): domain Bacteria; kingdom Fusobacteriati; phylum Fusobacteriota; class Fusobacteriia; order Fusobacteriales; family Leptotrichiaceae; genus Leptotrichia; species Leptotrichia sp. oral taxon 218. The sequence goes on along the minus strand of NZ_CP072377.1, from coordinate 210,316 downwards.
AAAATATTCAAATTCTTCATATCTTTTTTTATAAATCAAAAATACTTTTTCAAAAATTTTTTCTGAAATTTCCAAATAATATTCATCCAACTTTTCATCGACAACTTCCAAATTCAAATTTTCATACCCAAAATAATTAAAAAAATCTAAAACACTCAATTTATAGTCCACATTTCTATTATCTTTTTTATTTTTTAAAAAACAATCTCTATCTTTTATTGTCATCTCAAAAATAATTTTCTTTCTCTTTTGAATTTTTGAAATTTGCTCCAAAAAAAATTTATTAATTTCATTTTGTTTTTCAAAATCATTTGTCCCATAAATAATTTTAGGATTAAAAATCAAATTTTCTTTTCCAAATGAATCTTTTTTTATTTCACAATTCAAAATATTTTTTATATCATTAAAATAAATACTCACATTCCAAAGTTTTTCAATATTTCTAAAACAAATTTTATAATTTTCTTCCATTTTTCTAATTTTCCCCTTTTCCCTTTCAAAACTTTAAAATTTTTTATTAAATTTTTTTATTTTAATTTCAAAAATATTTTATTATTTTTTCCAAAGTTTTTTCATCAATCAAAAGTTTCATCTCAAATTTAAAATCCTTTTTTTTAAGAACTCCAAAATATCTTGAATCAAACGAAGTCGGTGTATCTCCCATAACAAAAAATTCATCTTTTCTTAAAACATAACTTTCTTCTTTTTTTATATTTTTATTTTCGTTCAATCCTTTTATCTTAAAAATTTCCCCCTTTTTTTCCCCATTGATAAAAATCCCGCCATTTCTATTTTCTATTTTATCCCCACAAACTCCTACAATTCTTTTAATCAAATAAATTTTTTTCAGTTTATTTTTATTCGGAAAATTTTCCAAATATTTCAAATACTTTTTGTCAAGTTCAAACAAAACCAAATTATTTTTTTTATATTCTGGAAAAAATTTTTTAAAATAAATCCCCTTTGTAAGACTATTTGTCACATTGTAAGTAAATCTTGAAAAAATAAAAATTATACTAAAAAAAACAAATATTATAACTAAAAAAATATTTTTTTTGAAAAAATTTATCATATTTATTTTAACTCCTTTTTAATTTTAATTTATTATAACATTAATTTTAAATTAAAACAAGATTTATTTTTAAATTTTAAAAAAATATTTAAAATTTTGAAAAAAATATTTGACAAATTTATAAATTAAATGTATAATGTAATCAAGAAATATTTGTAATTATTTCAATTTAAAAATAATAATCATTTATAGTTAAATAATAAAATCAATTGTCAGAAAATTTCTCTATTTTTCATTAACCGATTTTTGTTTTTCGGTTTAGTGTAAATTAATTTCTCTAAAATAAAAATTTTTAATTTGATTTATTTAACTATAAATTCAAAAATTAAAACTTAGGAGGAATAAATATGTCATTAATTGGAAAAAAAGTTGATAATTTTACAGTTCAAGGTTATCAAAATGAAACTTTCAGAGAAGTAAACTTTGAAAAAGATATTTTGGGAAAATGGAGCATTTTTATGTTCTATCCAGCAGATTTCACATTTGTTTGCCCAACAGAATTAGAAGATTTGGAAGATCACCACAAAGAATTAAATGATTTGGGATTTGAAGTTTATTCAGTAAGTACTGATACTCACTTCACTCACAAAGCTTGGCACGATCATTCAGAAGCAATTAGCAAAGTAACTTTCACAATGCTAGGAGATCCAAAAAAAGAATTAGTTAAAATCTTTGATGTTTTGGAAGAAGAATCAGGAATGGCTTTCAGAGGAACTTTCGTTGTAAACCCTGAAGGAAAAATCGTTGCTTATGAAGTAAATGACGGTGGAATCGGAAGAGATGCTTCAGAATTAGTAAGAAGAGCAAAAGCTGCAAAATTTGTACACGACAATCCTGGATTAGTTTGCCCAGCTAAATGGAAAGAAGGAGAAAAAACATTAAAACCTGGATTAGATTTAGTAGGTAAAATTTAATTCATAAAAAAATTATCCACAATTTAAAAATATAAAATGATTTAAGGGAGTTTTTCTCCCTTATTTTCAATAAATAAAAAAAATATAAATAAAAAAATAAATAATAGAAATTAAATTAAATTAAAAGGAGTAAAAATGGCTTTATTAGATAAAAATATTGTAGAACAATTAAAGGGGTATTTTAATAATATAAACGGAAATATCGAAATGGTGGCTTTTTTAGACGACAGTGAAAAATCAAAAGAATTAGATAGTTTTTTAACAGAAGTTGACGCCATTTCAGACAAAGTTAATTACGCAAAAAAAACTTTTGGAAGTGACGCTGATTTTGAAAAAACGCACAATATCACAAGACCTATTTCATTTACTTTGTTAAAAGATGGAAAAAAATCTGGAATTAACTTTAACGGAATTCCTGGAGGACACGAATTCAATAGTTTCATTCTGGCAATACTTGGACTTGCTGGCATGGGTAAAAAATTGGAAGGAGAACAATTAACTAAAGTTGAATCTGTTACAAAACCTTTAAATATTGAAACTTATGTTTCTCTTTCTTGTACAAAATGTCCTGAAGTTATTCAAGCATTAAATATAATTTCTATGGCAAATGAAAATATCACAACTTCATTAATTGACGGAGGAGTTTTCACTGAAGAAGTTACTCAAAAAAATATTCAAGGTGTGCCAGTTGTTTATATCAATGGAGAAAAAGCTTCTGTTGGAGAAAAAACAATTGAAGAATTGATTGATATTGTTACAAATGCCTAATAACCTAAAACAATTTATATAATTTAAAAAGAAGCTATTTCATAAAATTATCTTATGAGATAGTTTCTTTTTTTATAATTTATTACTTTTTCTAAACAAATCTTTTACCCTCAAATTATTTTTTCTCGCTTTTAAAATCCAAGAAATCGATCCTTGTACAAAATACAAAATTCTTAGCCAATTTGGATTTATATAAATATCTTCATCACTTTTGAAATTTAAAATATTGTCAGAAAACTTTTCTAATGCTATACCTAAATTTTTCAGAGGTCCTTTACCCAATTTACATTTTTTCAAATATGGCAACAACTCTCCTGCACCCACGCCAACTCCTTGCCCCCATTTTGCCTGAACCTTCTTGCACCAGTTCTTCATCTGCAGAATTGCTAAATGATTTTGTTTTCCTTCATAAAATCCATTATTAACCACACAATAAATTTTACTTCCAGACTTTATAACTTTTTCCTTCTCAAATTCTACAAGTAATTTTAACAAATTGGATGGAATTCCATCAACATATAAAGGAAAAAGAAATATTAAAACATCGCTATTGTAGATTTCATTTTTCATTTTATCATTTAACTTAAAAGAAATTGAATAATATTTTTTTATTTCATTTTCTTTAAATAAAGACGAAAGATAGTTTCCTAATATTTCAGAATTACTTTTAACTGCTTTTGGACTTCCATTTATTACAGTGATTTTCATATTTTATCATTCTCCCTGATCTTCTAAAAAAGAAACCTTAAAATTTTTTACATCTAAATTCACACTATTAGCCTTTACTATTTCTTTAGCCGCCATTTTTTCACTTTGTGTCAAATTTTCTCCATAAAAATATACATTTAAATCAAATCTCGTTTTATTTCGTGCGATATGATGCATTTCCTTATTCTTAAATTTAAAAAATGGCAACAAATATGGAATTGTCCTATCCAGCACATTTTTTACAAACGGACTATAAGAACCATAGACACATTGACTTATAATCACAACTTTGTCTGATTTTGAATATAATTTTGCTAAATTTTCATATCCATCCCTAATTTTACATTTCCCAGGAGTTTTAATCCAGCATTCAAAGCACCCCATGCAGCTTTTAATTTTATTATTATCACAAATTATAAACATATCTTCATCAGCTATTATTTTCTTTTTATTTATACTTTCTTTTATTTTATCTATAATTTTTTCTTTTTTTTCAATTTTCCACTTCAAATTTTTCAATTTTTCATTATCTAAATCATGTATAATCAATTCCATTTTCTCACCTTATTTAAGATTTAAACTCATATAGCATAACAACTTTAAAATTTCATTTTAATATTACTTTACTATACAAACTGATTTTATTATCTCTTCTATTTTTTCTTCCCAAATTTCAGAATATGTTATATCATTCATAATCATTATTGTTACTAATCCCTGTACCAACGCCCACATTGCTATAATTTTATCTTGCATAGCCTGATTTGGCACTCCCATTTTTTCAAGTATTTTTATCGCCTCGATTTTTAATATACTAAAGGCTTTTTCGTTATTATTTTCTATTTCTGAAAACTTTGAAAATAAATCTATTTTCATATTTTTTCTTGAAATCATAAAATGATAATATCTGTGATTCTCACAAAAAAACATAACGTATGTTTTTCCTAATTTTACCAGTAAATTCTCTTGATTTTCATATTTTTTCCTTGTTCTATCAAGTTCCGCCGCCAATATTCCCCATATATAATCGCTCATTGCGTAAAGCAAATCACTTTTTTTCTTAAAGTATGTATATGGTGCCGCATTACTTACCCCGCACATTTTAGCTACTTTTCTTAAAGATAATTTTTCTTCTCCTTCTTCATTTATCACCTCTATCCCTTTTTCAATCAATTCTTCCCGTAAATTCCCATGATGGTAACTTTTTTTAATTTTTTCCATATTTAAATTCCCCCTAACTTTCATTATCTTATCACTGTAAAGATTATACACCCAAATCTTTACACTGTCAAGTTTGTTTTAAAATTTTATTACTTCTTTTTACCTGGGCTTAGTACAAATAAATATTTTTATAAAATTTATTGGATAAAAAATTATTTTAAAAATTCAAATTATATTCAATATAAAAAAAAATAATCGCTGTCTTTTACAACAACGATTATTTGAAAATATAGCTTTGTTTTTTTATAATTTCTATTTTTCCTTCTTCTAATAATTCTAAAATTAACATTTTAAATTCATCTATGTACTTTTTTCAAATTACTTTTCTTAAACTAAGTTTTAATAAATAGAAAACAAGTTTTCAAATTATTTGTCCAAGATTTTGGGTACACTCCACATTGTTGTACAATTTCTTCCAAGAAGTGAATATCCACCATTTAATACCGAACCTCGAGAATCTAATACTACCTTAACTATGCAATTTCTCCATAATACATTATACGGTTCAGAATACCTCAAATAGTATTTTCCACCCTTATGATTTTTTTTGTTTTTTAAAAAGCATCTACTCCAATTAATATCATAATTATTAATTCAATAACAGTTGAAATCAAAAGAACTGGAACTTTAATATTACTATTTTCTTTTCTCAGAATGATAATTTTTAATCCATAAAATATTATTATTAATATTAATGCTATCGAATATAAAATGTAATAAACTGAATTTTCTAAACTTTTTATTCCAATAGACACGTAAAATAATGTCCAGATATATAAAATATAGCATGAAATTATTATTAACAATATAGAAAATAATTCATCAAAAGAACTATAATTTTTAAATTTAGATTCTATGGCGACTTTCCATTTAAAATAATTTGTAAAAAATACTACTGTAAAAAATAAACAATATATTATCATTATTTTTTCCCTCCACGGCTTCTTTCCATATATTCTAAATATTGTTTTACTTCTAAACTGGACAGTCCTTTTAAATTTTTTTCTTTTTCCACATCATCTTTCTTCTTTAAATCTTTGTCAGTTTCCTTCTCTTCCTCCTGTTTTACTCCCCAAGCCTCAGGTTTTGGCACACAAATCGGACGTCCTTCTGGCAGCATATCCCATATTTTTTTTATATTCCCACTGGAAATACACCTCTTTTCTGTTTGCTTTTAAATTTTATTCATATTCTTTAATTTTTTTGCTGAGATTCTATCATACTTTTCATAGAGTTGTAGTTAAAACAGCTTTTAAGCAATCTAATTATAAATCAATTATTTAAACCATTGGGAGAAGAAAAACTAAAATGTCTTCCCTTTTTCTAATTCCTAAATGTTAGTTTCTCCATTTAGTATATGATTAAAATCAAAATTTCGAGTAATAGAATTTTTTTGATAAGTATAACTAGAATTCTTTAGTCAATTCAGAATATGATTTAAATCTCATTAAGTTCTAAAAATTAAAATAGATAAATATCATTTTCTACTATTTCTGTACTTATTTTTATAATATCTTTTATAAGTTCTGATAATTTTACATTAATTTTCCTTAATTTTTCCATTTTTTCTTTATCGTCCCAACCATAAGAATCGCTTAAAAGATTATAATCTTCTAAAGGATCATATTTCCCATAACTAGCTCTATATCTTGTCCAGTTTAATATTTCTTCTTTTAATTCATCTTTAAAATTTTTCGGAATTTTCTCTAGCTGTTCATATATTAAACAATTAACTAAATACAAATAATACTGAATATTTAATCCATTTGATTCTTTTAATTTCATTTCCTGAATAGAATTTTTTCTTACTTCCAAAAAATTTTCTATTGTCTTTTTTAATTTTAAATATATTTCCAATTTTTTCACTTCCTAATCATATTTATCCTATTTAACATATTCAAAAAATTTCAACTCCAGGTATTCTAGTATTAGGTAAAAATATTTTGATTTATTTCTAGTCCATTCACCTGTTCTTGTGTTAACCCAATAAGGCTTAGCCTTCTGTTGTCCTCCCTATTCTCTATCAGATCCCTCAGCTTCATTATATATAAATTTAAACTTCTAGATAAATTTTGGGTGCAGTATGCTATTTCAAGTTTATTTAATTTCTCCAAGGTATAAGATCATTTATATAAATTTCAATACTAAGTTTTTTTATTTTATGTGTTAATTCTCCAACTTTTATATTAATCTGTCTTATTTCTTCATTTTTTTCCGAATCTTTTCCGTATGAAGTAACAGATACAAAATAATAATCTAATAATGGATCAAATTTTCCTAAATTTTGACTCCATTTTCGAAATTCTTCTTCTATATCCTTTTTTACATCTTCACGAAATCTGCTAATTTCTCCATATACTAAATAGTTAACTATACATAGATAACTTATTAAGGATAAACTATGTGACTCTTTAATATCTTTTCTATTGTTTAAATTTTTTCTTAGTTCTAAAAATTCTTCTATTGCTTTTTTTAATTCTAAATATTTGTTCATGTTATTTCCCCTTGTATAATATAGTTAGTCTTTCTTTTAAATGTTTTTTTACATTCATTTGTACTCATAATATTTAACTTGCTATATATTTTTTTTATTATATCATATTTCTTTATATTTGTATATTTCTGCTTTATGTTTCTAGACTTTCAAACCTTTACTGCAAGGGTAATGAACAATCCTGTAAAAATAAAAAAGAAAAAATATAGTAATTATGAAAAATATTTATTAATCAATTATCAAACAACCTTATTATAAAAAATTATTTCTATTTTTTAAATGGAGTTTAATATAAAAATCCTTATAAAATAAAAAAGAGAGCGTCTAAATGCACCCTCTTCAATTATTTTCTGACAATAATGAGTTTATATTAAAACTTAATTTCACAAAAAACTTTATTTTTTTACTTTTTCCACATCATCTTTTTTCTTTAAATCTTTATCTGTTTCTTTATCTTCCTCCTGTTTTACTCCCCACGCTTCTGGCTTAGGCACACAAATCGGACGTCCTTCTGGCAGCATATCCCATATCTTTTTTAATATTCCCATTAGAAATACACCTCTTTTATGTTTACTTTCAAATTTTATTCGTATTTTTTAATTTTTTTATTGAAATTCTATCAGTTACAGTTAACATAGCTTTTAAGCAATCTAATTATAAATCAATTATTTAAACATCTTGGTTCGATGTTTATATTTATTCATATTTTAGGATTTCTAAAATTATTTTTTTCTAAATAATGAGCAAATTTCCATAATTAACATTTCCACTCCTGTTTCCATTTCTATTTTACCAGTCTTTATGTCTTTTTCGATTTCCCAGCATCTAAAAACTAATTTTTTTAAACTGGCATTTGTGTAATTTCGCTCCAGTTCTATTTTTTTGAAAATTACATAGGAATTTGGGATTCTGTTATTGGATTTGAAAATTTCTTTTATTTCTTCAAATTCAATTTTAAAAGTGTTGTAATTTTTACTGAATTTTCGCCCTTTCACTTTTAACGAGCTTATTTTGTACATTATTTCAAGTTCACTGTAAAGAGAATACAAAATTCCCATATATTCCTTCTTCTGCTCCAAATATCTCATTACATCCGCTGGCTTATTCAACAAAATATTCCGTGTCATCTCATAAATCCGATATTCCTTTTCAACCGACACAACATTTTTTATTTTTTTAATATCAAATTTCTCTCCATTCAAAAAAATCTTAATTTTCTCCACTTCATTTCTAACTTTAAACGGATTATTTCCAATCATCTCCAGAAGCAATGCCAGATCCCTGCCATTTATTCCCAGTTCATTCACAATATAGGCCCGTATTTCCTCTTCAGTCTCCTTCTGAAACAAAAAGACTTTCATTTTCCTATTTTTTTCCAACTCATCCAGCAACTTTTTTAACTTCGCCCCAAATTTCCCATCTTCCTTGTCATAATCAATAATAATTTCCTTATTTACTATCTCAAGATTTGCTATGTATTTCAAGATTTCCTCAATATTTTTCAGTTTTTCTGCCCTTTTTAACACAACCAGTTCCTGACTTGAAAATATCGAATTAATATTAATCTTCTCCAAAAACTGCTCATTTTCCTTCAGATCCACATCAAAAAAACTCTCACTAATCCCCACATTTTCCTTCCGTATTTTCTCCAAAATCTCGAAATACTTAAATTCCCTCTGCTTTTTCCCTCCAATAAAATAAATCATTTATTTCCTCACACTTTTAATCTAAAACCTAAAAAATATTTTCTAATTTTATTTTTTTAACTTATTAATTCAAACAACTAATTCTTTGGCACATCATAAACCTGACGACAAATTGGACATTCTAAATATTCTTTTCTACCACTTATTGGAAAAACTGGTATCCAAAACAAAGTAAACCAGTCACGATATTCCATAAAATTCCAGTCAGATGTGTTGTTACATCTTGAACAATGACAGTTTTCTAGTGTTCCTAAATTTTTAAATTTTCTTTTTGTTCCGAATATTAAAATCATTCTGGATACTTCTCCTTTATTTTTTACATTTTTTGACAAGGGGTCAAGACCCCTTGCTAATCTTTTAATTATAAAATTTTTTTTATTACTAATCTTCTTTTTCAACTTCCAGCAATTTCAATCTCAAATCATCTTCAAGCACTTGTTCTTCAATTCCTGCAGGTGCTCCAGTCATCAAGTCTTGTCCTTTATTAGTTTTAGGGAACGGAATTACTTCTTTTATCGAGTCTTCCTTCAACATTGCCATAAGCCATCTATCAATTCCGTAAGCAAGTCCTCCATGTGGCGGAACTCCATATTTCAACACTTCCAAGAAGAATCCAAATTTGTCTTCTAATTCTTCTTGACTAAATCCTAATTTTTCAAAAACTTTCGCTTGTAAATCTTCATCGTGAATTCTGATACTTCCTCCACCGATTTCATAACCATTCAAGACAATATCGTATGAATCTGTCTTGATTTTTGCAAGTTCATTCGTATCAAGATATTTTCTATCTTCCTCCTTAATCGAAGTAAACGGATGGTGTTGCGCTTTATATCTATTTTCTTCTTCACTCCATTCAAACATAGGAAAATCAACTACCCATAAAAATTTAAACGCATTTTTGTCGATTAATTCCAACTCTTCTCCCAGTTTCAATCTCAATGCTCCTAATCCATCATGCACAACTTTATATTTATCAGCTAAAATTAACGCAACTTCATTATTTTTGATTCCCAATTTTTCAATAATTTGTGCCAATTTTTCTTCTGAGAAGAATTTCGCAATTGGAGAATTTATTTCTCCATTTTCATTCATTTTAATATACGCCAAACCTTTTGCTTTAAAGTATGTTTTCACATAATCTTCCAAATCTTTTATATATTTTCTCGAGAATTTTTCCGCATTTGGTGCAACAATTGCTTTTACATTCCCACCATCTTTCAACGCATTTTCAAAAACGCCAAATCCACAATTAGCAGTTTCTTCTGACAAATCAATCAATTTCATATCAAATCTCAAATCTGGCTTATCTGAACCATAAAAATTCATCGCATCATCGTAGCTCATTCTTGGAAATTTTTCAGTAATTTCAATTCCTGTAACATCTTTAAATACTGTCTTTGTCAATTCTTCAGCCATTGAAATCACATCTTCTTGCTCAACAAACGACATTTCCACATCTAATTGAGTAAATTCAGGCTGTCTGTCCGCTCTCAAATCCTCATCTCTAAAACATTTTGCTAATTGATAATATTTGTCAATCCCAGAAACCATAAGTATTTGCTTAAACAATTGTGGTGATTGTGGCAATGCATAAAAATCACCTTTGTTAGTTCTACTTGGCACGATAAAATCCCTCGCTCCTTCAGGTGTCGCTTTTGCCAAAATCGGAGTATCAACATCCAAAAATCCATTTTCATTCATAAATTTTCTAATTGAAAACAGCATATCGTTTCTTTTAATAATATTATTCAACATTTTAGGTCTTCTAATATCCAAATATCTATAAGTCAATCTCATATTTTCACTAAGATTCCCAGTTTCACTAATTTCAAACGGTAACTGTTTCGCACGGCTTAAAACTTCAATTTTTTTCGCTTCAATTTCAATATCCCCAGTTGGAATATTTTTATTTTTACTACTTCTCTCAGCCACAACTCCTGTAACCTTCAAAACCCATTCATTCTTATACTTTTTAGCTTCCTCAAAAAGCTCACTCCCAGAAACTTCCTCATTCAACAAAATTTGAGTAACCCCATATCTATCCCTCAAGTCAATAAACACAAAGTGCCCCAAATCTCTAACTTTAGAAATCCATCCTGACAAAGTCACTTCTTCGCCAATATTTTCCATTCTTAATTCATTTAATTTATAGTCTCTATACATTTTTTATCCTTTCTTTTATTTATTTAATGATTTTATATTTTATTTTCTTATTTTTTCCCAAAAATAGCTCAAAATTTCTCAGTTTCAAATCAATATCAATAATCTGCCTAATTATCGAATAAATTAAAACCATAATATCCCACTTTGAATTCATTATACTTTTCACACCAACAATTATTATGAACAGCCCAGCACATTTCATAACGATATTTTTATATCTTCTTTAAACTTGTGATCAACAAAAAATCTAATTAAACTTGCAAGAATAATAGCAGCACAATTTACTAAATTTCCCAAAGAGTCACTTCATTTCTTTTAAAATATATTCTTCAAATATGTTTTTCTCTAGTATTCCTATTTTCTCCATAAAATCAAACATTGTTTTTACATCTTCAATATTATATTTTTTATCCTTCCTTTTATTCCAATTTTTCAACTTATTGTAAACATTTTCTACCGTTATATTTTTTAAATTTTCATTTTTCAATATAAAGTCAAGTGTCGAAAGCAGTTCAATTTTACTTTCTTTTTCGTATAAATTATTTGAAGAAATATTGTAAAATTTTTTCATATTAATATAAATTTTTACTGCCTTTTTTAAATTTAATTTTTCTTTTTGTAAATTTTCTGTTATATTAGTTTTTAACATTTCTTTTTCAATTTCAGTAATTTTCTTATTACTTGTTCTTGAATATTCTTTTAATTTCAAATACTGTATGTTTAATAATTTTGAAAATGGACCTTTTAATTCCTTTTTAAAATTAAAATAATTACTCTTATCTCCTAAATATATTAACTTTTGAAAAATTAAATCCGTCAATTCAGTTTTTATTTTCATTTTTTTACATTCGATTAAAGCATATGCTATCAAATAATGTCCTTTACCTAATTTTATCTCATTTAATGACGGTTCATAAACCACAACTTTAATTTTTTGAGAAATTCTTTTATCAAATTCCAAAATTTCATTTTTTACTAAATTCCAATCCAACTTACCATTTCCTGCTCCAATCGGTGGTAAAGCTATACTTTTAATATCTAATTTTAAAATTAACTCTTCCAATTTTTTCAATCCAATCTTTATATATTCAATCTTTGAATTTTCTCTCCAATTTCTTTTTGTTGGAAAATTAATTATAATTTTTCCTTTTTCTACCGTATAAACTAAATCTTTCCCAATTTCAATTTCCTTAATTTTACATTTTTTTTCATAATTTTTGAAATTATTTAGATATTTTCTCTTAAATTGATAAGCTAATCCTTTCCCCATTATTCCAACTGTATTTACAGGATTTATTAATGCATCAGCATCACTTTCAAAGATATTTCCTTTTTTAAATTCCATAAAAATCACCTTTTACCTATAAAAATAATTATATTTATCTATAGAAATTTCAACATCAATATTATTATTTTTCAAAATTTTTTTAACTTTTTTTGATTGTTCTTCAGAACAAACTATTATTTTCCAATTAAAATCTATATTTAATCTATCCTCTATTAATATTTCAGACATAAGAAATTGTTGAACTTCTCTATCTTTATAATTCAAACCCCCATTATATTTTGGTAACTTTTCTTCCTCTTTTCTTAAATTTTTAATAAATTCATCTAAATTTTTAAATTCGTGATTATTTTTAGAAATTGGATGATATAAAAAATAATTTAGAGTAATTTTATTTAAAGTTAAACTTTCTGTAGCACAATTTAAAAAAATCATATTTTCTTTTTTATTAACCTTCAAAACACTCCAATTATAAGGAATTCCATATTTTTTTTGTAGATAATCAATATGAAAAGGAATATTATTTTCTAATCCACCTCTTTTTTCAACTATTTCTATATTTGCTGTATCTTTATAATCACATCCTATATTTTTTAATTCATTTCTAGACATTAATCCATTTTTTAAAATACTATCTAAATTTTCAATATGTGTCAAATGATGAATCCACATGAATAATCATTCCTTTCAAATTTATTTCAAAATTTTCAAAACTTCCTCGAAGCCATATTTTTTCTGCTCCCCAGTACTAAATTTCTTAACCGTAATCACATTTTCATCTCGTTCTTCTTCCCCTAAAATCAACACATATTCAGCATTTTCACGGTTTGCCTTTTTCATTTGTGCTCCAAAACTTTTTGCATTATAGTCAAAGTTTACTTTAATGCCATTTTTTCTAAGTTCATTTACTGTTTTCACAAAATATTCTTTTGTATCATCGAAATAAATTACATAAATTTTTTCTTCATTTTCAGAAATTATAGAATCATCCATTAACATCGCAATTCTTTCCATTCCAGCGGCAAATCCAATTCCAGGAACTTTCGCATTTCCTAATATTTCAAGCAATCTGTCATATCGTCCACCCGCTAGAACTGTCGCTTGTGACCCCAATTTACTCGATTTAATTTCAAAAACCGTGTCCGAATAATAGTCAAGCCCTCTAACTAATTTATCATTTACAACATAATTCACGCCCAACAATTCCAAATATTTTTTAGTATCTTCAAAATATTTTTTACTTTCTTCATCCAAATAATCATAAAGTTTTGGTGCATTTTTAAACTCTTCCTGATCACCTTTATCCTTAGAATCCAAAGCTCTCAAAGGATTTTTCTCATATCTTTTTTGCGAATCTTCACTCAATTTATCAAGTCTTTCAAACATAAATTTTTTCAAATCTTCAATATATTTTTTTCTCGACTCAACATTTCCCAAGCTGTTAATTTCCACAACTAAGCCAGTAATTCCAAGCTCTTCAAGAAAATCACAACCCATTTTAATAATTTCTGCATCTAAATAAGCACTTCTCACACCAAACATTTCCACTCCAGTTTGATGAAATTCTCTCATTCTCCCTTTTTGCGGTGCTTCGTATCTGTACATTGGACCATTGTAAAACCATTTCACTATTGGAGAAGACTTATGAAATCCAGCTTCAAGATACGCTCTCACAACTCCCGCAGTTCCTTCTGGACGCATTGTAACATCTCTTTCTCCTTTATCCTTAAAATCATACATTTCTTTTGAAACAACATCAGTCTCATCTCCAACACCTCTTCTAAAAAGCTCCGTTTCCTCTAAAATCGGCGTAATTATTCGCTCAAATCCATATTTTCCAAAAACTTTTTTTGAAGCATCTACAATCGCATCGTATTTTTTCACATCATCAGAATATCTATCTTTCATTCCTTTTAAGGCAGCTATCATAATTTTTTCCTTTCTTAAATTAATATCGTCAATTTTATTTTATAAATTATTATACCACAATTGACTAAAGATTTTAAGATGTGGGATTTTTTAGTTTAATTTATTTTATTTAATTTATTTTTTTTATCTTTTTCATTTTCATTTTCTATCAAATCTCTTAAATCATTACTTCCTTCTTCATAAATTATTTTTGCAATAACTCTCAAAATTTTATAAAGTTTTCTCAAGCCATAAAATATTAAAATTGTCAAAAGAAAAGTTTGTGAAAATAATAATGAAAATAATAAATTTATGTTTTTGTTGATTTTATACAAACTTTTTTCTAAAAAAAGACTAAATACGATATTTCTTAGCAAATAAACCTGCACAGGAATATAAATTGCAGTTGCCATGCGGATTATTTTTAATATTGAAAGTACAAGTTTTCTTATTTCAAACGAATATTTTTTCTCTCTTTGCAAAATTTTATACATAATTTTTTCTTTTGTAATAAATTCCAGCTCAAAATATCTATTTTTTAAAGTCAAAAGTAACATAAAAATTACAGAAATCAAAAACATCACATAATTAATCTGTTTTTTTATTTTCAATTTTTTATCCACAATAAAAATTTCTTTCCCTTTGTTTTTTTGAAAATATCGATAACTACTGTTTAACGGTAAATAAATTCCATTTGAAAGTTTTATAACTTTTCCTGAAATAATATTTCCGCTATAAATTTTATTTTTTGAAAAAATTTTCACAACATTATTTTTTAAATCAACATATTCGCCCTTTTGTGAATTCAAATTTCCATTTTCTTCTTCAAAATTACTTCTATTTTTTTCATAATAAAGCATAAGACTGCTATTTTCCTTGACTAACAAATTTTCAACTCTATAATTTCCTTCTATTTTATTTCTCGAATCAATAATTTTCCCATTTTTATCAACCGACCATTTAAAATGATAATTTTCATTCAAAATTTCAATAGTAGAATTTTTCAACAAATCCATATCATCCACATCATCGCTTTCCAAAATTAAAAAACTCTGATTTTTCTCCAAAAGCTTTTTTGTATAATTCTGAAAAGTAAGATTTGCCAAAAACAGCAAAATTATTCCAACTATTATTTTATCCCATTTAATATGCAAATAAAAAGCACCAATATAAAACTTTTTCGTCATCTGCACCCAAAATAGACTTGCCCACCTTATAAAAACCAAACTCATCCAAACTATGACAAATGTTATCCAGCTCACAAAAATCAATAAATAAATGTGATAATCCAAAACTTTAATTTGCCAGGCGATATTTAAAGAAGTCAATATCAACATTACATAAACCGTAATTTCCAAAAAGAATTGGGAAAAATCCATTATTTTAATTTGATTATTTTTTATTTTCAAATATTTTTTTCGCTTGTAATAAAGATTTTTTAAATTTTTCTTAGTCTTATTTTTTTCACAAACTTTTCTTAATTCCCTTATTTCATTTTCTATTTTTTTTAACATCATAAATTTAAACTTCTTTAAACGAACATCATTTTTCAAATATTTATTTTCATTTCGCATAAGTTTTACTTTTGTAGAAATAATATAAGAAACAATAATTTTATACAAAACTTGTAAAACTTTTATAATTTCTTTCATTTTTTTCTTCTTTCTTGTATTTTTTTCTTTCTTGCATTCTTTCTTTTTCTTTTTTCTTTATATTTTTTTAAATTTTATAAAAAAGACTGGCTCAAGTCCAGTCCGATTTAATAAAATTTTTTTTATTTTTTATTTTTTATTTTCTTATCTTTTTTATTTTTCTAATTTTTTAATTTTTATAGCCAGTCACTTCTATACATTCTATAATCCATTTCAGGGAAAATATTGTCTCTACTTTCTATTTCAGAAATCCAGCTTTCGTCAAGCGAACCACCTTTGAAATCTTCGTAAATTTTGAATAATCTATTTACATGGTCACTTATTTTTTTATGAGCATAACCCACCATTGTTCCTGTATACATTATAAATTCCCAACAAGAAGTCTGAGCCATGACTAATTCTCTTGCAGCTTGATTTAATGCTCTGTATTCCAATTCATTGTAAGGTTCTCTTCCATTTGCAAGTTCTATCATTTTTTCTGCTGCTTTGTGCAAATGTCTATACGCATAATCGTTTGAACCATCAATCCAAACATCATAATATCCATTTGCTCCCCAGCTTGACATACTTACATCCACAATTTGGTTAGTTGGATATTTTTTCAAATATTTATATGGTGTAATTGTTGAAAAATCAGATTCTGCTGCTGCTCTAAATACCCATTCCAAGAAGATAGGTCCTTCATACCACCAGTGTCCGTATAATTCCGCATCATATGGTGAAATTACAATTGGTTTTCTATATTTCATTTTTGAAGCCAAAAATTGAATTTGTTTAGAACGATTAAATACGAAATTATAAGCATGTTCTTTGGCTCTGTTATATGCTAACTCAGGGTCATAAACCGCTTTGTAAGTACCTTTTTTATCTGTGATTGCGTGATATTTTATTCCAATATTTCTTCTTACACCATCACTATGTAAATAAGGTTTTACATAATCGTAGTCCAATTCATATCCAGCATCTTTATGGAATTCTCTATAAACTCCATCTCCAGGATATCCAATTTCCGAACTCCAAACTTGTTCTGATGATTCTAAGTCACGAGCAAATGCTGCAACATAATTTTTTGTATAAACA
Source organism: Leptotrichia sp. oral taxon 218 (assembly GCF_018128225.1). Taxonomy (NCBI): domain Bacteria; kingdom Fusobacteriati; phylum Fusobacteriota; class Fusobacteriia; order Fusobacteriales; family Leptotrichiaceae; genus Leptotrichia; species Leptotrichia sp. oral taxon 218. Next base: position 193,345 of record NZ_CP072377.1, on the reverse strand, counting down.
GGTGAATAAATTCCATAAACTGGTCTTGGATCACTGTGCATTATTCCGTGAGCGTCGACTAAAAAGTAACGGAATCCGTGTTTTTCCAAAAATTTATCTTGTCCAGGATAATAAGCACATTCTGCAAGCCATATTCCTTTAGGTTCTCTTCCAAAGTTTTTTATGTAATCTTTTTTTGCCATATAAACCTGAGCGTTTACTGCTTCTGGATAATCTTTCATAACAGGTAAAAATCCATGTGTCGCTGTAACAGGTATAATTTCCAAATTCCCTTGATCCTGAAATTTTCTAAATGCTCCTACTAAATCTCTTCCGTATTTTTTCTCAAAAACATCTTTTGCTCTTTGGTTAAACCACAAATTATGTTCAGCAACTTTTTTCATATCAGGATAAGGTGCTAATCTTTCTAATTCTTTTTTACAAAATTCAACAAGCTTGTTGATATGTTTTAAATATCTGTTTCTCAACAAATCGTCATTCATCATATTTACAAGTGTCCCTGACATTGTTATTGTCATATTCCAAGGAATATTATCCCTTGTTAAATTTTCAAACATTTCCAAAAGCGGAATATATGTTTCAGTAATAGCTTCATATAGCCAGTCTTCTTCCAAAAATTCCTCATATTCAGGATGTCTTACATAAGGCAAATGTGCATGCAAAACAAAACTTAAATATCCATTATTCATACTTTTTTTCCTCCATAATCAAATTTTTTATTATATATTATTTATACCACATTTTTTAAATTTTTTAAAGACTTATTTTAAATATCTTTTTTTTTATTTACAATTTTAAGAAAATTAATAAAATATTTTTAACTTATTACTAATGACTTTTACGCTCACATCTTCATTTTTCCCTCTTTCGCCATCAATGCTAACTCCTATTTTTTCTTCAATTTTTTTAATTTCACATTTTTTTATCTGCAAAATTCTCACATAATCGTTGTTCATCAAATTATTATTTAATAAATCTAAAAATATTTTTGAAATATCAAGCGGATTGTCAATATTTTTTACAATTAAAATATGCAAAAATTCATCATTTACATCCGCATTGTAAATTATTTCATCAAATCCAGCAACACTTTTTCCATTCAAAATCATAAATAAAATTGCCTTTTCTTCAATATCTTCATAATCTTTTCCATCAAAAATCTGCATTTTTAAATCAAATTTTTTTATATTTGTCAATTCTGTGAGTCCATTCAAATAATATGCAACTTTTCCAATTGTCTTTTTTAAATTTTTGTCTGTATTATAAGAAATTTTTGAAAAAAGTCCACTTGCATAAGATGACAAAAAAATCTTCTTCCCATTAATTAAACCAAAATCAACATACTTCGGCTCTTTTATTAAAATATTGTAAATCCAATCATCAATATTATTTCCTAAATTTAGTGATTTTCCAAAATCATTTGAAGTTCCAGTTGGAAAAATAGCAACTTTTGGAAACTTTATATTTTTTACATAAATTTCACTTAAAGTTCGGCTAAGCGTACCATCTCCACCAGATAAAATTAAAATATCATATTTTTCACTTGCCAAAATATCACAGAGTTTATTATAATTTTTATTTATACTGTAAAAAGTTACTATAATTCCCTTTTTTAAAAGTTTGGTAACTATCAAATCGAAATTATTCAAAATTACATTTGAATTTCCAGATTTCGGATTATATACTAAAAGTGCTTTCTTTAGTTTTTTCATAAATTTTCCCTACTTTCCTTGTTCTATTCTATTCTCTTTTTTGATTTTTTTGAGTTTTATTTTTTAATTTTTTAGTTTTTTCAATTTCTTCGATTTTTTTACCATCTTTTAAATTTTTTTCCAACTTTTCTTTTTCCTTTTCTTTCTCCAAAAATATGCTTTCAGTTATAAATCCTTTGTCATAGCCTTTTGGCTCAAACCACTGCATTTTACTTTTCTCAGTTTGAATTTTTTTCTCCTCTTTGGTCAAATTATTTCCATTTTTTATTTTAAAATACATTTCAGGATCGACTCTGTTTAAAAGACCTTTTCCTCTCATTTCAAAAGCTATTTCAAAATGTAAATGTGGCGCATGAGTTCCACTTGCATTTCCTGTTGTCCCTGTTTTTGCTATAACCTGTCCAGCTTTCACTTCATCACCAACTTTTACTTTAACTTCGCTCAAATGAGCATATCTTATATACTTTATCGGAAACGCAGGATTGTAATTAGGTCCGTAAAGCTGTTCTCTTGCACTTTCTTTTGGCTTATAATGCTTTCTTTTTATTTTTTCCAAATCAGCAGGATTTACTTCCAAATAAAGATTTAGACCGTAACCTTTTTTATCAACATATAAATCAACAACTTTTCCATCTAAAACCGCATACACATCAGTCCCAGGCTGCGCAAAAATGTCAACTCCCTGATGAACTCTTAGACCATTACTTCGAACTCGTCCAAATTTTGACCAATCAGGATATTCTTCTCCACGAAAATTATAATATGCGAGTTGTGGGTCTTTTACTGGATTAATTCTAAAAATATTGTCATCCTCCTCGAAAACACCATTATCTTTTAAATTTTTATTTCCATTAAATATCAGTATTAAAATAACAATCACAAGAATTGCAAAAGATACAATTCCTGCAATTATCATATTTTTTTTATTTATAAAATTTTTGTTTTTACTCTCTTCCATAAATTAATTAAATCTCTTCTCCTTATATTTTTAAAATATCCTTTTAAAATGCGGCATTAAATCCTAATTTTACAGCGCTATTTTTACTGTCTTGCAATTCATAAGATAATTTTACACCAAAATTATTTGTGACATTATATTTTAAACCAGCTTCCGCATTTACTCCACCTCTTGAATAAGATAACGGCGCAAGTTCATATCTTGTCAAATGTTCTCTTTCTCTGTGATAAGATTTTTTAGAAAATCTACTTTCATATTCCACATTACCAAATAAATCAACTTTTCCAAGCGATGTTTCTCCATAAATTCCAATTATTCCGTTTGGTAAAGTTGTCGATGTTCCTAAAAAGTTAAGTTTGTCAATATCTCCTTCTTTAACTCTTGTAACTCCAAGACCGACATATGGTTTTATGTAGCCGTTGTCAAATAAAAATTTGTAACCTAATTTTGTTGAAAAATCTAAAATCTTTGACTTAAATTCCGCATCACTTATAGCTCCAAGAGTTTTACTTGTCTCAAATCTATGTTTATTTGTCGAATAAAGTAAATTTCCTATTAAATCAATGTTGTCGTTAAAGTCATATTTTACACTTAATCCAAGCTGATAAGATTTAATTTTTTCTTTTATATCTTCAAATTTTTCTTTGTAATAAACATTAGATGTGTCATACCCAAAAGTTGTTCCCAAAGTAAATTTCCCAAAATCTTTTGATCCATTAAATAAAATACCATCACTGACCGAATTATATTTTACATTGCTCTTTTTATCTTTATATCTGTCGCCATTGTTATCCAAATACTGGATATCCAATTTGTACTGACCATCTTTTGTTTTTTCAAGATTTTTTAATGTCGTATTTCTAGCCGATCTCGCTAAATCTAAATCAACTTTTGAACGAGGCATTTCAACTGTAACTTTTTCCGCCGATTGATTTTCAGGTGAAAATAAACTTCCAGTTTTTGGAGTAAAATTATTAATCGTCATCATCAAATCTTCAAAATATGTTGGCAAATCATCATAAGCATTTGGCGTTGCAGCAGTTGTGATATAAACAAGTCCCGCATTTCTTTCACGAGATAATTTTATAATTTCTTCATATTGTTCAGGTGTTGCAGAATGAATAATATGATAAATTTTATTGGCATTTTCTGGATTAGTTTCAAATTCAGAAGTTCTGTTAGCAAAATTATTTATGTAATCATTTGCTGAAGTTTCATTTGTTAGCCAAATATCTGCATATGGTGCAATTGCATCATTAATCTGTGCACCTGGATTTCCTATTACGGTCATGCTGGGATACTTAGTTTTAACATATTTATATAAATTTAACATATAATTTACTTCATTTTGATTATTTCCATTCAAAGTTTCATCAAAAAATATTCCAGAAATATTATTATTTCCATAAAACTCAACATATTTATCAATATCAGCATAAACATCGTCAAGATTTCTTGTAAATCCTGTAGTTTTGACATAACCTACACTTTTTACTCCCGCTTCATTATTTTTTTTTATCTGTTTTGTAAAATTGTCATTTACTTGGGTATCAGGTCCATTATTAGGATTTATAATTGCATAAGGGATTTTTCCAGCACCATTTTTAGCAACACTTTCCCAATATTGATCTCCATCTGCTGGAGCATGATAAGTTGGCATAACAACTGTCTGATTTTTAAGCGGTGTTTCTTCTGCTCTATGTTTTTTTGCAAAGCCACTTTTATATTCAACATTAATTTGAATTAAATCAGGATCTTCACTATAACTATTTTGAGATTTCTTTCTTATATTATTTCTTTTATAATTATAATTAGATGTTGTTGAATCTTTAGAAGATACATTTTCAAAATTTTTTGAAGGATTTGCAGCTATATTTTCATCACGATAATTTTCTTTTTCTTTCTTAACAATAACTGTTTGATTTTGATTTTTATCTTTATCTTTTTTAGAGTCTTCTTTTTTTCTTTCAGATCTTCTTTTTTCAAATTCTTTAATGCTAATCTTTTCAATTACAAGATTTTCATTTTCGTCGTCATTGTCAGGATCACTTTTATTTAAAGCAACACTTTCTTCTTCTGTAACTTTCGAAGAATCATTTGTTTCAATATTGCTATTATCTATTGGTTTTCCATAACTTATTCCTGCAACTCCAGCCATAATGCATGGAATTATCTTTTTTAATTGACTTTTCATTATTAGGCGCTCCTTTTCGCATAAATTTTTATTTCAATTTTTCTTAATTATAAAATAACACAAATTTTGCAAAAAGTAAACAAAATATTTTTAATATATATTTTAATTTCAAAAAAATAACTAATTTTTATTATTCCAGCCATTTTTTCTAATTACTTCGTTCTTGCTCACAATTATTTTTATTAATATAATTATACCACATTTTTCTATTAATCCACAACCACAACAACTTTCCCATTCGCCATATTTCCTTCCAAAAATTCATGTGCTTTTGCGATTTCATCCAATGTAAAAACTTTTGAAATTTTAGGTCTAATCGAATGTTTTTCAAGAAAATCAAACATTTCATTAACTGTATCTTTATTGACATTTGTACTATCAAATGAAGTTAAATATGACTCTGAAATAATATCAACCAATGGCTCAAAATCTTCAATTATCCAGCCTCCAAGACATCCTGTCATACAGACGATTCCACCTTGCTTTACTGATTTTAGTGACGATTTCAAAGTTGGTCTTCCAATTAATTCTAAAACTTTATCCACGCCATCTGGGAATAATTTTTTCAAATTTTCATCAAAATTTTCATTCCCAACAATCACTTCATCTGCACCTTTTCCCTTCAAAAACTGCTCTTTAGATGCACTTCTGCTCGTAGCGATAACTCTCACATTGATAGCTTTTGCCAACTGAATAGCTGCTAATGCCACCGACCCTGTTCCACCTCGAACTAAAAGTGTTTCTCCTTCCTTTAATTTCAAACTTTTAAAAAGTGAGCCATACGCTGTATAATAAAGTTCTGGATACGCTGCAATTTCTGACCAGAAAATATTTTTTTCTGTGATTTCCAAATTTTCTGAAAATTTTTCTTTTAATTGCTCCTTATTTTTTAACTCGATATTATCAATATTCTTGAAGAAACTTTTTTCATTAGGCAATCTATAAACTTGATTTTTCGGAATCAAAATATATTCTGCATAACTTCCGTCAAATTCTCTTCCCATGCCATTCATCATCGAAAAAACTTTGTCACCTTTTTTAAAATCGCTGTTAGACGGCTCTTCCACAATGCCGACACATTCGATCCCAATTACTCTTGGAAGTTTTACCGATGGCGAATCTCCTTGACGAGTAAAAATTTCAGCTCTATTTATTCCAAATGCTTTTATTTTCACAAGAATCCAATCTTTTTTCACTTCTGGAATTGGAACATTTTTTATTTTCATTTCTTCAGCACTACACGGTTTTTCAAGCACCATTGCTTTCATAAATTTTCTTTTCATAAATTTTAACTTCCTTCCTTTTGTTTTTTTATTTTTAAAACATTTTATCATTTTTATAAAAAATATTTGACTTTTTTAATTACTATATGGTAATATAAATTTACGATATAGTAATATTTTTATGTGAATATATTATCATATAGTAATAATTTTGTAAAGGAGGAAAATACTATGAAATCAAACTCTGGATTTTATATAAGCAGAATAAAACAAGTAAATACTAGACTTTTGAATAAATTTTTAGCACAAAAAAATATAACAGCATTTAATGGGGAGCAAGGTCGAATTTTGCATGTGCTTTGGGAAAATGATAGGATTAGTAATAGAGAATTGTCGAAAAAATCTGGTCTTGCTATGAGTTCACTTACAACGATGCTTGAACGGATGGAAGAAAAAAAATTATTGATACGAAAATTTTGTCCGACTGATAAACGGAAAAGTTTAATTTTTTTAACGGATTATGCTAAATCTTTGAAAAGTGAATATGATGAAATTTCTGACAAAATGACTGAAATCTCTTTTGAAGGAATTTCAAATGAGGAGAGATTGGCTTTTGAGGCGATTTTAGAAAAAGTTTTGTATAATTTTGAAAAAGCTGAACAGGAATTTAATAAAAAATAATTTAAAATACTGAACAAAATTTGAAATTTATAAAATTTATAAAAATTTATTTGGTATTTAACTGGAGGTAAATGAATGATAGAATTTATCAATGTTGGAATGACTTATCCAAATGGGAATGTTGGATTAAAAAATATAAACTTGACTATAAAGGAGTCTGAAATTACGGTTTTTATTGGACCGTCTGGGAGCGGGAAAACTACGCTTTTGAAAATGATTAATCGGTTGGAGGATAATACGACTGGGGAAGTGAAAATTAATGGGAAAAATGTGAAGGATTATAATATTCACAAAATGCGTTGGGATATTGGATATGCTTTGCAGCAAGTGGCACTTTTTCCGCATATGACGGTTGAAGAAAATATTGCGATTGTGCCTGAATTGAAAAAATGGAAGAAAGAAAAAATTGATGCGAGAATTAATGAGTTATTAAATATGGTTGGGCTTGAGCCTGAAAAATATCGAAAGAGAAACCCTTCAGAATTATCTGGTGGAGAAGCACAAAGGGTTGGAATTGCAAGAGCTCTAGCTGCTGATCCAAAAATTATTTTGATGGACGAACCATTTAGTGCATTAGATCCCATCACTCGTGCAAATTTACAGGAAGATGTGAAAAAACTTCAAAAACAAATTCACAAAACAATTGTTTTTGTAACTCACGACATTGAGGAAGCATTTTTATTGGGGGATAAAATTTGTATTATTCAAGACGGCGAGTTAGTTCAATCTGGAACAAAACACGAAATAATATCAAATCCTAAAAATGATTTTGTGAAAAAATTTATAGCTTTTAAAAAGAAAGAAGGTGAAATTTATGAATAAATTAATTTTGACTTTTTTAGAGAAAAAAGACGAACTTTTTAGTGGAATTGTGGAGCATATTCAAATTTCTTTTATTGCACTAATAATCGCTCTAATTATCGCCATTCCACTAGGAATTTATTTGAGCTATCATAAAAAATTAGCAAATATCGTTATTGCAATTAACGGCGTTATTCAAACTATACCATCTTTAGCAATTTTAGCACTTCTAATTCCTATTGTTGGAATTGGGAGAAAACCTGCTATAATCGCCTTAATACTTTACGCTCTGCTTCCAATTTTACATAATACTTACACTGGGATTACTGGCGTGGATCCAATGTATATGGTAACTTCAAGAGCTTTAGGAATGAATAAATTTCAACAACTTTCAAAAGTTCAGCTTCCACTGGCTATGCCTGTAATAATGACAGGAGTTAGAACGGCTGCAGTTTTAATTATTGGGACTGCCACATTGGCTTCACTTGTTGGAGCTGGAGGACTTGGAAAGTTGATTTTACTTGGCCTTGATAGGAATAATAACTATTTGATTTTGTTAGGAGCAATTCCTGCCGCTTTACTTGCGATTTTATTCGATTTCATCTTTAAGCAATTGGAAAAATTGAGTATCAAAAAAATATTAATTTTCCTAATTTTAATCACGTTTGCGTGTCTTTTTGGGTCAATTAGCAGTTTTAATAATACAAAAAAAGACAAATTGATAATTTCTGGAAAACTTGGTTCTGAGCCAGAAATATTGATAAATATGTATAAAATTTTGATTGAAGAAAATAGTAAAATTGGCGTTGAGTTAAAACCTGGACTTGGAAAAACTTCATTCGTATTCAATGCTTTGAAAAATGGCGATATTGATATTTATCCTGAATTTTCAGGAACTGCCGTTTTTACTTTCTTGAATGAAACTCCTGTGAATAATAATGCTGAAGATGTTTTTAATCAAGCACAAAAAGGAATGGAAACTAAATTTAAAATGGTTATGTTAAAACCTATGAAATATAATAATACTTATGCAATCGCTGTTAGCAAGAAGTTTGCTGATGAAAATAATTTGAAGACGATTTCTGATTTGGCGAGAGTGAAGGATAAAATAAAAGCTGGATTTACAAGAGAATTTAATGACCGTGAAGATGGATATCTTGGACTTAAAAAATTGTATCAGTTTGAAATTCCAAATATTAAAGAGTTTGAACCAAAACTTCGTTACGTTGCTGTTCAAAGTGGCGATATTAACTTGGTTGACGCATACTCTACTGATCCTGAACTTGCTCAATATAATATGGTTATTTTAAAGGATGATAAGCATTTATTTCCGCCATATCAAGGTTCTCCAATGATGCGTGAGGAAACTTTGAAAAAATATCCTAAATTGAGAAATATTTTAGAAAAAATAAGTGGAAAAATTTCAGATGAAGAAATGTCGACAATGAATTATCGTGTTTCTGTGAAAGGTGAGAAAGCGGAAGATGTTGCTAGAGAATATTTGAGAAATGCTGGGATTATAAAAAAATAATCAGAGATTGAACAAAATTTATATAAATTTAATATTATTTAACAAAGGGGGATTCCCCCCTTTTTTTTGATTACAGAAAGCGAATTTATTTCTATAGATTAAATAATTCTCTTAATTTTTTTGCCATTCCATCTTCAGCATTACTTTCAATAACTTCCGTGTCTGTTAATTTTTCAAGCAGCAAATAAATTGAATTTCCCATCGCAAATCCAAGACCAGTTTCTGTTATCAATTCATAGTCATTCAATCCGTCACCAAATGAAACTGCATCTTTTAATGTAAGTCCGTCTCTTTCAAGCAGCACTTCAGCCGCTTTTGCCTTATTGCAGTTTGCCGAAAACACTTCCAAACTTCCTTCGTTTGCAAATAAAAGACTTATATTTCCATCTCCAACCGCTTTTCTTATTTCATTTTCAAGTTCCAGCAGTTCATCATGATCTTCTCCAAGAAAAAATATTTTTGTAAAATTATGCTTTTTAAACTCTTCAGGAGTAATTTGTTTTGGATATCTAGTTCTATCAGGCTTTTTATTGTAAAAATATTCTCGCAAATCTTCAGTAACAAACCAATTTGGTCCAGAATATCCAGTTATAATTATATCTTTCCCAAACGACTTGTAATCAATATCCAAGACTTTATCCAAATATTCTCGCTTCAAGTTATTTGAAAAAATTTCATTCCCATTTTCATCAAAAGCAACAGATCCGTGTGAAGTAATAAGTGGAACTTTCACTCCAAGCTCATCCATCGCTTCTTTTGCTCCTAAATAATTTCTTCCAGTCGCAATATAAAACTTTATCCCTTTTTTCAATAATAATTCTACTGTTTCCCTAGTAAATTCACTCACTTTATGCTCTGCATTCAAAAGTGTACCGTCCAAATCACTTACAACAGCTTTAAACATTTTATTCTCTCCTTCTTTCGTAGCTAATTATTATTTTTATTCTCATATCATTATAACACATTTTTCAATTAGAAAAAAGGAGGAAAAACTTCCTCCACTAAAAATCTTATTTTTAATATTTAAAACAAAATTTAAAAATCATAAATTATAATTATTTTATTCAAACTTCAATATTATTTATCTTTACTAATTTTTCCCCCACACTTCATCAGCAACTTCCTTGATAAATCTAAGTTTTGCCCATTGCTGTTCTTCTGTAAGGTGATTCCCCTCCTCTGTTGAAGCAAATCCACATTGTGGACTTAAATAAAGTCTATCTAGCGGAACATATTTTGAAGCCTCTTTTATACGAGCGATTACAGTTTCTTTTTCCTCTAAAGTCGGATTTTTAGAAGTTATAAGCCCCAATACAACTTTTTTATCCCCAGAAACTTTTGCAAGTGATTCAAAAGTTCCAGCTCTTTCGGTATCAAATTCCAAATAATAAGCGTTCACATCTTCTTTTCCAAAAAGTTCATCAGCAATTTTGTCATATCCACCTTGTCCAAACCAAGTCGAAGCATAATTTCCACGGCAAACATGCGTATTAATTACCAAATCTTCTGGATTATTTTGAAATACCCTATTATTTATATTTAAAAATCTTTCTGCAAATTCACGCCTAATAACTTCCTTATCCCTGTCACTTTTTTCAATAAATGAAGCAATAAAGTTGTCATCTACAAGACATCCCCAAGTACAGTCATCAATCTGCAAAGTTCTAAGCCCTTCATTATACAAATCATTTATTACTGTTTTGTAAGCATTTACAATATCATCTTCTAATCCTTTAAAATCAGGATAAACTTTAAGAAGTGCCTCAACATGCTTATCTTCCCTTACTAATTCCGCATAAAACTGTGCTGGAGCTGGTATCGTAAATCTAGCTTCCACACCTTTTTTATCTTTTACCAAATCTCGCAAAAATATAAAATGCTTTACAAACGGATGATTTTCCCCACTAATTTTTCCAGTAACAATCGCAGTATCATCACGAGTTACAACTCCATTAAATTCATATCCCTTATCAGCGTGAATATGTCCAATTCCATTAAATCCCCAGAAGAAATCCAAATGCCAGTAACTTCGTCTAAACTCTCCATCAGTAACACTTGTATATCCAAGTTCAATTTGCTTATCCACAATTTTTTTAATTTCTTCATTCTCAATTTTTGTCAATTCTTCCTTGTCAATTTTTCCTTTTTCAAAATCATTTCTAGCCTTTTTCAATCTTTCAGGTCTTAAAAAGCTTCCTACTACGTCATGTCTATGAGGTGCATTTATTGTACACATATTTATCAGCTCCTTTATTTATTATTTATTTATAAATTTATTATATTGCATTTTTTATTTTTTTTAATAATATTTCTATAATCTACTTTTCACAATTTTTGTAGCTTCAACAAGATTTTCCAAACTCTTTACAGTTTCTGTAATTCCTCTTGTCTTTAATCCGCAATCAGGATTTACCCATAATTTTTCTTTTCCAATTTTTTTAACCATTATTTCTAAAGCTGCTACAATTTCTTCAACTGAAGGTACTCTAGGAGAATGAATATCATAAACTCCAGGACCTACCTCTGTTTCAAAGTTATTTTCTTTTAGGAAATCAAGAATTGTCAATTTTGATCTTGAAGCTTCAAATGTTATAACATCAGCATCCATATTGTCAATGTCTTTTATTATATCTTCAAATTGGCTGTAGCACATATGTGTATGAATCTGTGTATCCACTTTTACTCCGCTATGGCAAAGTCTAAATGCCTTCAATCCCCAATCAAGGTATTCTTTATGCCAATCTTCTTTTCTTAACGGCAATTTTTCCCTAAGTGCGGCTTCATCTATCTGAATTATTTTTATTCCTGCTTTTTCTAAATCCAATACTTCTTCTCGTATGGCAAGTCCAATTTGAAATGCCATTTCGCTTAATGAAATATCTTCTCTTGGAAATGACCAGTTTAGTATTGTTACAGGCCCTGTAAGCATTCCTTTAACAGGTTTTTCAGTTAATTTTTGAGCATATTCTGAATATAGAACTGAAATTGGCTTTGTTCTTTTCACATCTCCAAAAATTATTGGCGGTTTTACACATCTTGTTCCATAAGACTGAACCCACGCTTTTTCTGTAAATACATATCCTGCCAGATTTTCTCCAAAAAATTCAACCATGTCATTTCTTTCATACTCTCCATGCACAAGCACATCAAGTCCAATTTTTTCCTGCAATTCTATACATTCTTTTATAAAGTTAAATACATTTTTATCATATTCTTCTTTGCTAATTTCACCTTTTCTAAATTTGCTTCTATTTAGCTTCACTTCCTTTGTTTGCGGAAAAGAACCTATTGTAGTTGTTGCAAGTAAAGGAATATTCAACTCTTCCCTTTGAATTTTCTGTCTTTCCTTTCTTGCTCCCTCTCTTACAAAATCACTATCTTTCAATTTTTTAACCGTATCTCTAACTTCCTTATCTTCCATTCCTTTTTCAGAAGTTATAATTTTTTGGTTTTTTACATAAAATTCATTTTCCTGTACTTTTTCCAGCGAATTTTCCCAAAGAACTTGACTCAATTCTCCCAACTCTTTTAATTCTGATAATTTTTCCTCAGCAAACGAGAAATGTCTTAATATATTTTCTGATAATTTTTTTTCATTTCTCAAAGTATAAGGCACATGAAGCAGTGAACAAGATGTCGTTATTACTATATTTTCAACTTTTCCTTTTAAATTATTCAATATATTTAAAACTTTTTTATAGTCACATTTCCAAATATTTTTCCCATTTACAATTCCTGCAAATAATATTTTATCTTTTGGAAATCCCTTTTCAGTTATTAATTTCTCAGTTTGTCTTCCTTCAGCAAAATCAAGACCTATCCCATCAAAATCAAGTTTTGTTATTGTCTTGTAGCAATCTCTCACATCTCCAAAATATGTTTGAAGCAATACTTTTACATCTTTCTTATTCTTCAAAATTTCTGTATAAATTTCTTCAAACAATTTTATATCTTCCTCTGTCTGATCTGTTACTAATTGCGGTTCTTCAATTTGAATCCAATCGATATTTTTTTCATTACATTTTTTCAGCAATTCCACATAAACATTTACAATATCAGTTAAATATTCTTTTTTCTCTTTATTTCCAGTTGTTTTAGCCAATTTATAAAATGTAAATGGTCCAATTACTGACGGATGAGTGTTCACTCTTAATTTTTTAGCTTCCTCAAGTTCATTAAATATCTTATCTGCATTTAATTTAATCTCTGCATAATCATCTAGTTCAGGAACCATATAATGATAATTGGTATTGTACCATTTTCTCATTGAAAGAGCTTTTACATCTCCTTTTTCCCCTTGATAACCTCTCGCAATTGCAAAATATGTATTCAGTTCATTCAATCCTAAATCTTTATAATGTTTTGGAATCGCATTCAATAAAATTATTGTATCCAGTATTCCATCATAAAATGAAAATATATTTCCCGGAATAAATGAAATTTTTTCTTCCTTCTGTTTTAACCACTGGTCTTTTCTAAGCTTTTCCGCTATTTCCAAAAGTTCATTCTCTGTAATTTCATTTCTCCAATATTTTTCTATCGCAAATTTTAATTCTCTATTCTCCCCAATTCTAGGGTATCCAATAATCGCCGTTTTCATAATTTATCTCCTTTATCTATTTGTTACACTAGTAATATTTCTAATTATTTTTGATAAAATTATTATATACAAATATATTATTTCTGTAAAATATATTTATTTTTTGGTTTGTTATAACTTTTATTTATATCAATTTTTTTTATAAAAAAAACCGTACTAAAATTTACAATTCTAATCCAGTCTTTTTTATTTCTTTTTATTTCAGTTTTTTCAATAATATCTCAAAATAATTTTTATAAATTTTACAAAATTTCCGTATATTTCAAATGCTCCTTCAAAGCCTCAACATAAACTTTCCCATAAACACTAAGTTTAATATTTTTCTGCATTATAATCCCAACTTTCATATACTCATCCACTTCCAGCGGTCTTGCAATAATATTTTCCCCATTTAATTCCTTACTGATTATCCCAGTACTCACAGTATATCCGTTAAGCCCGACTGCTAAATTAAACAAAGTCGCTCTATCTCTAACTTTTATATTTTTATCCCTATCAATCGTACTAAGTATTTCTTCCGAAAAATAAAACGAATTGTAATCCCCTTGCTCAAACGATAAATATGGATATTCCTTCAAGTCTTCAAGGCTAATACTTTCCTTTTTTGCCAAAGGATGATTAAAACTGATAAAAACATGCGGCTTTGCAGTAAATAATTCAATAAATTTCAAATTATTTCTTTTTATCATTTTCTCAATCACAGTTTTATTTGCCCCTGAAGTATACAAAATCCCAATTTCACTTTTTCTCTTGCTCACATCTTCAATAATTTCATTAGTCTGAGTTTCCCTAAGCGTAAAATCATATTTATTTTCCCCAAACTTTTTAATCACATCCACAAAAGCATTCACCGCAAACGAATAATGCTGTGTAGATACTGAAAAATGCCGAGTTATCTTATTCCCTTTCTTATACTCTTCCTCCAATAAATCTGTCTGCTCCAAAACCTGCCTTGCATACCCCAAAAATCTATCTCCCTCAAGAGAAACAATCACTCCCTTATTTGTTCTGTTAAAAATTGACACATTCATTTCATCTTCCAATTCTTTTATAGCCTTGGTCAGTGCTGGTTGAGAAACAAAAAGCTCTTTTGCAGCATCACTCAATGTCCCTTTTTCAGCGACTGTAACTACATATTTTAACTGCTGTAATGTCATTTTTTTCTCCTTCCATAATTTTTTACTCTAAATTATTCCCATTTAAACTACAAATTGGTTACAAATTTCTTTGCAAGAGATTAAAATACTCTATTAAAAAATAATATAAAATATAATTTCTTTCTTTTATTTAATATTATAAAATAAATTTTATAATATAATAAAAAGCCAGCTTCAATGCCGACTCTTTATTTTGTCAAAAAAATATTTATTCTATAACAAAGAGTTAAAAACTCCTTGTTAAATTTATTAAATAATTTCATATTTTCCTTATAATTTTTCCAAATATTCTGAAAGCGAAGTAGCTTTACGCCCTAAAACTTTCTCAATGTCAAAAGAAATACCAGATTGTTCACCTTGAGCGATCGCAGTATAAGTCGAAACCCAAGAATCATATTCCCATTGCTCAGCCTTCCAAATTTTACGACTTTCGTAAGCTTCTTCCACAGTTTCATCAATATACTTAATTTCTTTTCCAAAATATTCGCTCACAATTTTTACAATTTCATTCATTGTAAGTTCCTCAGGCCCTGTCATATTCAAAGTTTGATTTTCCCATTTTTTTGGATTTTCCAAAATTTTAGCAACAACTTCCGAAACATCTGAACGAACTACAACAGAGACTTTCCCATTCCCCGCAGGTCCTTTTATTTCTCCATATTCTCTGCACATATCTATAAAAAAATCCGCATAAAAATTATCTCTCAAAAATGTATATTTAAACCCTTTTTCTTTAATATACTCTTCAGTTGCATAATGATCTCTTCCCAATGTAAATACAGAATTTTTTGAAGCATTGTAAAACGAAAGATACACAATGTGCAAAACCTTTGCCATTTTAGCCGCATCAATAAAATCCTTATGTTGCTGAACTCGATTAGGATTTTCCGAACCAGACACCATAAAAAGCACATCAATTCCCTCTAACGATTTCACAGTATCTTCTGATTTATCATAACTCGACTTAAAAACATTAGAAAATCCCATTTTTTCAGCCTTTTCTTTATTTCTAGCCAAGTTTCTAATTTCTATTCCATTTTTCTTACATAATTTTGAAACAATTCCACCTAAATGTCCCGTCACTCCAGTTACTGCTATTTTAGCCATTTTAATCACTCCTCTTGTTTTCAAGTTCAAATGATTTTTAAATATATTTTTTCAGATTTTCTTTAAATTTTTCTCTACTAATTTTATTTTCAACAAGTTCAATAACTGCATCTTCCATATCTCTGATATATTCTGTTATTTTTTTATCATATCCATTTTCTATCAAAAAATATGCTCCTACAGCGATAGAAGTTCTTTTATTTCCATCATTAAAAAAGTGATTTTTTGATATACTAAAAATTATGTACTCCAATTTATCCAAAAATTCAGGATAATACAAATCATTTTGCACGAAATCGCAAACTTTCTTTAGTCCTAACTTATCTTTATATCCTTTTAATCCACCTGATAATTTTAAAACTTTATTATGTATTTTCAAAATATTAGAAACTTCAAAATATTTAATCATTATTTATCACGCATTCTAATAAATACATCTTTATTTTCTTCCATTTTTTCAAATAAAATATCCATTGAACTTTTTGTTATTTTATTTTTTTCAACAAAATTAGACATTAATTGAAGTAAAACTTCACTTTCACTTTTTCCAGTTTTTTCTACTGCTTTTTTAAATTCATTAATTAATTCATTATTTTTTATTTCTGCCATATATATCATTTTAATCACCTCTAATTTCTATTTTTTCCAAAAAATTCCCCCACTTTTTATAAAAATTATTTACCCTTTTACAACAACATTAACCAATTTATTTGGTACAACAATCACTTTCACAACTTCTTTTCCATCAATAAATTTCTTAGCCTTTTCTGATTCCAGCGCAAGTTTTTCAGCGTCATCTTTTGAAATTCCAATTTGAGCCGAAACCATATCTCTAACTTTTCCGTTTACTTGGATTACCAAATTGAAAGTATGATCTTTTGTCAATTCTTCGTCATATTTTGGCCATTCTTCTTCAAAAGTAAATGTTTCATTTCCTAAATAAGCCCACAATTCATCAGCTACATGTGGTGCAAATGGTGCGATTAACAAGATTGTTTTTTCCAATACTTCACGCCAGATTTTTTTGCTTTCTGAAGATATATTGTCTTTATCAATTACTTCTTGCTTGTAAGTCGTCATGTCGTTTAACAATTCCATAACAGCTGCAATTGCGGTATTGAAGTGGAAATCATCTTCGATGCTTTCTGTAACTTTTTTAACTGTTTGATGCAATTTCTTTTGAATTTCTTCATCTTTTTGATTTCTATTTTTTAATTCAACTCCATAGTGATTTGCTGATTTCGCATTATGGTCAGAAAATTCTGCAGTTCCAGAAACCAACAAATACAATCTGTTTATAAATCTGTATGCCCCTGCAAGCCCATTCATGTTCCATTCCAATTCTTTTTCAGGCGGTGCAGCAAATAATGTAAACACTCTTGAAGAGTCGGCTCCGTATTCTTTCACGATTTCTTCAGGATCAACTCCATTATTTTTTGATTTACTCATTTTTTCTACTTTTGTAACTAATTCTTCCCCTGTTTCAATCGAGAACGCTTTTCCATCTTTAAATTCAGCTTCTCTTGGGAATAAGTATCTTCTCTCATTTTGCGAATAGAATGAAGGCCCTAAAACCATTCCTTGCGTCAATAATTTTTTAAACGGCTCATTTGTGTCAACATATCCCAAATCTCTAAGTGATTTATGGAAAAATCTCGCATAAAGCAAATGCATTACCGCATGTTCAATTCCACCAATATATTGATTTACAGGTGTCCAAGCATCTGCGTCCGCTTTTTCAAATGGCTTATCCGCATTATGAGAATCCAAATATCTCAAATAGTACCAAGACGAGTCAACGAAAGTATCCATCGTATCAGTTTCTCTTCTACCTTTTTTCCCATTTGGCAAAATCACATCCTTAAACTCTTCTGAAGTTTCAAGCGGATTCCCTTTCCCATTAAATTCAATATCAGTAGGAAGTTTCACAGGCAAGTTTTCTTCTTCTTCCAAGTAAATATTCCCATCTTCATCATAAATTACAGGAATCGGAGTTCCCCAATATCTTTGTCTACTAATCAACCAATCATGAAGTCTATAATTTACCGTTTTCTTACCAAGCCCAATTTTTTCCAATTTTTCAGTAATTTTCTCTTTTGCTTCATTACTATTTAATCCGTTAAATTCTTCTGAATTCACTAATACTCCTGGAACTGTTAAAGCATTTTCCAATTTTTCAACAGAAACTTCTTCTAAATTTCCATTTTTGTCAACAGGATTTACAACAATTTTCAAATCCAAGTTATATTTCTTAGCAAATTGAAAATCTCTTTCATCATGTGCAGGTACCGCCATAACAGCTCCTGTCCCATAATCCATCAACACATAATTTGCAACCCACAACTGCACTTTTTCACCATTTACAGGATTAATCACATAAAGTCCAGAAAATACTCCTTCTTTTTCCTTATCTTCTGCTGTACGAGCTATTTTATCTTCATTTCTCATCGCTTCAACTTTTTCTCTAATACTAGGATTTTCCTTTAAAATAACTTCCTCAACTAATGGATGTTCAGGTGCAACAGTTGCATAAGTAACTCCATAAAGTGTATCAGGTCTTGTTGTAAACACAGAAATTACAACTTCTCCCTTGTCATTCAATTTCAAATGCGTATGTCCATTATTTTCAAATTTGTAATCTAAAATAAAGTCAACTTCAGATCCAGTTGATTTTCCAATCCAGTTTTTTTGCATAGTTAAAACTTGTTCAGGCCAATGTCCTCTAAGTTCTTCATGCCCTGTAAGCAATTCTTCAGCATAATCAGTTATTTTAAAATACCATTGCGACAATTCCTTTTGAATAACATCAGTTTTACTATGTCTCCAGCATTTCCCATCTTCAACTTGTTCATTCGCCAAAACCGTATTACAATCAGGACACCAGTTTACAAAAGATTTTTTCTTATAAACCAATCCTTTTTTATACATTTCAATAAAGAATTTTTGATTCCATTTGTAATACTCTGGAGTGTAAGTGCTAAGTTCTCTATCCCAATCATAAGAAAGACCCATAAGTTTCAACTGTCTTCTCATGTTGTCAATGTTCGCTTTAGTCCATTTTCCAGGATGAGCCCCATGATCAATCGCCGCATTTTCCGCAGGTAACCCAAAACTATCCCATCCAAATGGATGCAACACATTAAACCCTTTCATTTTCTTATATCTAGCAATCGCATCACCAATCGCATAATTTCTCAAATGCCCAACATGCAATTTCCCTGACGGATATGCAAACATCTCAAGCACATAATAATTCTCTTTCCCATCGGCCTTATTTTCAGATTTAAAAACATCTTTTTCAGCCCATTTATCTTGCCATTTTTTCTCAATTTCATTAGGATTATATTCCTTAATCATTGTTTTTTCTCCTCCACTTTTTCAGTATTTATAAATTTTTTATTTAATATCCTTAAAAAATAATTTGTCTATTGACATTTCTGCAAAAATATTTTATAATTAATTACCAAATAAAAACATGTGTGAAAAATAAGAGTATTATTGCTCTTATTTTTTTATCCACTTTAAAAATCGATAACTAAATTCTATTGTTTTTACAATACATAATATAATCGTTGCTACCCTAATCCATTCCATATTCAGCACTCTCCTTTGATTAAATAGAAGGGAGGGAGTCAGGGAATTATTCCCCTTTAAACCTCCTAATCATTTTGATAATCCATTTTATTATCTTTATCAGATAATCTATAGTTGTAATGAATAAAATAATTATCTCCCAAATTTTTAACATGCGCATTTTCTCCCTCCGCCTCATAATTGTACTATATTTTGGAATTTTTGACAATTATTTTTGTTTCATAATATTTCTAGAGATCCTATAAATATTATTTCCTCTTCGCATAAAACAACAAAATCTAATAAAATCTATCTTTTTCCTAAACTCTATTTATCATTCAACCAATTTACTTCTTCAACTTCACAACCTTTTTCGATTTCCCTCCAGTTTTCTTCCCTAATTTCTCATAAGCCCATTCAACAAACGAACTTGCAGTCAAAAATAAATAATCATTCTCTGTCATTGATAATATAAGTTCATCAGTTGAAAATGGTCTATATCCCATACTGCTTAATTGATTAAGATAAAATTCTCCTCTTTCATTCATCATATCTTTAAAGAATTTTTTCAATCCTTTTACATTTTTCTCAATTTTTTTCAAATAATTTAATGATTTGGTAAATTCTCCCTTTTTAAAATAAAGAACTGAAATTGGAAGCAACATCTGTACTGAATTTTGTCCATTATATTTTTTGTAAAGTTTTAATGCATTTTCTTCATCTTCAAAAAAAGCATAAAGTGACATCAATCTAAATCGGACTCCCAGATTGTCATTTTCATTTAATTTTAGTATTTCTTCATATTCTTTAACGGCTTTTTTCATCATTCCATTTTCTGCCAAAATTTCTGCATAGCTTTGTTTTATCCTCATATATGGCCGAGTTTCAACTATTTCCCAGAACTCTCCAATATTTTCTTCATTCATGAAACCTTCCCGCTCCACTATTTCATTTCCATGCTTCAATATTTTTTCCAATCTATTTAACATATCAATTGAATCTTTTGCATCTGTACTAGCTATCAAATATTCGGCATCCAAATTATCCTTATCCATTTTTAATACTTCTTTTGCATATTTTAGCCTTTTACTATCATCCTCTGTTTCAAATGCCATTTCTAAATAGTCATAAATCTTTTCAGAATCACTTTCATCAAAAGAATTATCTTCTTCACCTTTCATTGTACTTTCATTATATTGTCTTTCAAATTCATCTATTAGTTTTCGAATTTCACTTTCGCTCATTTCTTCAGTAGAATGTTCTTCCATAAATTTTTTAAATTGTTTGTACATTTTTTCTATTTCCCTATGCATAATTCCCTATTTCCCTTTCAATAAGTAATCTATTTCAATCTGCTAATACCCAAAACTTGGATTTTCAATAACCCATTTCCCATTCTTTTTATTAGCTTCCAAAATTTCTTTTCTTCCTACATATTTTCCATTTTTTGTAATTCGTTCTAATTCTTGATCCATCATTTCTAATTGAATTTCGCCTATTGTTTTAAAATATTTTTTAATAGCTTTTTCATCATTTTGTGAAATTGATTTTTGATATTCTTCCATTGTTTTTCCCGTTTTTTTCTTAAAGGCTTCGTCCATTTTTTCAGCTATTTCTCCAGATCTTTCAATCATCTTATCCATGCTCATTTCATCTGTATTTACAGGAAATCCCAATTTAACTTTTACATATGCTTTCTCTCCATTGATATAGTCAATTTTTTCTATATCAATCTTGTAATATTTATACATCGTATCCACCATTTTAGAAAAATAATCCTCTCCAAAAAAAGAACCCATCATTTCTTTCATCTGATTTGACCCATCTTTTTGACTTCCAGCAAAAACTCCATTCATCATTTTATTCATCATTCCAAACATTTCCTCTTTTGAATAAATTCTACTCACTTCTTTTTCAATTTGAGAATTGTAATCTGAAAGAACACTTTGATTGAGCTTTACTGCTGGTTCTACTTCCACTTGATATTTTTCTTTTGCAAAACTTGACAAACTTAATAATATTGACAAACTTAAAATTATTTTTTTCATAAAAATTCACTTCCTTCTTTTAAAATTTATTTCAATTAAAATGATTGTATGGGAATTTTATCATTACATTTCCACACCTTGCTTTAAACCTCTATTTATAGGCACCTTTCACTTTTTCTGTTCAGATTATTAAATATTTCTATAACTATATTTTAACAGATAAATTTCTTTTTAGCCATAACAAAAACCTCCAAATATTATATTCTTATATTTTGAGTTTACACAAAATTCTGGACACTCTCTCACTGCTTTTACAACATCAGTTATTTAAAAATCAAATTTTTATTCTTTTATGAAAAAATCAAATTAGAACTATATTCTTTATCTTCTAAATCAGTCACTTTAATCTTAGGATAAAAAGATTTTTCAACGACTAATTCTACAATATAATCATCTGCAATATAGGTGTAGCCTTTTATTGATTTTTTAAAATCATCTATATTTTCAAAAAAACCATTTTCATTATAACAGTTTCTAAAAAATTCTGAATTTTCATTTTCTAAAAGGAAAATATTATTTTTTATATTTTCTAACCCCTTTCTATATTTTCTTTTTAAAATAAGAAACCTTTCATTTTCTAGAGATTTATACTCTATAATAATTTTATATTTTTCATTAAATAAAAAATATATTCTCGTATAACATATAAAATCTTCATAATACTTTCCTTCTTTAAATGTATAGGTTTCTATTCCCATAAATCTAACCGTTTTTTTTTCTAAAAAAAATACCAATGGAATCATATTTTCTATATTTTTTTTATTTGAAAACTCTAATATGTACTCTCTTTTATAAATAATATCTTTTTTTTCTAATTTCAATTTTTCTTTCAATGGTATATAGTATTTTTTTATTTTCTTTGATTTTACTTGCTCTACATTTATATTTTTTTTACTTAAAAACTCTATATGAGTATCCTCAAAAATAATATAATGTTTTAAATATTTATTTCGAGTATACCAACCTTCTTTTCTAGAGTTTATTAATTCCTGTTCTAGAGAAGTTTTTAAATTAAATTGTCCTAAAAAAATTCCCATAGTAGAAAAACCACTTGTATTTCCTAAAAATTTTATTCCCTCTAGATCACTCATATTATATTCTTTTATAATTTCTCCATTTTCTTGATATAAAAGAATAAATTTACCTTTATTCTTATGGTATTCAATAGACGGTTCTATATACATAAAATTTTTTCTTTTTTTTATTTTTGGGGGATTTTTTGATACTACAATCTCATTAGTCTCATATTCCTCAAAATCCAAAAGATCTTTTCCGTTATCTTTTCTTAAATAATGTTTCATAGTTCCTTCCCCTTTGTATCATTTTACATATCTTATTTTTTGGGAATCTTTTCCCTTTTTTCAAACAACTCTAAAGTTGACTTATTTCCACTTAACTTACTTGAATAATTTCTTACACTAATGGTTAATTCTTTTCCACCAACATCAATTGTCCCAATAAATATTTCTTTTCCCTCAGGTTTTGGAATTTTTCTTATATTTTTAGCTTCTTTTTCAAATTTAGTAACTTCATCTAAATTCAACATTATCTTAGTACCGTGTGTTAGAATTACTTGTTTTTTGCCCGCAATTTTAAATATTTTTATAAGTTTTTTTGTTCCTTTAAAAGTCGGTTTTGCTATTGGAATAATATTTAAAACTCTTGTTAAAACCTAGAAGAAATTAATCTTTTGGCACATCATAAACCTGACGACAAATCGGACATTCTAAATATTCTTTTCTACCACTTATTGGAAAAACTGGTATCCAAAACAAAGTAAACCAGTCACGATATTCCATAAAATTCCAGTCAGATGTGTTATTACATCTTGAGCAATGGCAGTTTTCCAATGATCCTAAATTTTTAAATTTTCTTTTTGTTCCAAATACTAAAATCATTTTGGATACTTCTCCTTTATTTTTTACATTTTTTGACAAGGGGTCAATACCCCTTGCTAATTTTTTAATTACTAATCTTCTTTTTCAACTTCCAGCAATTTCAATCTCAAATCATCTTCAAGAACTTGTTCTTCAATTCCCGCAGGTGCTCCAGTCATCAAGTCTTGCCCTTTATTAGTTTTAGGGAATGGAATTACTTCTTTTATTGAATCTTCCTTCAACATTGCCATAAGCCATCTGTCAATTCCGTAAGCAAGTTCTCCATGTGGTGGAACCCCATATTTCAACACTTCCAAGAAGAATCCAAATTTGTCTTCCAATTCTTCTTGACTAAATCCTAATTTTTCAAAAACTTTCGCCTGTAAATCTTCATCGTGAATTCTAATACTTCCTCCACCAATTTCATAACCATTTAAGACAATATCATATGAATCTGTCTTAATTTTTGCAAGTTCATTCGTATCAAGATATTTTCTATCTTCTTCCTTAATCGAAGTAAACGGATGGTGTTGCGCTTTTGTTAGCCAAATATATTTACCAAGCTCTTCGGGTAGTTCCTACCCTATCTTTTTTATTTTCCTAATATTCCAACATCAATTTTCCAATGTTTTTTATATTCAGTGCCGCATTGTAATCTCTATCAATTTCAATTCCACAGCACTCACATTTATAACTTCTTTCTGATAATTTCAGTTCCTCTTTAATATTTCCACATCTACTACAAGTTTTCGATGATGGAAACCAACTTATCTATCTTCAAAAATTGTTTCCCTAAAAACATCAGTTTATACTCAAGCATCCTCAAAAACATTCCCCATCCATTATCTCCTACACTTTTCCCAAAATTTAATGCCTGACTCATCACTTTCATATTCAAATTTTCAACAACCACAGCATTATAATCTTCAGATAATTTTTTCGATAATTTATGCAAAAAATCTCTTCGACAATTTTTGATATACTCATGTAATTTTGATATTTTCATTTTTTGTTTATACCAATTTTTAGAAAATTTCACTTTTCTCGATAATGATTTCTGTAATTTTTTCAATTCTTCTTCCAACATCCTAAAATATTTTGGATAATCAGCTCTTTGGTTTTCAGAACTGACAAATAATTCAGACATCGAAAAATCAAGTCCAATCACTTTATCATTATTACTAGCTACTTTTTGAATTTCTTTTTCAAATTCTGTCAAGATGGAAACATAGTAATTTCCATTACTGTTTGTCAATGTTACTGACTTTATCTTGTAATACTTTGGTATTTCTCTATGATATTTTAATTTAACTTTTTTCAATTTTGGCAAAACCAAATATTTGTTTTCTTCAATTCTTATCGAATTATTCACACAATTTGTCGTGTAACTTTTAACACTATTCTTTTTAGATTTGAATCTTGGAAACTTTGCTCTCTTTTGAAAGAAATTCGTAAACGATCGTTTTATATTCAATTGAGCATTTGAAAGTGCTAGACTGTCTACTTCTTTTAGAAATTGATTTTCACTTTTCAAACTGGCAGGTGTGATTATTTTATTTTTTCCAGTTTCTTCATAAAATTTATTCGCAGTATACAAAATCGTATTGTAAACAAAGCGAACACATCCAAAAGTCTTATTTATCAACAATTCTTGTTCCTTATTTGGATAAATCCTGTATTTGAATGCTAAATTATATTTCATAAAATTACACCTCCTTTTGATTTTGAATATTATTTCTTTAGAAATTTTATAATTAATGATTTCTCTTCGATATTTTATACAAAAATTGTATCATAGATATATACTTTTTTCAATTTTTTTACAAAAAAAGCAATTTATCTCCCGCTTGTAAAAGCCGGAGACTTCTTGTTATCTTTTTGTTAAAAAATTTTATACTTTAAAAATATATAAAAGTTTGGTAAAATATTTTTATATTAAAAGTTTTTTTGAAAGGAGAATAAAATAGAAAAATGAAAAGAGAACTTAAAAAAATTTTTTTTATAAGAAAAAAAGATTCTGTGCAAACATTTAGACTTGCAATGTTTCTTTGCATTGTTGGAGGATTTTTAGACGCTTATACTTTTACAACAAGAGGAAAGGTTTTGGCAAATGCGCAGACTGGAAATCTTGTTTACTTAGCGCTAAATCTTGCTGAAAGAAATTATCAAAAAGCTTTTTCCTATTTTGTCCCAATTTTTGTCTTTGCGCTTGGAATTTTATTTTCAGAATATTTAAAACATATATTTACAAAATATGAAAATTTTCGTTGGCAACATACTGCCATTCTTATTCAATTAATTGTAATGTTTTTTATTTCGTTTATTCCGTCAAATCACTTAAATATGCTAGTTAATGTGATAATTTCATTTATTGCTGCGCTCCAGTATCAAGGTTTTAAAAAAATTCATGGAGTAAATGGTGCAACTACAATGTGTACAGGAAATCTGCGTTCCAGCATGGAATTTTTGACTCAATTTATAAAAACAAAGGAGAAGATATTTTTTTATAAATTTTTGGTTTATATTGGATTAATTACATTTTTTGTAATTGGTGCAACTTTATGTGCTGTTTTAGTCCAGTTTTTCAAAAATTATGCGCTACTTGTCTGCTGTATTTTACAATTTATCGTATTTTTAGTGATGTTTAAACAAAAAATTTAATTTTATAATCAAACAAATATCTCTTAATATTGATAAATAAAGACTTTAGAAATTTTTCAATATATTTAAAAAATTTTTTTGCTTGTAAAAAAAGCAAAAAAGTTATATAATTATTACAAATAACATCTGTTATATTGTTAAAAAAAAATTAAAATAAGGAGGTTTTTTATGTTTGAAAAATTTCGTTTTGAGAATCTTTCAAAAATAATTCAATTGTATGTTTTGAATTTATTTGAACAAATTATAAAAAAAGATAATTTGACAATTTTTTCAAAAATAAATTTTTTTAATGTAGGAAATATTTCCTTGCTCTATGAAAAAAATAAAAAAATTTTGATTAATAAAAGCACTAAATTTTTAAAATTATTGGACGAACATATTCTAAAGTCAGAAATAGACTTGTCTTTTATCGAAAATGTCGATGTCAAAAAATTGATACAAAATTTTGAAAAACTTTGTGCCAATGGATATAAAAATTTTATTGAAAAAGACATAAGAAAAAAAATAATTGAAAAATTTACAAACTGCTTAAAAAATTTAGTTGTAATTTATTTATTCTCAAATATAAAATTTAACTATATTTCTGAAAACGCAAGAGTAAAAATAAGCCGTGCTCCACCTTTTGTAAAATAATTTTATAAAAAATTTTTACAAAAAAATATTGTGGAGGATAAAAAAATGGAAAAAATTGAGAAAATCGAGAAAATTGAAAAAGTAGAAAAAGTAGAAAAAGTAGAAAAAGTAGAAAAAAAAGAAGTAAAAGAAAAAAGAGAATTAAAAGGAATTAAAATAGGAAAATATGAAATCGAAAAGCCAATCGTTCAAGGTGGAATGGGAGTTGGAATAAG
Source organism: Leptotrichia sp. oral taxon 218 (assembly GCF_018128225.1). Lineage (NCBI taxonomy): Bacteria > Fusobacteriati > Fusobacteriota > Fusobacteriia > Fusobacteriales > Leptotrichiaceae > Leptotrichia > Leptotrichia sp. oral taxon 218. The sequence continues at coordinate 166,374 of NZ_CP072377.1, read as the reverse complement.
CTGGGACAGACTTGCTGGAAATGTTGCCAAAAACGGCTGTCTTGGAACAATAAGTGCAATTTGTACAGGATATTACCAAAATATGAAATTTGTAAAAAAACAAGTAAACGGAAGACCACTTGGGACAGAAAATACCTACAACAGAGAAGCGCTTATCGAAATATTTAAAAATGCTAGAAAAATCTGTGGAGATAAACCTCTAGCCTGTAACATTTTACACGCAATTAACGACTATGCAAGAGTCGTAGGAGACGCACTTGAAGCTGGAGCAAATATCATTGTAACAGGAGCAGGACTTCCACTAGAACTTCCAAAACTTGTAAAAGATTATCCAGATGTCGAAATTGTGCCAATCGTTTCATCAGCAAGAGCGCTAAAAATTATTTGTAAAAAATGGAAAGCCGCTGGAAAAATGCCAGGAGCAGTAATCGTTGAAGGACCTAAAAGTGGAGGACACCAAGGAGCAAAATACGACGAATTGTTTGCGCCAGAACATCAACTAGAAGCAATTCTACCGCCAATAAAAGAAGAAAGAGACAAATGGGGAGATTTTCCAATAATTGCAGCTGGAGGAATTTGGAACAACGATGATATCCATAAAATAATGGAACTTGGAGCGGACGCTGTTCAAATGGGAACAAGATTTATAGGTACTTACGAATGTGACGCAAGTGAAAACTTTAAACAAAACTTGATTAATGCGAACGAAGAAGATATCGTAATTGTAAGTTCTCCTGTAGGTTATCCTGGAAGAGCAGTAAAGACAAATTTAATCAAAACTTTGGAACCTAATTCTAATAAAATCAAATGTATAAGTAACTGCGTTTTCCCTTGTGAGCGTGGAAAAGGTGCAAACAGAGTTGGATACTGTATTGCCGATAGTTTGGGAGATGCTTATTTAGGTAGACTTCAAAGTGGACTTTTCTTCACAGGAGCAAATGGCTATAGATTAAAAGAAATAGTTCATGTCAAAGATCTAATTGAAGAATTGATGACAGGTGTTCAAACTTCTAAAAACATTTAAAAAACATAAAGATAAAAAAATATCCGGAGTATAAAAAATACTTCGGTTTTTATTTTTATCTAAAATTAAAACAAATAAAAAAATCCAGTCTACCGTTCTAATTTGATTTTTGGTTGCCTGTAAATGTTACAGGTGGTAGTCATATTTATAAAAGGTACAGGATCCGTGCAAAGTTTTATTACCGCCGTGATTTTTCTGAAGCGTCTTATAAAGAGATGACCCCATTAAAAAATGAGTAAAGCCCAAAAATATATAATTAGTATCGAATAGACCAGAAATCCATTTTTAATTTATTTAAAAATTTTCTTTACTCAAATAGTATAACTTTTATCACAAAAAATGTCAAACATTTTTTTTAGGAAATTTTTCAAAATCTACATAATAAGTATTTTTATCTATTTTTTTCAATATATTTTTTTTGCACAAACTAGAAATTTCTCTTGAAAGAGCTGGCCGTGTCACATCAAATTTTTTTGCAAGTAAAGATATGCTAGGAAAAAATATTATTTTTTTATCTTTAGAATTTTTTTTAATATAGCTCAAAACTTTTTCACTAATTGTTTTATTCACAAAATTAAACCAAATTCTCTTCGATAAATATTGACTTTTATTTGAAATTTCATCAATAAAATTTAAAAGCAATTTTTCATTTTTTTGAATTAAGCTAAAAAATTTATTTCGATCAATCACAAGCAGCTTTGTTTCTTCCAATGCTATTAAATCAACTGGAAAAGTATTATCTTCCCCAAAAATAAAAGCTGGTGCCAAAATTTCACTTGTTTTTATATGACCTATCACAATGGAATCGCCATTAAACTTCTGCATTTCAGCAACAAGAGTTCCTTTTATTAAAATATTCACATTTGTAATTAAATCACCCCGAAAAAAAATAATTTCATTTTTTTTATAATTTTTTATTTGATATTCAGTTTCTTTTAAAAATGAAGTGACAGATGAGATACTGTAACTATTAAACAGTGGAACTTTTACAAGCGATTGTGAAATATTTTTGATATCCATATTATCACCAATTTCTTTTTTATTTTTTTATTACAAATAATTTTACTATAATATTATTATTTTGTCAAACTATTTATCTAAAAATAAAAATAATGAAAAATTAAAAAATAGGAGGGTATTATCCTCCTAAATATGCTTTTTTTATTTCCGAATTTGTCAAAAGTTCTTTTCCAGTTCCTTCTAGAATTATGCTTCCAGTCTCCAAAACATAACCTCTATCAGCAACTGACAAAGCCATATTTGCATTTTGTTCAACCAATAAAATTGTGACATTGTCTTCTTTATTTATTTTTTTTATTATTTCAAAAATTTCCTGAACTAACAGCGGTGCAAGTCCCATCGAAGGTTCATCTAATAAAAGCAGCGACGGATTTGACATAAGCGCTCTTGCCATTGCTAACATTTGTTGTTCTCCTCCACTCATCGTTCCAGCAAGTTGTTTTTTTCGCTCAGCCAGTCTAGGAAATAAAGAAAACATATGTTCTATATCCTTTTTTATTCCATCCTGATCATTTCTAATAAAAGCTCCCATCTCCAAATTTTCCAAAACAGTGAGTTCTGTAAAAATTCTTCTTCCTTCTGGAACATGAGCCATACCTTTGCTTACAAGTTTATGAGCGACAGTATTTGTCGTGTTTTCACCATTTAGTGAAATTTCTCCAGATTTTATTGGAACTAGACCCGAAATTGCGTGTAATGTTGATGTTTTCCCAGCTCCATTTGCTCCAATCAATGAAACAATCTCTCCTTTTTTTATATGAAATGAAATATTCTTTATAGCGTGAATTACACCGTAATAGACATTCAAATCATTAACTTCTAAAATATTCACAACTCTTCCTCCTTTCTTATTCTCCCAAATACGCCGCAATAACTTCTTTATTTGACTGTATTTCACTTGGAAGTCCTGACGCTATTATTTTTCCAAAATTTAACACATAAAGTCTCTCACAAATTCCCATAACTAAATCCATATCATGCTCAATAAGCAAAATTGCAATTTTAAATTTATCTCGAATAAAACTAATTGTTTTCATCAACTCTTTTGTCTCATTAGGGTTCATTCCCGCAGCAGGTTCATCTAATAAAAGTAACTTCGGATTTGTCGCCAAAGCTCTTGCTATTTCCAACTTTCTCTGTTGTCCATAAGATAAATTTCCTGAAGTTATGTTAGCCATTTGTGCCATATCAAAAATATCTAGTAAATCCAGCGCTTTATCTGTAACTTCCTTTTCTTCACGCCAAAATCTGGGAAGTCTTAATATCGCTTCAAAAGTATTATATTTCATGCTGCTGTCAAGCGCTAATTTTACATTTTCCAGCACCGTCAAATTTTTAAATAATCTAATATTTTGGAATGTTCTTGCAATTCCCGATGCAACTATTTGCGGAGTTGTTTTTTTATTAATACTTGTTCCATTTATAGTAATATCTCCATCAGTCGGTTTATAAACACCTGTAAGCAAGTTAAATATTGTTGTTTTTCCAGCTCCATTAGGTCCAATTAATCCGATTAATTCACCTTCTTTTATTTCAATATTAACATTGTCAACAGCTCTCAAACCACCGAAGGAAATTCCTAAATCAGTCGTTTTAAGTAATGACATATCTCTATCTCCCATTTTTTATTTTTTTGAATTTCTAATTTCTTTAAGTCGTTTTTTTGTTTCGTGAAATGTAAACTCTTTTGTTCCAAAAATTCCTTTTGGTCTAAAAATCATTAGAATAATAAGAATTATTGAATAAATTAAATATCTAAACTGTGAAAAATCTCTCAAAAATTCACTTAACATAGTCAAAATAACTGCTGCAATAATTGCTCCTGTTATACTTCCAAGACCACCCAAAACTACCATAACTAAAATTTCTATCGAAAACAAAAATCCAAATTTATCTGGTGTCAAAATTCCAACATTGTAAGCAAACAATGAACCTCCAACTCCAGCAAAAAACGCTGAAAAAGTAAATCCATAAAGTTTTACACGGTTTAATCTTATCCCTATATTTTCCGCCGCAATTTCATCTTCTCTAATCGACATAACTTCCTTACCTTTTCTCGAAGTCATCGCCATAACGACAATAATAATCGAAATTACAACAATAAAATAAACATTTGAAAATGTCAAAATTCCTTTTGGATTGACATCAAGTCCTATCGCTCCTCCAAGAAAATCCAAATTTTGAATTATATATTTTATAATTTCTCCAAATGCAAGTGTAATAATCGCAAGATAATCTCCTCTCAAACGAAGTGTACTTGCTCCAACCAAAAATCCAAATATTGCCGCAATAATTCCACCAAATATTGAAGTTATAATAAGGTGCATTGTTACAGGTAAATGGTAGTTTACCAATATTTTAGAAATATATGCCGCTGAATATCCACCAATTGCAATAAATCCAGCTTGTCCTAAATTAAGCTGTCCCATAATTCCAACAGATACATTAAGACTCACAGAAAATAGCACAAAAATTAAAATAGTTATATAAATTCCACGAGTGTAGCTAAAAATATCAGTTGGATCAATTGTCAAATTTAAAACTACATAAAGTAAAATAATTGAAATAACTGTAACTACATAATTTTTCAACTTAAATTTATTAAAATAATTCAAATTTCCCCATTTTGACTGTTCTTTGTCTTTTTTCTTTTCTTTATTTTCTATATTTTTTTTATTTTCTTTATTTTTTTTGTTTTCAATTTCATTTTTTGCTAAAACAGTTTTTTCATTTTGAACTTCATTTTTTTCTTTATTTTCCATTTTTCTCTTTTCTCCTCCTTTCTCTTCTCTATAATTAAACTTTTTCTTTCATATTTTTTCCAAACAATCCATTTGGTTTAAAAATAAGTATCAAAATCAAAATTCCAAAAACTATTGGATTTGCCCAAGTTGTAAGGAAAGAACCTTTTACATATGCTTCTAAAAGTCCTAATACATATCCTCCAACCATAGCTCCAGGAATACTTCCAATTCCACCAAATACAGCCGCAATAAACGCCTTCAATCCAGGAAGCATACCCATATATGGCTCAATTTGCGGATAAACAATAGCATAAAGCGCTCCACCAAGTGCACCTAGCCCAGAACCAATTGCAAATGTAATAGCGATTGTTTTATTTACATTTATTCCCATTAACTGTGCTGCTCCTGTATCTTGAGATACCGCTCTAGTCGCTTTTCCAAGTTTTGTCTTCTTAATAAATAAATTTAGCGCAACCATGCAAATTATAGTGACAACTATTACAAAAATAGTTAGCATACTTATTTGAACGACTCCCAAATTTAATTTTTTACTATCTGACAAAAATCCAGGAATATATTTTTGGTCAATTACTTTTGGTGTAGCTCCAAAAATTATAAGTGCGACACTTTCAAGTAAAAAACTCATTCCAATTGCTGTTATAAGCGCTGAAATTTTTGGCGCATTTCTAATCGGTCTATACGCAAAAAAATCAATCACGACACCTAGAATAGCACAAAAAACAATTGATAAAAGTATTGCAATTATAAGTGGCATACCATTTGACACAGCAATAAAAGTTAAATATGCTCCTATCATAAGTATATCTCCATGCGCAAAGTTTATAAGTTTTACGATTCCATAAACCATTGTGTATCCCAGAGCAATCAATGCATAAATACTTCCAGTCTGAAGACCATTGATCGTCTGTTCAATTAAATTTTTTAACATCTTAAACTCCTTCGATTATAACTAATTCGATTACAATTTTTTTATTTATAAATTAAAAAAGTTCAAAATGGTATTAAGAAAATCCTAGTACCATTGAACTTAAAAAAAATTATATTTACAAATTTTCTAAATTAAAATTTTTCTTTTAAAGTAAGTTTTCCATCTTTTACTTCAATAAATGTAACTTTTTTTTGTGGATTTCTGTTTTCATCAAATTTCAATGAACCTGTCAATAAATTATCTCCGCTAAAGTTTTTAATTGCATCTCTAATTGCTTCTTTTGAAGATAAGTCTTTTACAGATTTTAGAGAAGTTTCCAAAATAGTACCTGTATCATATCCAAGTGCCGCGAACATAATTGGATCAGTTTTAAATTCATTTTTATAAGAATTTATGAATTTTTTAGCCACATCAGAAGCGTCATCTGCAGCAAATTGACTGGCAAAAATAGCTCCATTTGCAACTTTTCCAAAGTTAGTCTGGATTCCATCCCAACCGTCTCCTCCCATAAATTGAGAGTTTATTCCAAGTTCTTTAGCTTGAGTTAAAATCAATCCTATTGTGTTATAATAATCTGGAACAAAAATCATCTTTGAATTATAACCTTTAACTTTTGTTAAAACTGCTCTAAAATCTTTATCATCAGCAGTATATTTTTCTTCTTTAATTTGAATTCCTTCTTTTTGAGCTTGTGCTTTAAATGCGTCAGCTAATCCAACTGAATAGTCACTTGTAGAATTAGTCAAAATAGTTACATTATTAAATCCTTTTGATTTTGCATATTTTGCAACAGCTTGTCCTTGATAAGGGTCTGTATAAGTTGTTCTAAACACAAAATCCTTATCTTTTGTTATGTCAAAAGCTGTTCCTGTAGCAGTAATCATAGGAACTTTAGCTTGTTCAGCAAGTGGAGCAATAGCTAGAGAAGGTTTTGAGATAACTTCTCCTACCAAAACATCAATTTTATCTTGAGAAACCATTTTTTTGAAGATATTTACAGCTTCTTGCGTATCTCCTTTACTGTCAGCTTCAACAAGTTCTATTTTTTTCCCGTTAATTCCACCAGCAGCATTAATTTCCTTAACTTTTAATTTAAATCCATTTACAGCTGCAACTCCGTATTGAGCAACATTTCCTGTAAGTGGTGCAATAACTCCAATTTTTATAACATTTGAATCTGCTTTTTTAGATCCACAGCTCATTACAAACAATGCCATCATTGACATTAAAAATAATATTTTTTTCATAATCTCACCTCGTAATTATTTATTAAAAATTTTTTTAAAGTAAATTTTTAAATTTTTACTTTAACAAATGCAGTTATTTTTTATTTTAAATTTTTTTATTTTAAATTCTAACTACATTTACAAGAAATTTTTTATATTAAAAATACTTGCCTCCTTTCTTTATAAATTATCTCCAGTTTCAATAATTATATCATATATTAACTAAAAAATAAATTATTATTTCAATTATCAAAATAAAATTCAATCACAAAAATTACTATTTAAAATAACAAAATAACTAACTTTTTACAAATATTAATCAATTTTTTCTAAAAAAAAACTACCACAAATTTTGTGATAGTTTTTATCTTTTGTACATTTTTCGAGTAAAAAAAATTATTTTTTATTAGTAGTTTTTAGTTATTTGATTTTTAGGTTTAAATTTTTCTTTTTTTATTTTTTAACAAAAGATAGCAAGAAGTCTCCGGCTTCTATAAGCGGGAGATAAATTGCTTTTTTTTTGTAAAAAAAAATTGAAAAAAGAATATATCTATGATACAATTTTTGTATAAAATATTGAAGAGAAGTTATAAATAATAAAATTTCTAAAAAAATAATTAAAATAATATCCAAAATCAAAAGGAGGTGTAATTTCATGAAATATAATTTAGCATTCAAATACAGAATTTATCCAAATAAGGAGCAAGAATTATTGATAAATAAGACTTTTGGATGTGTTCGTTTTGTTTACAATACGATTTTGTATGCTGCAAATAAATTTTATGAAGAAACTGGAAAAAATAAAATAATTACACCTGCCAGTTTGAAAAGTGAAAATCAATTTTTAAAAGAAGTGGACAGTCTGGCACTTTCAAATGCTCAATTGAATGTAAAATGATCGTTTACGAATTTCTTTCAGAAGAGAGCGAAGTTTCCAAGGTTCAAATCTAAAAAGAATAATATTAAAAGTTACACGACAAATTGTGTGAACAATTCGATACGAATTGAGGAAAACAAATATTTGATTTTACCAAAATTGAAAAGAATAAAATTAAAATATCATAGAGAAATACCGAAGGATTACAAGATAAAATCAGTAACATTGACAAACAGTAATGGAAATTACTATATTTCTATTTTGACAGAATTTGAAAAAGAAATTCAAAAAATACCAAGTAGCGATAAAGTAATTGGACTTGATTTTTCGATGTCTGAATTATTTGTCAGTTCTGAAAACCAAAGAGCTGATTATCCAAAATATTTTAGAATGTTGGAAGAAGAATTGAAAAAATTACAGAAATCATTATCGAGAAAAGTGAAATTTTCTAAAAATTGGTATAAACAAAAAATGAAAATATCAAAATTACATGAGTATATCAAAAATTGTCGAAGAGATTTTTTGCATAAATTGTCGAAAAAATTGTCTGAAACATATAATGCTGTGGTTGTCGAAGATTTGAATATGAAAGGGATGAGCCAGGCATTAAATTTTGGGAAAAGTGTAGGAGATAATGGATGGGGAATGTTTTTGAGGACGATTGAGTATAAGTTGATGTTTTTAGGAAAGCAATTTTTGAAGATAGATAAATGGTTTCCATCGTCGAAAACTTGTAGTAAATGCGGAAATATTAAAGAGGAACTGAAATTATCAGAAAGAAGCTATAAATGTGAGTGCTGTGGGATTGAAATTGATAGAGATTACAATGCGGCACTGAATATAAGAGATGTTGGAAAAGAAATGTTGAAATATTAGGAAATAAAAAAACAGGGCAGGGACTGTCCGAAGAGCTTGGTAAATATATTTGGCTAACAAAAGCAGATACTTCCCAAGAAGCTCCCGCTTCTGAAAGCGGGAGTAGTTCACTTTCCTAAATTAAAGTTATATCCTACTCCTAAAGATACTCTTCTATAATTTGCATCTGTTTTATCTCCAGTATTGCTGTTTTTGTATTGACCTTGATTTTCTTTATACATAACTTCTGCATTAAAATTATTGTAATTTACTCCAGCTCCAACTCCATAGTAAAGTCCATTTTTAGCTTTGTAATCATCAATGTTTCCGTTATTTGCAGAATATCCCAAATCTCCTTTTACATATGGTTTTACAGTAGTCGGAGTTTCAAAAGTATATTTTGCAGTTCCGTAAACTGGTACAGAATCATAATTTTTATAATTTTCATCATCTGAATTTTTAGCTTTTACTTTTTTATGCCATTGATAAGCAGTTCCTGCTCCTACTTCCAATCCTGGAGCAACTTCGTATCTGTATTCTGCTCCTATTTCTCCTGCTGTAGCTTTTGCCTTTTCTGAACTATTGTCATAATGATATTTTCCACCTAAATCATATCCACCTTTTACTTCAACTTTTCCAGCATTTGCTGCAAACGAAGCCATTCCTAAAACTAAAAACAATCCCATTAAATTTTTTTTCATAGTAAACACCTTTTCTTTCTTTTCGGTAAACTCTAAATTATCATGTATACTAGAGCTTTCCCTTATTTTTATTAAATTTGTTTAGGAAATCTTACTTTCCTGAACCTAAAGTCATTATACATTAGTTGACTTATAAGTCAATTTTTTTAAAGATATTTTTTCATTAGAAAAAAAGAAGTCAAATCGAATAAAACTGTCTAAATTTCTATCTAAACAAAATAAAAAAAAATATTTAAAAGAAATTAATTTTTGGAGAATTTGACTTGATTTTTAATTTAAATTATGCTATACTTATTCTCGAAAGTTAGTAAAATTATAATTAATTGAAGGAGAACGACAATGAAAAAAATTTTAGTATTATTGACATTAGTTGGATCAATCGCAATGGCTCAAGGAAATATTTATGAATTTAGAGCAGGTTGGGATTTACACAACAGAGCAAAAGATTCTGATAAAGAATATCAAATCAGAAAAGATGTATTAAAAACTGGTCCAGAAGTTTCATTTGAATACAGAAAAGAAGTTACAGATAATCTTGAATTAGGTGGAGGACTTGCTTATAAATACAACAATTTAACTGCTAGAAAAGTAGATGTTGATGAAAAAAAAGTTAGTGTTTCTATGAAAGGTTTACATTCTGTACCTATCTACGCAACTGCAAAATATAACTTTAAAAACGATTCAGCTGTTACACCTTATGTAAAAGCTAAATTAGGATTTGCAGTAAATTCTGGAAAAATTGATTTCCAAAAAATTAATACACCTGGAATAGATGAAACTGCTCAAATGAAATTTAAACACGGATTCTACTACGGAGCAGGAGCAGGAGTTGAATATAATAATTTCGTTGCTGACTTATCATACAATGTAAATACATTAAGAGCTAAATACAACTACAGCTACAACGATTTATTAGGAACTAAAAAAGAATCATCAAGCAAAGAAACTTTAAATCATGGAATGTTGACATTAAGTGTTGGTTATGCTTTGAAAAACTAATAATTTTTAATAAACTTTTTACGAGCCTTTCTTAAAATTTAAGAAAGGCTTTTTTATTGCTTTTAAAAACATTTTTTGGTATAATTTTATTAGTTAAGTTTTCTTTTTTAACAAAATTTATTTTTTTAAGGAGTTTGCTATGAACTATAAATTAATCGCAACTGATATGGACGACACTTTGTTAAATGAATCACAAAAAATTTCAGCTGGAAATGAAAAAGCTATTGTCAAAGCTCAAAAAAATGGAGTAAAATTTGTACTTGCAAGTGGAAGACCTAGTTTTGCAATGTTTGAATATGCAAAAAAACTTCAAATGGACAAATTTGAAGGATATATTTTGGCTTTTAATGGTGGAGAGTTAATTGATTCAAAAAATAATGAAATAGTTTTTGAACAGGGACTTGACAAAAATGATATAAAAACTGTCTATAACGCAGCAAAAAAATTAAATTTAACAATGCTGCTTTACAGAAACGACACTGTTTTTGCCACAAACGAAGCAGATGAAGCACTTGTAGAAGCAAGATTATGCAAAATGAAATTTCAAAAATTTGAATCTTTGGAAGAACTAGAAAAATTTGGTGTTGAAAGAACTGCAAAATGTATGATTGTGGGTGATCCAAAACTTGTTAAAGATGCTGAAAAATATATGAAAAAAATTCATGGAAATGACTATTTTATTGCGATTTCAAAGCCTATTTTTTTAGAAATTGCCAATAAAAATGTGAATAAAGGAAAAACTTTAGCTAGACTTGGAAAAATTTTGGGAATTAAAACTGAAGAAATGATAGCGGTTGGAGATAGTGGAAACGATAAACCACTTTTAGAAACTGTTGGAATGCCTGTCGCCGTTGCAAATGCAACTGAAGAAATTAAAAATTTATCAAAATTTGTATCCACTTCAAATGACGAAAGTGCACTAAAAACCGTAATTGAAAATTTTTTTGATTTCTAATATTAATTTAAAATTTTAAAAAAAATCCTCTCAATTAATCAAGATTGTGAGGACTTTTTTATGCATCATACAATATATTAAAAAAATTAAATAAAATACTTCTAATGTTTACATTATTTCGCACACTATTTTTTATTTCTATCAATTTTTTCAAATCTTTGCTATTTACCATAACTTTTGCACAGATAATCACTTTAGACAAAAAATTTATCAAAAATTCTCTATTTTTTTTCACTTCAATTTCAATTTCGTTTAACATAAAATACACATTTTCCATATCCCAAAATTTAACTTCTTTTACTAAAAATTCAATACTTTTGTTATATTTTATTATTAATTCCAAATAATTTTCAGTTTCTAAATTATAAAATAAATAATTTTGCATATTAACAATATTTTTTAAAATATCTTCAACTGTTTTTATTTCAAACGAAAGATTTTCAAGCGAAATATTTTTTTCTAAATAATTTTTTTTAAATAATTTTATGTCGTTTTCATTTCCATCAAAAAAATCATAAGTTTTTTTATCAACTCCGAGTTCAAGACTAGTTGAACTTTCCAGATGAAATTTTATTGCACGAGATTTTATTGTCGGAATTATATTCAATGTTCTTGACAAAAGTATGAAATAAACATTTTTAGGTGGCTCTTCAATCGTTTTTAATAAAGCATTTGCCGACTCTTTTCTCAAATTTTCCACACCACAAATTATAAATATTTTTTTTGGCGAATTAAATGACGATTCAATCGTCTCATAAATAATTTCCCGAATTTCATCAATTTTTATATTTCCATTATTTTTATTAACAATTTCAACATCAGGATGAGCTAAATTATCAATTTGTTTTTCAATTTGAGTTTTTATATCTTCATTTTTTACATCTTGCGTCATCACCATTTTTGAAAAAACTAAGGCGTAGTGAAGCAAATCAACTCTTTTATCGCCAAAAAAAAGATAACTTGCACTCACTTTTCCAGTTTTTATTTCATTTTTAAAATTTCTTAAAATTTCACTGCTTTTCATTTTATACTTTTCAACTTTCAATACTTAAATTTTAAAAAAATATTTATAAATACAAAAATAAGTCAATAAAAATTTATTTCAACAAAAAATTTTTTTTATAAAAAATCTTTTTTTACTGACTTTTTAAAAACTTATTTCTGTATAATACTATTAATTTTCTTTCATTTGAAGTGTTCGAAGCAATTTTTTATTGTCAAATGCAGCTCCTCCACCTAAAACTACTGAATCTAATGGATTAGGCGATAAGAATACTTTAATTCCAACTTCTTTTTCCATCATATCGATAAAGTTTTTAATTAATGAACCTCCACCTGTCATAATAATTCCATTATCCAAAATATCAGCTGCTAATTCTGGCGGACATTTTTCCAAAACTTCTTTTGTAGCTGCAACTATTTGGAAAAGTGATTCTTCGATTGCTTCATAAATTTCATTTGCGTTAATTTCAACTGTATTTGGAATTCCTGACTCCAAATCTCTACCTTTGATTTCTAAAATTTCAGGATTTTGAACTTCAAGTGCCGAAGCCAATTCCTTTTTAATTTTTTCAGCTGTTCTATCTCCAATTAACAAATTATATTTTCTTTTTACATATTTAACTATATCATCATCAAATTTATTTCCGGCAATTCTTATCGACTTACTTGCAATAATTTCATCTAATGATAAAATAGCAATATCAGTAGAACCTCCACCTATATCGATTACCATGCTTCCTTCAGGTTGTGAAATATCCACTCCTGAACCGATTATCGCAGCTCTTCCTTCTTCTATGATATAAGTCTTTTTAGCTCCTCTTACAGCGTCAAAAAGTGCTTTTCTTTCCACGCTCGTAACTTCAATCGGCACACAAATCATAACTTCTGGTTTAAAAAGTGAATTTCCATAAATTTTGTGAATAAAGTATGTTATCATTTCTTTTGTAGAATCAATATCTGCGATAACTCCATCTTGAAGCGGTTTTATAGCTTGAATACTGTCAGGTGTTTTTCCTAACATTTCTCTTGCTTCTTTTCCTACCGCAATTAATTTTCCTGTCTTTCTATCTCTGGCTACTACCGATGGCTCATTTAATACGATTTTCTTTCTTTGTTTATCATAAATTAAAATATTCGCCGTACCCAAATCAATTGAAATACTTTTGTTTACTCTGAATATTTTTACAAAATCAAATGCTCCCATTATTCCTCCTATACTCATTTTCTTACTAAAATTATTCTTTAATAAAATTACTCTTAATTATTGCAATAAAAATTTGTTTTAATAAATATTGCTACAATAATAATTTATATTTTAACTTCTTAATTATATCATATTTTTTTAGAAAAATTTATTATTTTTTAAAAATTTTCAAAAAAATTTTCACTTTTTCCAAAAATTTACTTTCTAGCCGACAAAATCAAAATTTTAGCTTCAATTTTTTAGTTGATATCATCAAAATCTCTTCAGCCAAAACTTCTAATTTTACAAATTTTCAACTTTTTTTATTTTTTTTTAGTACCAAAATTACAATTTTTTTAACTATTTAATTATTAAAGTATTTATCCCTTTCGTACATCTGATACAAAATTCCGTGCATAACTCCAACTGCAACCGTACTTCCACCTTTAGTCCCATTTGTCCGAATAAACGGCACTTCGTATTTTGAGAGCTCCTTTTTCGACTCTGGACATCCAACAAAACCAACTGGCACTCCAACAATTAATCTTGGCAAATTTTCCTTCTTCATTTTTTCAAGCAAGGTAAAAAGTGCAGTCGGTGCATTTCCAATTAGAAAAATTTTAGTTTGTGGATCTTTTAGTGCTCTTTCAAGTCCAATCATTGAACGAGTCACTCCTTTTTCTTTTGCTTCCTTTGCAACATCAGGATCAGCTACAAGACAGTAGGCTTTAGCACCAAACTTTGCAAGAGCATTTTTATTAAGTCCATTCACAATCATATTCGTATCACAGTAAATTTTACAGTTTCCTTCTTTTAGCACTTCTTCTGCTGATTCTATCGGATCATTTTCAAATTCAACAATATTAGCATAATCAAAATCTCCAGTTGTATGAACGAGTCTTTTCACAATTAGTTTTTCGCTTTCACTAAATCTATCAAGTTTATCTCCTAAAGTTTCAGTTATTATCTCAAAACTTCTTGTTTCAATGGATTTTGGATCTTTTATATATGACATTTTTTTCTCCCAATTTTTTTATTATTTTAAAGTTACAACCGTACAACCAACTCCACCTTCATTTTGGTTAGCGTCTTTAAACTCACTCACATATTTTGAAGTTCTCAAATATTCCTGAATTTTCTTTCTCAAAACCATCGTTCCTTTTCCATGAATTATGTAAACTTCGTTATAACCTGTAAGCATTGCACGGTCAAAATATGTCTCAATTTCGGAAATTGCTTCGTCTGCATTCATTCCACGCACATCAAGTTCCCCACGAACTTGGGAAGTTCTTTTTAATGCGGCAAAATTTTTAAGTCTATTATTTTTTTTCTTTTGAATTTTTACGATGTCATCCATTGACACAACCAATTTTAAAATTCCCGATTGCACTTGAACTCGACCATCTTTTGGCATCACTCTCAAAATTTTTCCATTTTGATTTAAAGTTTTTACCAAAACTTCTTCCCCTTCAGAAAAATCAACATTTTTAACTACAACTTTTTTTTCTTTAATATTTTTTTTCTTGTCAATTATAAACGATTCACGGAGCATGTTTAAACTTCGTTGAGTATTTTTTGCATCTTCTTTTTTACTTTCTTCCTTGCTAATTTTTTCAATTAGACTTTTTGCTTTTGCTTGAATATTTTTCAAATAGTCGTCCGCTTTGTCATAAGCTCTTTTTATAATTTTATTTTTTTCATTTTCTAAATTTACAATTTTTTCTTCATAAAGATTTTTTTGTGTCAAAAGTTCGCTTTTGGAATTTTCAAGTTCCTGAGTCAACAAGTGAAGTTCGTCATTTTTTTCTTTTATTGATTTAATCATTTCTTCAACTTTTCTATTATCTTCACTTATATATTTTTTTGCATTTTCAATAATTTCATCGCTGATTCCATATTTTCTTGCGATTATAAGCGCATTACTCTCTCCTGGAATTCCTTCCAAAAGTCTGTAAGTCGGTGATAAACTTTCGACATCAAATTCCATAGATGCACTTTTTATATTTTCAGAATTAAAAGCGTGTGCCTTCACTTCACTATAATGTGTCGTAATTATTGATGTTATATTTTTTTTATTCAAATAATCAATGATTGACATCGCAAAAGCCGCACCTTCCATCGGATCTGTTCCACTTCCAAGCTCATCTATCAAAACAAGCGATTTACTGCTCGAATTCTCAATAATTTCTTTAATTTTACTGACATGTCCTGAAAATGATGACAGATTTTGCTCCAAACTTTGCTCATCCCCAATGTCAGCCAGTACATTGTGAAAATATCCAATTTCCGTTTTTTCTCCCGCTGGAATTGGAATTCCTGACAAAGCCATTAAAGTTAAAAGTCCTGCTACTTTTAATGTAACTGTTTTTCCACCAGTATTCGGCCCTGTTATAAGCATAATATTTTCACCATTTCCAACTGAAAAATTAATCGGCACAACTTTTTCTTCATCAATCAACGGATGTCTTGCGTCAACCAATTTCAAATATTCTTTATTTATAACTTTTGGCACAACGCATTTTTTATTCACAGAATAAATTGTCTTGGCATTCAAAAAATCAAGCCTTTCCAATATTTCTTTTATTTCTAAAATTTCTTCTTTTTTAGTTTTTACAATCTCTGTCAACCGCAACAAAATTTTTCTAATTTCTTCTCGTTCTCTCGCTTCATATTCCCTAAGTTTATTATTCAGCGAAACAATATTTATTGGTTCAATGTAAACTGTACTTCCAGTAGCCGACCTATCGTGCTCAATACCTTTTATAAGTCCTTTAAAATCTGTTTTTACAGCAATTACATATCTCTCGTTCCTTTTAGTTATAATCCGTTCTTGCACAGCCCTTTGGGTATCTTTATTCGACATCAAATCATCAAATTTTTCTTTTATATTTGCGTTAATATTTTGTTTTTGCCGTCTTACATCTTTTAACCCAAAAGATGCGTCATCTTTTAATTCTCCATTATCATCAATTGCTTCGGAAATAAAGTTCTCAATATCTTTCACTTCCTGTGCATCTGCAAACAAATTCCAAATAGTCTTATATTTATCTCGCACATTTTTAGCTCTCCCTTTAGAAATCCTAAAAATTGCCAAATTTCTCTTAAGCACAGAAAAATCTTCACTACTCAAGTAACTTCCAATAACATCAATTGACTTAAACATTCTCGACAAATCAGCTAAACCTGTAAGTTCCAATCCATCATCAAATTTATAAAAATCTATCATTTCAGACATTAAAACAAGTTCTTTATCTAAAACAGATTTTTCTTTTATAATATCAATGTCCAAAAATTTTTCTTTCGTACTGTCTAAAAGAGCCAATTCCATAAGATCATTAATTATTTTATGAAATTCCAGCACATCATAATTTTTTTTCATTTCTATTCTATCCCCCAATCTTTTTCAAATAATTTAAATAATAGACAAATTATACCATATTTTTAAAATATTCTCCAGTTCCATTATTTCAAAGATTTTTTTATTTTTTTACACAATCACTCTTTTTTCACTGACAACCGCATCAACTCTTACATCATGCTCTTCTGTTGGAATTTTTTCCACAATTTGAAAATCATAACAAACTGCAACACATAAAATTTCTTTTTCATTTTCCTAACTTTCGTCAAAAAATTATCATAAAATCCGCCACCAAATCCAATTCGATTTTTTTCACAGTCAAAACCAATTCCTGGAACAACAATCAAATCCAATATTTTTTCATCACAATATTCTTCGGACGCCGACTCATAATATCCAAATTTATGTAAAACAAGCTCATTTTTATTATATTTATTAATTTTCATTTCTCTTTTAGGAAAAATTTTTGGAATAAAAAAATTTTTTTGAGGATAAAGTTTAAGCAATTTTGTAATATTAACTTCATTTCCCATGTCCATAAAAATCATAATATTTGTAGAATTTTTAACATATTTTTTTAAATTTTCAATAATTAAACTTGTATTTTTTTCAACAGTTTTTTTATCCATTAGATCTCTTTTTTCTAATAACATTTTTCTAATTTCTTTTTTTTCATCAATTTTTTTCATAAAAAATCTCCTTAATTTATAAAATTTATTTAAAACTCTTGACAAAACAAAAAAAATTTTATATAATAGTTTTGTTATGCCGCTTTAGCTCATCTGGTAGAGCAACTGACTTGTAATCAGTAGGTGGTTGGTTCGAGTCCGACAAGCGGCACCATAAACTTTTTTAATAATCTATTTTGGGATTTTTCTAAAATAGTTTTTTTTTATCAAATTTTTTTAGAAAAGGGAGAAAAAATCTCCCTTTTTTAATTATTTTAATGCAAATTTTTTGTGATTTATTGGACCTGCAAAATTATTTAATGGAAATGAATCTTTAAGTGCATTTGAAATTAATTCTTTTGTTGTTTTCACAGCTTCTGAAACTGTTGCACCTTTTGCAATTTCTGCAGTAATTGAAGCTGAGAAAGTACATCCTGCGCCATGATTCCATTTTGTATCAATTTTTTTACTTTCAAAAAATTCAAAATCTTTTCCATCGTATAACAAATCCACTGAGTTTTCTCCAGCAAAAAAAGTCCGTCCTTTAATAACAACATTTTTTGCTCCTAATTCATGTATCTTTTTAGCAGCTTCTTTTGCTTCATCAACTGTTTTTATAGTTTCCATTCCAGCAAGTTGCGCCGCTTCAAATAAATTCGGTGTCACAACTGTCGCATAAGGCAAAAGATATTTTTTCATAGCTTCAACATTTTCAGGGAAAAGATTTTCTGCATTTCCTTCTCCTTCGCTATTCACTTTGCAAACCATTACTGGATCAATGACAATCGGTTTTTTGACATCTTTTAAAACAGAACCAACATATTCAATGATTTCCACTGTTGGAAGCATTCCTGTTTTTAGTGCATCTATTCCAATTCCCTTTATAACTGTGTCAACTTGTTCTTTTATCACAGAAAGTTCAACTGGAAAAACTTTGTGTGCCCAATTTTTTGGCTCCATTGCAACAATTACTGTAATTGCGCTCATTCCATAAACTCCTCTTTCTTGAAAAGTTTTAAGATCTGCTTGAATTCCTGCTCCACCACTTGTATCAGAACCTGCGATTGTAAGTACTTTTTTTAAAGACATATTTTTACCTCCTATATTATACAAAACAAATATTTTTATATACAAATATACATTTAGATTTTACACCTAATAAATACAAAAGTCAAGCGACTTTATTTCAAATTCTTATCTCAAAAAATCAATATTTTTTATAATTTCTTTAGCATTTTCAGCCTTATTCATCGTATAAATATGAACGCCTTTTATTCCGTAAGCAAAAAGTTCGATAATTTGCTCACTTGCATACATAATTCCAGCTTTTCTCATTGAATCTGGATTATCTCCATATTTTTCAATTAATTTTTCCAATTTTTTCGGAACTGAGCATTTTGAAAGTTCTATTATTCTTTTAATTTGTTTTGCATTCGTAACTGGCATTATTCCAGCAATTAAAGGTACTTTTATATCAAGTTTTTCCGCATTTTCTCTAAATTTTACAAAAAGGTCGTTGTCAAAAAACATCTGTGAAACTAAAAAATCTGTTCCCGAGTCAACTTTATTTTTTAAATGAAACAAATCCACTAAATCATTGTTTTGATAGTGAGTTTCTGGATAAAACGCTGCACCAATTGAAAGGTCACTAAATTTTTCATTTTGTCTTAAGTCAAAAATCAACTCTGACGCATATTTGTAGTCACCTTTATCATATATTTCTTCAGTTTCTCCGACAGGAACATCTCCACGAAGTGCCAAAATATTGTCTATATTATTTTCTTTTACTTCCTTCAAAAAATTATTTATTTCACTTTTCTTACTTCCAACACAAGTCAAATGCGTCATAACTTCCGTTTTTAAATTATTTTTTATGTGTGACGCCATCTCTATTGTCCCAGATTTTGTCTTTCCACCTGCACCATAAGTTACGCTTATAAAGTCGGGATTATATTGAACCAGCTCCGCTGTCACATCTTTTAGTTTTTCTTCCGAAAAATTTTTGTTTGGCGGAAAAATTTCGAATGAAACCGTGTGTTCTTTTTTTCTAAAATATCTTTTATTTTCATAAATTTTTTACCTCCATTTTTACTTTTTTATAAGTTATTTTACTATAAAAATTGATTTTTGTATATAAAAAAATCCATTTAATAACGAATTATCAAATGAATTTTTTGTTTTTTATCTTCCAAATTGTTGTTCATATTGTTGTTGCTGCTGCTGTTGTCTTTGTTGCAAGATTTGCTGCTGCTGCAATGTACTTGGTATTTTTGCCAATGTAACTGCAATATTCATTTCTTTTCCATTTCTTGTCACAGTCAAATTAGTTTTTTGACCAACTTTTTTAGCTGCAATTTCTCCCACAAAAGCTCCTGCTGAATTTACTTCTTTTCCATCAACTGCTGTAACTACATCATTTTTAGCAAGTCCTGCTTGTGCCGCTGGACCATTTGCAACAGTTCCTGCAATATATACTCCATTTGACGATTTCAAATTCAACGCTTTTACTTTTTGCGCATCTAAATTATCCAAATAAATACCGATATATGGTTTTTCAAATTTTCCTGTGGCAATGATCGAATCTTTTACTCTCACAACTAAATTTGAAGGAATTGCAAATCCAAGTCCCACACTTCCACCGCTTTGTGAATAAATAGCTGTGTTAACTCCTATTACCCTTCCGCTTATGTCAATTAACGGACCTCCACTATTTCCTTGATTAATTGCGGCATCCGTTTGAATAAAGTTTTCAATTTGCTCAATTCCAAGTGAACTTCTTCCAGCTGCACTTACAATTCCAGCAGTCATTGAGTCATTTAGTCCCATTGGATTTCCAAAAGCGATTGACCATTGTCCAATTTGAACATCGTCTGAATTAGCAAATTCCAAAGGTTTAAATGTTTCGTTTGAATTTATCTTTAAAACGGCTATATCAACTTCTGGTGAAGTTCCCACAAGTTTGGTCTTATATTCTCTTCCGTCAGAAAATTTTACAAAAATTTCGTCCGCACCATCAATTACATGATTATTTGTCACAATGTAACCATCTTTAGAAACGACAAATCCTGAACCTAATGCTCCAGATTCCCTTGTTTCCTGTCCACCTGAATTTCCAAATAATAATGCTTCTAATGGATTATAAGTATTTACTTTCACAGTCTTTTTAGTTCTAATATTTACAATCGAGTCTTTTGCGCTGTTGTGAATACTAACAAATGCATCTTGTGTCTGAACCGCATTTTTAGTATATTTTGGTAATTCTTGCAAAGAAATTGATTTTTCTTGCGTATTTTTTTGGTCGCTTTCTGATGCACCACTTGTTTTACTTGATTTATCAGAACAGCTTAAAACAAATAACAGCATTGAAACTAATATTAAATATTTTTTTTGTTTTTCATTTTTATTCCTTCTTTCTTATTTTCTTAATTTTTTTACTTACTTAATTTTTTTTCTTTTTATTTTTCTTTTTTTTCTGAATCTTATGTAAACTACTCCCACTTGGAGAAAGTCTACGGCTTCTTGCTATCTTTTGTTAAAAAATTTTTATTTTTTTTATTTGAAAAGGATTTTAGCAAATTTTAATTAGATTGAACTTTGATAATTCTTGTTCTTAACTTTTTTGAATTTTTAAATAATTATTTTAATTTTTTCGAAAAAATAAAAAAAAGCGGAAAAAATTTGTCCGCCATATTTTATTAATTTTATTATAATTCTCCTGCATAATTATGATGAACTTTTTGCACATCATCATCATTTTCCAAGACTTCGATTAATTTTCTTAATTTTTGTAAATCGTCATCTGCTAAAGTTTCAACTTCAATTGATGGTAAATATTGAATATCAGCTTCTAACAATGTGTATCCAGCTTCTCTAAGCGCATCTGCCACTTCATCAAAAGAACTTGGATCAGTTGTGATGTAAAAACTATCGTCTAAAGTTTCCATATCTTCCATTCCTGCGTTTAGTGCAACTTCCATCAATGCTTCTTCATCAATATCGTCAGTTTTTTCAATTATAATTTCACCTTTTCTTCCAAACATATACGAAACTGAACCAGAAACTCCAAGTTTTCCGCCATTTCTATCAAAAGCGTGTTTTACAGATGAAGCAGTTCTATTTTTGTTGTCAGTTAATGTTTCCACAATAATTGCAACTCCTGCAGGTCCGTATCCTTCATAATTTAATGTTTCAAAAGCTGTCGAACCATCTGTTCCCGCACCTTTTTTAATTGCTCTGTTAATGTTATCATTAGGCATATTAATTGCTTTTGCTTTTTCAATTGCGTGTTTTAGTGCCACATTAAATTCTGGATTATCTCCACCTCTTGCTGCAACTGTTATAAGTCTTACAAGTTTTGTAAACGATGCAGCTCTTTTTTTATCTTGCGCTTCTTTACGACCAGCTATTGTACCATGTCTTCCCATTATTTCCTCCTATTTTTCATTTAATCTAAAATTTTTAAATAATATTTGCTTCAACAAAATTAATATATATATACTAACACAAGCACTTTTAAAAGTCAATAATTTATGTTTTTATAAAAATATTTTATCTGTTTATATAATTAAAATAAACAAAATTATCTTCTGTTACTGTCATTTTTGTAATGCTTCCATTATCAACTTTAAAATTCCAGTAAAAATCCAAATTTTTTGTGAGATAATAACTAATTAGCGACTGAATTACACCGCCATGAACAACTACTAGAATTTTTTTATCTTGATAATTTTTTATAATCTCTTCTATTTTTTTAACAATTCTATTTTGCAGCTCAAATACGCTCTCACCATTTTTAACCTTAAAATATTTCCAATTATTTTCAATTTGCTCGATATAATGAGGATTTTCATCTTCAATTTCTTTATAAGTCTTCCCTTCTAAAATTCCAAAATTAATTTCTCTCAATTCTTTTGTAAAATTTCTTTTAACTTTATCTGAAATTTCAAGTATTTCAAGACTTTGTCGACATCGTCTCAAGTCGCTACAAAAAACAACATCTATTTTTTCTTCAAATTTCTGCAACTTCAATTTTGTCTTATTTAACTGATCAATCCCAGTTTGATTAATATCTGGATCAAGATGTCCATAAAATAATCTATTTTTATTATGGTCTGTTTCTCCATGCCGAATAAATAATAACTCCGTCATCGTTTTTCCCCTCTTCTCACTTCAAAAAAATTGCTAAAAATAACACAAAAATTGCCGTCAATTCAAGCGACGCACCCATCGTGTCACCAGTCACGCCGTCAATTTTCTTTTTTACAAACTGCATAAATAAAATTATAAATGCAAAAGCTCCTAAAAATAGCTCAAATCCTTTAAAACTAAGTATTATAATGGATAAAGCTGCTGCTAAAATTATCGAAAAGATTCCTTCAAAAGTGGAATTTTGTAAAATTATAAAATTGCTCATCCCATTTTTTCTGGCATAATCTGAAAAAGCAGCATTTACTGGAGTAGCAAGTCTTGCTAAAATTGGATAAATCATCAAATATTTTAAATTTATTGAAAAAATTTCTGAAATAAATAAAATTTTTGCAATAAAATATAAAACTAAAATTATCGCTCCATTTGTCCCAATTCTCGAATCTTTCATTATTTCAAGCATCTTTTCTTTTTCTCTATAACTAAAAAGCCCGTCAAATGTATCACAAAGCCCATCAATATGAATTATTCCAACTACCATTAATTCTATAACTATAACAATCAAAGCATTTATCAAATTATTTTTTGAAAATTTTACCAAAATTATGCTCGAATAATATAAAATAAGTCCAATTGCCAATCCTACAAGCGGAAAAAATTTTATTGATTTTCCAAGTTTTTTTGGATCGTAGTTGACTTTTATGGGAATTGGGATTCTTGTCATAAATTTTGTTAAAATGACAAGTTGCTCAAAAATATTTTTCATTTTATATTCTCATTTCTATTTTTTATTATTTTTATATTTACTTTTTTATTTATTTTTTATTTTCTTTTTTTACTTTGAATTTTTTGCAGCACAATTTTTATTACTTCACTTATGTCACTAATTTCACAAAGTTCTTCGTCTGTTATCCACTTTGAAACATCTTCATTCTGATAGCCAAGCGAATCAAGCGCTAACTTCAAATCTTCTTTTAAATTCAGAATTTCACTATTAAAATTAATTTGAGAATTTTTATTTTTTTCTTCAAAACTTTCTGAAATATTCAATTTTTTCACTTTATCTTTTAAGTCCAAAATAATTTTTTGTGCCTTTTTTAACCCAAGACCTGGGACTTTTGTAAATATTTTTGTTTCATCAATCGACACAATTTCTATCACTTCTTGCACTTCAAAAGTTGACAGTATCGCAATCGCAAGTTTCGGACCGACGCCACTTATCGTAATTAATTCTCTAAATAATTCTCTTTCATTTTGTGTCTTAAATCCATAAAAAGAAATATCATCTTCCTTCACATTTGTAAAAATATAAAGTTTTTCATCTTTTCCAATTTCGTTTAATTTTTCA
Source organism: Leptotrichia sp. oral taxon 218 (assembly GCF_018128225.1). NCBI lineage: Bacteria > Fusobacteriati > Fusobacteriota > Fusobacteriia > Fusobacteriales > Leptotrichiaceae > Leptotrichia > Leptotrichia sp. oral taxon 218. Next base: position 142,320 of record NZ_CP072377.1, on the reverse strand, counting down.
AAAGTTTTAAGAGAAATATAAATTTTATAAGCCAGTCCGTTTATGTCAATTGCCACATAATCTATTTTTTTTATGGCAAGTTTTCCAAAAATATATTCGAACATATTTTCCCCTTCGTTTTAAAGTTTTACCAACTCAACTTTTTCAATATTTTCATCCAAAAACATAATTCCAATTTCTTTAAATTTATCTTTCCCATCGGTTACATAATATTTAACTTCTCTATTTTTTGTTGCATCATTTTTTAATAAATTTTTCTCCTCCAAAATTTCTTTTAAATCAAGTGCAGTTTCTCTCGCAGGATCAACGATATTTAAATCAGTATAAATTTTTCCAATCGCACTTTTTAGCAGCGGATAATGAGTACATCCTAAAATAAGCGTATCAATCCCTTTTTCAAAATCATCTAAGTATGTTTTTATAATCTGATCGACAAGTTTTCCGTCCAAAATTCCTTCTTCCACCGCAGGAACAAATAATGGACAAGCCTTTTCAATAACCTTTATATTTTTTTTACTCAATTTTTTTATTTCTTCTTCATATCTTTTAGAATTCACAGTTGCCTTCGTTCCAATAACTCCGATATTTCCAGATTTTGTCGTATTTATCGCAGTTTTTGCTCCAGCTTTTATAACTCCAACTATTGGTATTTTAAATGTTTTCTTTAATTCTTCCAAAGCCAATGCTGTAGCTGTATTACAAGCAACTACAATCGCACTAACTTCTTTGTCCAGCAAAAATTCCACAATTTCTTTTGAATATCTAGTTATCAGCTCTTTCGTTTTTTCTCCATACGGAACTCTCGCCGTATCTCCAAAATAAAATATTTTTTCATTTGGTAAAACTTTTCTAATTTCTTTCAAAACGGTAAGTCCACCAATTCCAGAATCAAATACTCCAATTGACATTTATTTTTTCTCCTTATTTTATTTTTTTTGTAAAATAGAAAATTGAGCTGCAGACACAGCTCATAAATTTTTTATTTTTTTATTTCATTATCAGATTACCTCTAAAAGTTTGCACACCATCTGTCGCAGTATAAGTTCCAACAACTTGACCTCTACTATCTCTAGAAATACCAGGATTTAATGTTATGCTATATTTCAAATATGGTTTTTTATCCGCTTCAATTTCTATATCTTCTGTCGGATACAAATTAAATTTGTCATTTCCAATTTTTACTATCGCAACCACATCATTTTTATTAACCGCTTTTACTTTTTTCGCTCCATCATTATTTTTTCCAAATAATGAGTTGAAAAATTGAGAAACTTTATTTCCTTTGTTTTGCGAATTATTATTATTGTTGTTATTTTCATTGTTTATATTATTTGTATTTGCATTTTGCGCATAATTATTTTGACCATATCCGTTTGCATAATACTCATTAATTTCTCTAGCTCCAATTGCATTTCTATCTTTAGCATGAGCAGAACCTAAAATTACGGTAATCATTCTATTTCCGTCACGAATTGCTGTAAGTACAATATTTGACCCAGCTGCGTCGTGATAACCTGTCTTTAATCCATCAACTCCAATGACATTTCCCAAAAGAGTGTTTGTTGAAGAAACTTTTGTATTTCCATTGTCGATGTAATCCACTTTATTTTTTGAGAAATTCAAGTAGTCGCTGTAATCTTTTACTACAATTTGCGCCAATTTATATAAATCTTTGGCATTTCCCTGATCCATGCAAGAACCCGTATAACTAGGTGGCAATCCATTTGGAGAGCAATATCTTAATGAATACAACCCAAATTGTTGTGCTTTTTGATTCATCATATTTACAAAATTTGGAATATTTCCTCCAACAAATTCTCCTAGTGCATAAGCTGCATTATTTGATGATTTTATAATTGTCGCTTTCAATAAATCTCTTACTGTATACTGTTTTCCCGCAACTAAAGTCACCCCATAAGGAACTTTTGCCGCTTTTGCCGAAACCGTAACTTTAGTGTCATAAGAAATCTGTCCACTTTTTATTTTATCCATTGTCAAAATGACAGTCATAATTTTTGTTACAGATGCTAGTGGTCTAACTGTGCTACTATTGTCCTCTTTAATTATATTTCCATTTATATCTCCCACCAAAAGTGCCTTGTAGTCAGAATAATCTTCCGCAATAGCCATCGAAGATACTCCAAAAAATAATATTGAAAACAATATTTTTTTCTTCATTTTCATTCTTTTAATTTTCCTCTTTTCAATTTTTACTTTTAGTAAACTTATTTTATATTTTTTATATTTTTTACAAATTTTTGCAATTTTTTTATAACTTTTTATAACTTTTAAAATTCACTTTAGAAAAAATTTTATAAAAAAATAAAATTATTGAATAAGTTCATTACTAACATTCAATACTAACATATAAATATTAGTTTTTTATTTGATTAATCAGAATATATTTTTTTATATTCGATTTTTTTTATATTTATTTTATCCCATAAATTTTCTTCGCATTTTCCGTAGTTACTCTTATAACTTCTTCCACTGAAATTTCCTTAATTCTAGCAATTTCTTGTGCCACATATTTTGTATAAATCGGCTCATTTCTTTTCCCTCTAAAAGGAACTGGCGTCAAATATGGACAATCTGTTTCTAGGACAATCTTTTCCAAAGGAAGTTCTCTCACAAGTTCTTTCGTCTTTTTATTATTCTTGAATGTCAAAGTTCCGCCAATTCCGATATAATATCTATCTAAAAGTGGTTTTGCCGCCTCAAGCGATCCTGGATAACAATGCAAAATCCCACCAACATTCGGATATTCCTTCAAAACATTAATCGTATCCTGCAACGCTTCCCTCGTATGAATCACAACAGGCTTTTTCACTCTTTCAGCAAGTTCCATCTGCTTTCTAAATCCAGCAATCTGAACATCCTTCGGATCTTCCATCCAGTGATAATCCAGTCCGATTTCCCCAATCGCAACAACCTTTTCCTCATTCAAAGCCAATCGCTCCAACTCTTTTTCCACTTCATCATTATACTTCTTAATATCCACAGGATGAACTCCAATCACCGCATAAATAAACGGATATTTATTCGCAAGAGCCACACTCGTAAGCGAAGTTTCCAAATCACACCCAATAACAACAGCACTTTCCAATTGCTCCTCAATCCGTTCCACAACTTCATCAAAATCTTCTGCAAATTGCTCGTCGTAAATGTGTGTATGTGTGTCTATTATTTTTGCCATTTCAATCCTTCCTTTGTTACAAAAAATTTTTAATTTTTATGTTAAAAAATTCCAATCTTATTAATTTTCTAAAATTTTCTATTTTAAATTATTCATTATAATATTCCATTTTCCATTAATTTTTGTCGCTTCAACAGTTCCTTCTTTTTCATCAAATTCTTTTATATCCTTAATTTTATCTGAAACCGTTTTTGATATTATATCTATCAAAGTTGGCATCCATTTCTTTTGAAAATCTTCCCCTGAAACATTTGACAAATATTTTATTGATTTTCCAGTTTTTTGCTCAAATGTTTTATTTATTTTTTCTTGGTCTTCAACTTCCAAAAGAGAGTTAAAATTTAATTTAGGTGCTTTTAAAACAAATTTTAAATCTGCACTTGAACTAGAATTATAATTTATCTCCTTAATACGATATTCCATATTTCTCATATATTCTTTCAAAATTTCGCCAAAAAATCTTGCTCCTAATTCATCTTTTTGTTCTGCAATCTGATTGTCAACCTCTTTTATTCCTTCAAGAGTATCTCGTTTTGTATTTTCCAAAAAAACTTTTTCAATTTCCAAATTGTTCTTTTCAATTTCTGACTGCTGAATTTTCACATTAGGCTTAACTTCAACCTTGTAATTTTCTGAAAATCCAAGACTTGCTGTTAGTAAAAATAACATTAACATCTTCTTCATTTACTCATACCTCATCCTCATTTATTCAAATTATTTTCCAAAATTTTCAAACAAAGAATCAAAAATATCATTTTCTAATGTTTCTTCATTTTTATATTCCCATTCTTTTTTCTTTCTTTCCAAAATCATTTTCGTTTTTTCATTCATATATTCAAATTGGTTATTATCCAATCTTTTTAGCATTTCATTTTGAGATTCAGATAAAATTATTACATTTGCTTTCAGTCTTTCTTCATCGGATAATTTTTGAATTTTTTCTTTATCCAATTTATATCCCAATTCTTTCGAAACTTTATCTTCTAGCATTTTATTAAATTCTTCAGAAAACATAATTTTAAAAATATTCGGTAATTTTTCTGTATAAATTATTTCTACTTTATTTTTTGAAATAAAATTAATTTTTTCAATTTTATAAATTGTTTTTTCATAAACTTTGTTATTCATCAAAACATTAGGTACATTCACTTTAAAATTTTTTTCACCAGTTTCCAAATTAGTATTTTCCGAATATCCTATACCCTTATTTTTACTTTCTATCCTATCTGAAATTTCTTTATCAAAAATTTCAACAATTTTTTCACTTTGATTTTTCATTTCTTCTTCCGATATTTTTAAACTCTTATTTTTTACAATTTTTAAATTTTCTTTTTTTAATTCAAATGAAAAATTTAATGAAAAAACAACTAAAAATAAAATCAATATTTTTTTCATAAATCTCCTTTTCTATTTTAAATTTTTTGAAAAAATCTAAAAAATTATAACTTTTAAATTTAATTTTATTCAACTTCAATTCCACTTTCTCTAAATTCATCTAGCAATTCCTCATCACAACAAGAGATAAAAATTACTTTTTTCAAATTTTTCAATTTTTCAAATCCTTTTACACTTTTTATTTCAAATAATTCATCTTCTCCATCCCAATTTGGACAAAGAATACCATAAATTTCAAGTCCACCACCAATACAAATTTCATCTACTTTTTCTAAATCTTCTTCTGTCAATTTTACATTTTCTAAAAATTTCAAAATTGGTTCAATTATAACAGGATTAATAAAATTTCCAATTTCAAAAACATAATCATCATATTTTTCTTCTAATTTTTCAGTAAATTCTTTAAATTCATCAACAAAACTCGCATTTTTCCCAAGTAAACTTTCCAAAACAACTAATTTAAACCTAAAATCCTCAAACATTCCACTTTTATCAACCATTTTATAATCATCGGGATAAAATTCTCCAAAATCCTCTTCTTCAAATTCATCCATTTCTGATTTTCTCAAAAATTCTTCGATATTTTCTTCTTTTAAAATGTAAGGCATTTTTCCTCCTTGTTAATTTAGATACTTAAATTTTACTTTTATAACTTTCAATCAGCTTTTGATATTCATTAACAACCCACTCACCAAATCCCAAATGAATTGCATCGCTTATCCCATAATCTTTTATCTCTGATTTTTGAAAATACAACTTCCCGTCTGGACAATATTTTTCATGATATACTTGTACAGAGGTAGTCGTGTATGTTATAACTTCTCCATCTATAACTTTTCGTTCTAATGTATCAAAATCCAGTAGCGGCAATATATACCAATTATTTTCATAATCATAAACCCATAAAATATCTTTTTCCGTTTTTAGTTTATATGGTGAATGCGTATTAAAAAACCTATCCTTATTACTTATAATTTCAACATCATAACCCAATCCTATCATTTTCTTTAATAATTCTTCTGATATACTAAATCCAAGGTCATCATCATCACATTCTCTAGGAATATAAACTATATCGAAAATATTATTTTCTATTTTTTTAAAAACAGGTGGGAATACATTTTTATGCTCTATTTTAGGCATTATCCTAAATTCTGGCAATTTTTCCCATTTTTCATCACTAAGCTCTATATTTAGAATAAATATTTTTTGCTTTCGGCTTTTCATAAACTCACATTTTTTCCAAGAATTCACTGTATCTCTAAAATATATTTCAGGATAACTTTCCAAAGGATGCATATTTGAATCATTTTTAGTAATATAAATATCCATTTCATCATCTAAAAATTGCATTTTATTATTTGTAATTGGATATTTATCAACTAATATTTCAATTTCATAATTTTCAGCTATATCTAATAATTCCTTTTTCAATAAAGGAGATATATTTTTCAAAAATTCATTATATTGAATTTTATCATACAAAGGTTCTATTTTTAATTTTTCCAAAAAAATATCACAATACAGTGCTTCTTCTGTATCCAAATAATAATCTTTAATGTATGAAGTTTTTATATTTTCATATATAATTAATTTCCATTTATTTTCAACTTTCAATTTTTCCATTTTTAAATTTATATTTTCAAAATCCAGTAATGAAACATAAAAATCTAATTTCCCAATTTTTATCCATCTACTTAACAAATATTCTGCTCTTTCTTTTATACTATCAAAAGAAAAATAATCTCCTATTATTTTATCAATTACTCCATTTGGAAATAACTTTTCATGAAAAATTTTTATAATATAATCATAACAATTTCCTGATTTTTTTGAGCTAACTAAAAAATAATATCCTGTTAAATTTTCATAAACATATTCAAGTCCATTAATCTTTTTTATTTCTGCACTTTTTCCATTTTTCTGCATTAATTCTAAAAAAATAACTGCTAAACTAATTTTTTCCAAACTATTTTTTTCTAAACTCACGAATTGCTTCAATTTAATTAGAAAATCCAATTTATCTGGTAAAGTTTTTTCAAATGTATTTAGTTCTTCCATCCTTTTACCACCTTATTTTTAAATACTTCTTAAAGATGCTCATAATATTTTCTATCTAGGATAAACCAAATTCGCTTCCGTCAAATTCTCCAAAGTTTCTTCCAAAAATTTTTTCGACTCAAAATTAGCCATTGCCAAGTTTTGATCTAAATAGTTTCCACATTCAATTGCAGTTGCTCCTGGGATTTCGCCTTTAAATTCTGCCATAAATTTGTAAAGTTCTTTCATTAAGTCAATGATGTCCTTTGATTCTAATTTTCCTTTCAAAATTACATAAAATCCTGTTCTGCAACCCATTGGTCCAAAATATACAACTTCATCTTTCCAAGTTGGATGATTTCTTAAAAATGTTGCTCCTAAATGTTCGATTGTATGAAGTTCTGCAATATTTATAACTGGTTCTCTATTTGGCAGCTTCATTCTCACATCAAAAGTTGTGATGTAATTTCCGTTAATTTCGTCAATTCTTGATACATAAATTCCTCTATTTAATTTTTTATGATCTACTGTAAAACTTGCTATTCTTTCCATTTTTTTCTCCTTTTAATCTTTTTTCTTATCAAAATAATATCACAAAAATTTAGAAATTTGAAGTCATTTGTAAAATTAATTGAATTAAGTTTCATAATTTTTTCACTTTATAAAATCCTGAAAATATGATAAAATTACTAAAAAAGGAGGAATTTCATGAAAACTGTTATTTTACTTGGAGCACTAATAGCTTCCTTGACATCTTTTGGATTTTTTAAAAAATCGCCAAAAGCAAAAAATGAAAATGTGAAAAAAGTTATTAAAAAGGCAGATAACTTAAATCAAAATAAAAATATAACTAAAAATATTAATATTAATGAAGATAAAAATAAAAACTCTCAAAATTTAAGTGAAAGACCAAAATTGTCGATTTCAAAAGAAGAACTTAACCGTGTGGCTAAAAGAATTTTTCAAAATGAAGCCGCTGGGAAAAAGAATGACTTGGTTGTTTGGAATAGCGGAGAGAATTTCCCGTCACTTGGAATAGGACATTTTATTTGGTATAAAAAGAATGAAAAAGGTAAATTTGAAGAAAGTTTTCCGCCACTTGTGGAATTTTATAAATCTAAAAATATTGAATTGCCAAAAATTATTAAAGATAACAAATTTGCACCTTGGAAAAGCCGAGAAGAGTTTTTGAAATTAAAACAAAATAATAATCCAGAAATTACCGAACTGATTAATTTTCTTTACAACACGCAGGATACACAAATTGAATTTATTTTCAACCGTCTGGAAGATTCGCTGGAAAAAATGTTAAAAGTTGCAAAAAATAAAGAAAATGTTAAAAAGCAATTTTACCGTGTTGCAAACTCGCCAAATGGCTTATATCCATTAATTGACTATGTAAATTTCAAAGGTGAGGGAATTTCGCCATCAGAAACTTACAATGGACAAGGCTGGGGACTGCTGCAAGTTTTGGAAAATATGAAGGGTTCTCAAACTGGAAAAGCGGCACTTGAAGAATTTAGCCAGTCGGCAAAATCTGTGCTTGAGAGAAGAGTAAAAAATTCTGGCGCTAAAAATGAGCAAAGATGGCTTAGAGGCTGGTTGAACCGTTGCGAAACCTACAACAATTAATTTTATTTTTTATTTTTAAAATTTATGATTTTAAAACGGAAAATTTAATTTATGAAAAATAAAAATAAAATCAAAAGGAGAAAAAATGAAAAAAGTATTATTTGTCTGCCTTGGAAATATATGCCGTTCTCCAATGGCTGAGGCTGTCTTTAAAAAAATGGTTGCAGATGAGAATTTGCAAGATAAAATTATAATTGACTCTGCGGCAACAAGTTCTTGGGAACACGGAAATCCTGTTCATCACGGAACTCGTGAAAGATTGAAAAAAGAGGGAATTTCAACTGCTGGAATGTACTCTCGAACCCTTGAAGACTCAGATTTGGATTCCGATTATATCATTGGAATGGATGAAAATAATATAAAAGATATCAATTCATTTATAAATGGAAGAAAAGCAGGAGAAGTTAAAAGACTTTTGGAATATGCGAATGAAAGCCGTGATATTGCCGATCCTTGGTTTACAGGGGATTTTGAGCAGACATTTGCTGATGTCACAAAAGGCTGTCAGGCTTTGATGAAAAAATTGAAAGAAGAAATTTAATTATTTTATGGCAAGGGGTAAAAACCCCTTGTTAATTTAGAATTTATAATAAATCTTTTTTTTTTATAAAAACTTTTTTATAAAAAATAGTATTAATTTATTAATCTATTATTTTATTTTTCATTCATATATTTATAAAATTCATAAGTATCAGTAAAATCCCATTTTCCAGTTAATTTATAAGAATAATCATGTGCATAAACTTGATTTTTCCCTCCAAAAAATTCATCTTTAGGCATTTTTCCAAAATTATAATTGCTTTTTATGTGATAATAATGCTTATTTAAAAACTTATTATATTTATCATAGTCTTTAAAATTATTAGTTTCAATTTTGTTGCTTTGAGTAAAATAAAAAAGTTTTGGAATATCAATCACTTTTTTCTTATTTACTTCAATATCTTCCCTATCTTCGTTCACAAGTGTATATTTAGCGCTTGGACATGCTTCAATTTTCCCGCTGGCAAGCACAACTTTATTTGCATTTCCACAAAGTTCAAGAGTAGCCCCTTCATAGACAACTATTGTACTGTCAGGTATATTTCCAGTAAGTTTTAGCGTCCCTTCCAAAACTTGAGTTTCTCCGCCATAAAGCAAATCTCCGGTTATGGTCAGTTTATGTTTCCCGGCTTTTCTAAGTCCTGGCACATATTTACTAGTTTCCTTGTAAAAGTTTTCTTCACTTGACAAATAATTTTGTATTGTCACTTTTCCTGTTATACTGTTGTCATCCTTATCCAAAGCCATAATATAAGTTGATGTTCCGCTTGGCTTGTCACTTAATCCACTGTCTATATCATTAGTCCAGACCCAGTCAGTTTCAGGTTCTGCCCAAAAATAAATATCATTGCTTTCTTTATTAAAAATTTTATCATACATCCCAGTATAAAATTTATTTTCTTCAATCAGCCCCGCATTCAAATTTGTCGGACCATTAAGCGCTTTTCTAATATCCACAATTCCCCAGCCCATCTGATTGTCAAGCCTGTCTTTTTCACGATAAGCCGTAGTCAAAAGAATTTCTTTAACCTGATGATAAGTCAGTCCCTTAAATTTATTCAAAATAATTGCCGCATATCCAGCCGTTCTAGGTGTTGCAAAACTTGTTCCAAATTTATTTGACTCATCTACTTTGCTATATATATTTCCAAGTGCTACTACTGTATTACCTCGTGCATATAATGCATCTGCTCCAACTTCATCATTCATTTGCGACATTGTACATCTATTTGAAAAATCTGATATTCTTTTACCTCTATAACTTTCATTTAGCAAAACAGAATTTGTCACATTTTTTTTCCCATAAACAAAACAATTTGCAGCATCTACCATTATTCTCTGACTTCTAAATAATTTTGCAACTTCATCACTATATAAAGAAAGTTTGGCAGTCGCATCATTAAGCAGTACTTCAGCATCAGATCCATTTTCCTTTTTTACAGCATTCGGAAGAGCAATTATCAATAAATTTCTGTCGTCTGTGTTTGTTGTTGCAACTCTTGGCATATAGTTATTTAAAAGTGTTTCATTTATTACATTTCCAAAATACCACGCATTGCTTGTAAGCATATATGGAGAGTAATACGATGTACTTGTACTGTATGAAAATATTCCTTCTAACATATTCCATTCATTTTCAGCGCCGTAGTTTACCACTTGACTCGCATCAAGTCCTGTCGTTTCAAGAAAAGTTTTCGTAACAAGTGTTGTATGGTCACCACCTTCCTGATCTTTTAATGGATGTTTTCCTATTTTTTCCCAATTTTTAGGAAGATATGTTCGTGGCATCTCGCCTCCAACTTCTTCTTCCCAATTATCATAACCTATTGTATTATCAGTTATGGCATAGTAAGTTTGACCTTTTTTATACTCATTTTTTTGATATTTTACAACATTTTCTTTTACATCGTAATCGGATACTTTTGTATTTTCATTAGTATAGATTAATTTTGCACCAAAAATATTCGTATTCAGAACTATACCAAAAAGTATTATTAAAAGTTTTACTTTTCTCACTTTTATCTCCTATTTTTTTATTTTTTATTCAAATAATTTTTTTTAAATTTTAACAAAAAGATAGCAAGAAGTCTCCAACTTCTATAATCAGAAGTAGTTCACTTAAAAATAAAAAGAGAAAATTATTTAAAAAATTTTCTCTTTTGATATTATCTTTTTAAATATTTAAATAATTTTTATATACAAATAAATAAATTAATTTTTTAAAGCTTGAATTGGAGGTGCAACTTTTCCACCACGGTTAATTAAAACTGAGCAATCTAAATTATTTATGTCAATTATGTCAGCTTCTCCCAAAAGTCCTCCAAACACGACTCTATCTCCGGCTTTTTTATTTGGAACTGGTATCAATCTTACTGCCGTAGTTTTACTATTTACCATTCCAATCGCCATTTCATCAGCTATTATTCCAGAAATAACAGCTTCTGTCGTATCTCCAGGAATTGCTATCATATCAAGTCCAACTGAACAAACACAAGTCATAGCTTCTAATTTTTCAAGATTTAAGTGTCCTTTACTTGTGGCTTCTATCATTCCCTGATCTTCACTTACTGGAATAAATGCTCCTGTCAATCCTCCAACACGAGTCGCAGCCATAGCTCCACCTTTTTTAACGGCATCATTTAAAATTGCAAGTGCCAAAGTTGTCCCATAAGCTCCAACAGCTTCCAAACCAAATTCTTCTAACACATTTCCCACACTATCTCCGACCGCTGGAGTTGGTGCAAGTGATAAATCTATTATTCCAAATTCAACGCTAAGTCTATTTGCAACTTCTCTTCCAACCAATTCTCCCATTCTTGTGATTTTAAAACTAACTTTTTTAATAGCTTCTGTAATTTCATCAATTTTAGCAGTTTTTGAAATGTTTGCAAGTGTGTGTCTTACAACTCCAGGTCCGCTTATTCCTACATTTAATACAATATCAGGATTTTCTACGCCGTGAAATGCTCCAGCCATAAAAGGATTGTCAGGCACAGCATTTGTAAATACAACAAATTTTGCAGCAGCTAAACCATCGCTTTCTTTTGAAAGATTTGCCAATTCTTTTACAGTTTTTCCCATCATTTTTACTGCATCTAAATTAATTCCTGATTTTGTTGAACCGACATTTACTGAAGAGCAAACACGGTCAGTTTGAGAAAGTGCAGCTGGAATACTTTCTATCAATCTCAAATCTCCTTTTGTAAACCCTTTATCAACAAGCGCTGAAAATCCACCAATAAAATCAATTCCAATTTCTTTTGCAGCTTTATCCAATGCTCTTGCAAAAATAGTGTAATCAGTCGCATCTGTAGCATTTCCAATTATTGCAATTGGTGTAACTGAAACTCTTTTATTTACAATTGGCACATTGTATTTACTAGCCACTTCATCTGCAATTTTTACCAAATCTTTTCCATTTTTTACAATTTTGTTGTAAATATTTTCAGCTGTTTTTTCAGCCGATGTTTCGATACAGTCTAACAGGCTGATTCCCATTGTAACTGTTCTCACATCAAGATTTTGCATCTCTATCATATCTATTGTTTCCAGTATTTCGTCTGGTAATAAATTCATATTTTCCTCCTAATTTTCTTTCTAAAATTATATTCTGTGCATTGTTTTAAAAATTTCTTCATGCTGCAAAAATACTTTTACTCCGATTTTTCCTTCAAAAACTTTAAATTCTTCCTGCAATTTTTTAATATCTACATTCTTTTCAACTTCAACTAACATTATCATAGCAAAAATATTATCTTCAAAAACTTTTTGAGTTATATCAATAATATTTAATTTTAACTCACTTAATTTTGTTGATACATTTGCAACAATTCCTGTCTTATCCGCTCCAATAACAGTTATAACAATTCTCTCTTTCATTTTCAGTCCTCCATTTTAAAATCCAAATTATATATGTTAAATTATCGCATAATTTTAAATATTTAGCAAGTAGAAAAATTTACACTTAATTATTATTTGAATATTGTAAAATAATTTATGATAACAACTAAAAACTTTTTATCTTTAAAATTTGTTCAATTTTATTAGTATCCTGCCTGCACTAGTTTTCTATAGACTTCTTGAGCTTCTTTAGTCATTGGATCATTTTCATTTCCTAAATCTATTACCATTTTAAAATATTTCTTAGCTTTCTTATATTTTTTTTGTTTTTCATATAAAGACCCCAAATTATATGTACCTCCAAGATAACCTTTTTGACTAGATTTTAGAAACATTTCTTCTGCTTTTTTTTCTTTATTTTGTTGTCTATATAAAACTCCTAAATTGTTCATAGCTAGTTCATCTCCCTTTTGAGCTGCTTTTAAATACATTTCTTCTGCTTTATCATATTTTCCTTGCTTATAATATAAAAGCCCCAGATTGTACATAGCATCAGAATTGCCCTTTTTAACAGCTTCTAAATACATCTTTTCAGCTTTATCAAATTTTTTTTGATCTTCATATAACATTGCTAAATCTTTCATAGCATTATCATTTCCCTTTTCAACGGCACTTAAATAAATTTGTTCAGCTTTGTCATATTTTTCTTGTTTATAATATAAATTACCTAAATAATTCATACCTTCAACATTACCTTCTTGAACAGCTTTCAAAAACATCTCTTCAGCTTTTAAATAATTTTTATTTGCATAATACAATTTTCCCTCTTCTAAGTATCCAGCTTTTAATGCAAGCGATACGATAATTGTTCCCAATAAGATAAGTTTTTTCATTTTAAATAATCTCCTTATAATCAATTTTTTATATAAAATTACATTAATACATTTATTATATATTATTTTTTATTTTTGTCAATAATTAAATAAAAATTAAAATTTAGGTATACTGAATCTGTAAAAATTTAAAACGAAATAAAATATTTAAAGTAAATTTTTATATTATTAGAAATTTTATCAAAAAAAAAAAAAAAAAGACCTATGAAAAACTTCATAAGTCTAAAAAATTTTATTAATATTTTGAAATTAAATAATCAAATGCAGAAAGTGCTGCTTTTGCTCCTTCTCCCATTGCAATAATTATTTGTTTTCGTTTTACATTTGTAACATCTCCAGCTGCAAAAATTCCTTCTAATGAAGTTTCGTTAGTTTCTGGATTTATCACAACTTCCCCCACTCTATTCAATTCAACTAAATCTTTCACTATTTCACTATTTGGAGATAGTCCTACTTCGATAAATACTCCGTTTAATTTCAAAACTTTTTCTTCATTTGTATCTCGATTTTTATATTTTAATTTTTCTACAAATTCTGTTCCCAAAACTTCTGTAGTTGCTGAATTTAAAATTACATTCACATTTTCACGCTGTGCCAATTTTTCCTGCAAAACTTTGTCAGCTTTCAATTCTGGCATAAATTCAATTAAAGTGACATTTTTTGCAATTCCTGACATATCAAGCGCAGCTTCCACACCTGAGTTTCCACCACCAATTACAGCAACATCAAGTCCCTTGTAAAAAGGCCCATCGCAAGTTGAACAGTAATGCACTCCTTTTCCAACATATTCAGCTTCCCCAGGAATATTTAGACTTCTAGGTTTTGCACCAGTTGCCAAAATAATAGTTTTTGTCTTATATTTTTTCCCGTCATCAGTTACAAAAACTTTATCTTTTCCATCAATCGAAATTTCTTTTACAACATGCCCTTCTTTAAACGCAACTTCATATTCTTTCAAATGGCTGTGTAAAGTTTCAGCAAATTTGCTTCCAGTTGTAGACACAGTTCCTATAATATTTGCAATTTCATTCGTATCCAAAACTTGTCCTCCAACTTTTACTCCAACCATCGCAACAGCTAATCCTTTACGAGCCGCATAAATTGCACTAGAGACCGCTGCTGGTCCAGCTCCAATAACAGCCACATCGTAAAGTTTATTTTCGTCAATTTTTTGTAATTTTCCTTCATCTAAAACACCTAAATTCAAGCTAAAGTCCATTTCTTACCTCCAAATTTTAATTTTTAATTTTTTATATAAAATTATTCTAATTTTGTAATCATTATAATTAATTTTATAATATTTTTTCAAAAAAGTCAAATTTTTTTAATTATAATTTTTAAATTTCTGACAAAACTATCGAAAATAAAACTATTCCAGCTCCAATAATTACCTTCAAGCTTAGAATTTCGCCTAGCAAAAAAAACGCAAAAATTGGTGCAAATAAAGATTCTGTTGACATTAAAAGTGAAGCTCGTGTCGAAGTTGTAAATTTTTGACAGACTGTTTGCAAAAGTGTTGGAACTATTGTGGAAAATATTGTCAAATAACCGACTGAAATCAGCGCCATTCCTTTTAAATCTGAAATTTCTTTAGGATTTGAAAAAATAAAAAAATTTACTACAAATAAAATTCCAGCAAATATCATTTGCAAAAAAATTAATTTTAACGGCTCAACTTTTCTTGAAAAAAATCCAGTTGTTGCTATTTGAAATGCAAAAAATACTGCACTTATTATTGTCAAGATATCTCCAAAATTAATGTCAGACAAATTTAAATTTTTATCAAAACTTATGACTCCGATTCCAATTATACAAATAATCGAACAACTGAACCTCCCACGACTAAAGTCGCAGGGTTCTAAAATCTTTAAAAATATTTAAAAATTTTCTAAGAAGTTTGATAGCTTTACACCACCCTTATTCTTTTAGGTGTGTTCAGTTCACCTCTATTGTATAGGACATTTAAGTCCACAACTTTACTTTTTCTTAATATATTTAATGCTCCATTACAATCCGCATTTATGATTTTACCTGTGCTTGTTTGATATAGTCCTCTTTTTATTCTTTTTCCACTGAATATATATTCTTTTTGATTTTCTTTATCATATATTGGAATTTCATCTCCATCAAAGAAACTTGCTTTTGATGTATAACTTTCTTCTTGCAGTTTAAATTCTATTCCATATAGTTTACATAGATATATTAATTTATCTCTTAATTTTCCATATGGTATATTTACAAAGTTTTGATTATTTATACTTCCTATATTTGAATTTCTTTGAAAATTCTCGTTATATCCTAGAACTATTTTTCCTATATCATTATTAAGACAATAATTTACAATTATTCTTGCTGATTTTGAAAGATAATCATTTATACGATTATTTCTCTTTCTAGCTATTCTCTTTTGTCTTAATGTTGTTCGCTCAATCTTTTGCTTATCTTTTATACTTTGTAATTTTGCATTTGTCTTATTATAGTATTGATTTATTGATTTTAATTTTCTACCATCTATTATGAATGAAACTCCAGTATTTGTAACACAAGTACAAAGATTATCTATACCTAAATCAATTCCTAGTACATTTTCTTTATTTAATTCCCTTTGAATTTCTTCTATCTCATAAGTATATTGAATTTCAAAGTACCTAGAATGTTGTTTTGGTATTATTCTAATTTCTTTTATCTTCTTACCTTTCAATACTGGTGGCAGCTTAATTTTAACTTCCTGATGAGTTTTCTTAAACGAATTTGAATAAGGAACTATCAGAATATCATCTTTTAATCTAACAAAACCTATAACAAGAGTTATAAAACCATCTTTATCAAGATATTTAGGTAATTTTATATCTTTAAAATTATATTGACCATTCTTAGCAAGTTTCAAAAGTCCAAAAAATGATTTGAAACTTCCGTCTACTTCTTTTAGAATTTGTTGAGCCATATTGGAATTTAACTTCTTATAGTTCTCACTATTTTTAAGCATCTTATAGTTTTCGTTATAACTTAAATACTTTTTATTTTTAAAATAGTATTGTCTAACATTGTATGTAGCCTGATTCTTTAAATTCTTAGCTATATGGCACAAATATTTTAAATTTCTAAACTCCTTTTTACTAAGATGTTTTACCTGTTGTTTTAAAGTTAAATACATAGATATCACCTCCTTTTCATCAGAGATATTATACTATATATCCTACATTTTATCTATTAAAAAGTAATATTTTTTAAATATTTTTAAAGTTTTTAAAACCCCACAACAGCGGGAAGCGTCGTTCACATAAGTGCGCTACTACTTATGCAGTTCTCTCATGAACTTCTTGTTATCTCTAACAAGCACAGACTATATCTTATCCATATCCTATTTCAAGGACTTAGGCGAAACCACTTCCAATACCTATCGCTTGTATTGTACTCCCCTCACGAGGGATAGCCGTTGAACTTTCCTTTTCAGGCTTAGCTGCTGATTGTCTATTATCATAATGTTTAGGATTTAACCTTGCACCATCTAGTATATTTTTTCTGCTTTCGCCACCATCACACTTATACCATATATTATTACCTAGGTATTATGTTGTGGTCATACTAGCTTTAAGAGTTCCCAGCAATTCAGTTTCTTTGTTGCACGGTTTTGCTCCGTGTCTACATACAAGTTTCCCTATATGCTTACTAAAATTTTCGTACAATTCATCTCACGACTAAAGTCGCGAGTGTTCTTGCACTATTTAATAAAAGTCATTATTTTAGGCTTTTTTTTATGTAAAATCCAAAAGATATATGGCACGACGATCACATTTATCGAAGTGAAAAATGCGTTTTTACTAGCCGTCGTAATCATTGCGCCATAAGTTTGAAAAGCGTAGCCCAAAAATTGAAAAGTACCGACAACAAGTCCAGCAACAATATCTTTTTTCCTAAATTTTTTCATCTTTTTAAAAAAAACAAAATAAAACAAAATTCCACCGACTAAAAATCTCAGCGCCGATAGATAAAATGGATTAATTCCCGTATTTAAACCGATTTTTACAAATACAAACCCAAGTCCCCATAATATTCCGACTATTAACAGCCCAAAATCCGCTACATACTGTTTCACAAAATTCTCCTTATTTTTTATTTTTTTGACAAGGGATAAAGACCCTTTTCTATTATAAAAAACACTATTTTTTTATAATTTTACTCTTATTCTGCACGAAAAAACTTTTTATAAATATCCATTTTCAAAAACTCATTCTCAATTTGCCCATTATTTTTTTCCAAATACCAAATGACAAAATCGTGAACTTTTTTAATTTCTTTAACATTTCTTACAATATCAGTAAAAACCATATCTGACACACCGCTTTGCTTTATCCCCAAAATTTCTCCAGAATTTCTCAGTTTCAAATCTTCTTCTGCAATTTTAAAACCATCCGTTGTACTTTCCATAACTTCAAGTCTTCTTGCCGAAACTTCATTATTCGTTTGAGATTCCAAAAAACAATAAGATTTATGGCTTCCCCTACCAACACGACCTCTTAACTGATGAAGTGACGAAAGTCCAAATCTTTGTGCATCCCGAATTACCATAACTGTAGCATTTGGCACATTCACTCCAACTTCAATGACGGTTGTCGACACCAAAATATCAATTTTATGATTTTTAAACTTTTCCATAACTTCCTGTTTTTCCTTATATTTTTGTCGCCCGTGAATAATATCTATTCTTCTATTAGGAAAAATATCTTTGTATTCTTCAAAAGTTTCCTGAGCCGATTTTACATTCAAAGTTTCACTTTCTTCGATTAGCGGTGAAACAATATAAACTTGTCTTCCTTTTTCTATCATTCTGTCGATAAAATCATACATTTTCTGTTTTTCAATTTCATCTTTTATCCATTTAGTCTTAATTGGAGAGCGACCGCTCGGCAATTCATCAATTATTGAAACATCCAAATCTCCATAAATCGTAAGCGCTAAAGAACGGGGAATCGGAGTCGCACTCATAACTATAAGATTTGCCAGATTTCCTTTATCTCTTAGTAATTTTCTCTGTCTTACTCCAAATTTATGCTGTTCATCAATTACAATTAATCCAAGATTTTTAAAAACCACATCTTCTTCAATTAAAGAATGCGTCCCAATCACAATATTCACAAGTCCTTCTTTTATCTCATTAAGTAATTTTTCTCTTTTTTTCCCTTTAACACTTGCCGTTAAAAGCTCAACTCTTATGTCAAGTTTTGAAAATTCATCTATAATTCCCAAATAATGCTGAATTGAAAGAATTTCTGTCGGCGCCATTATCGCACCTTGATAGCCATTTTCAATCATATAGAGAAGAATTACAAATGAAACAATTGTTTTTCCTGAACCGACATCACCTTGAATAAGTCTATTTACAATTTTTCCAGCTTTTAATTCTTTATAAATTTCCGTTATCACAGTTTTTTGTGCTTTTGTAAGTTCATAAGGTAAATTTTTTATAAATTTTGAAACAAGACTTTTTTTATCTTCTAATTTATAAACATTTTTATTATTTTTTTCACTTTGAAATCTATTTTGCAAAATCCCCATTTCCAAAAGCAAAATTTCTTCAAACATAAATCTTTTTTGAGCTTGTTCTTTTTTCTTTTCATTTTCTGGAAAATGAATATTTAACATTGCTTCTTTTCTGCCGATAATTTTCTCTTTTTTCAAAAATTCATTTGGCATATTTTCATAAAGCAAATATCCATAATTATTTAGTGCATCCTCAATAATTTTTCTTATTGAAATTTGTCTTAAAGATTCTGTTGACGGATAAATTGGCAAAATTTGATTTTCTTTTTTTATTTCAAAACTTTTTTCATCAATTTTTTTATATTCAGGATTTATAATTTGCATTTTCATCCCTTTTTTAACTTTTCCGTAAACCATAATTTCATTTCCAACTTTTACATTGCTTTTAACATACCGATTATTAAACCAAAGAAGTTCCATCATTCCAGTCTCATCACTCAAAACCGCCGATACCATCACCATTCCTCTTTTAGCAAATCTACTTACAATATTTACAATCGTCCCTTTTAAAATGACAAATTCCTCGTCCAAAACTTCGTTTATCTTTTTATAATTATCTCTATTTTCATAAGCTCTCGGAAAATGATAAAACAAATCATAAAGTGAAAAAATTCCTAATTTTTTTAATTTTGGAAGATTTGTTTTTGTAACTCCTTTAATTTTTATTTCATCAATATTTTTGTAAAGCAAAGAATATGAACTCACACTCTCACCCCCAGTAAAACTAATAACTTTCCACAAATTCTTCAATTGACAAGACATTTTTATTTAAATCAATTTCTCGTGCCAAGTCACTTATATATGGCTGTTTTAACATAGCCTTATTTAAAACTTCCAAATTCCAAAAAATCTCTCTTTTATTTCCGTCAGCGATTATTTTTCCATTTGTCATAACAACTATTCTGTCAAAATTATTCACAACAAATTCCATATCATGCGTAATTGTAACAATCGTTTTCCCTCTCTTTTGCAATTCATCAATCAAATCATGCAAAATTTTCATTCCTTTAAAATCTTGCCCTGCAGTCGGTTCATCCATCACAATCACCTCAACATCCATCGCTATCACAGCCGCAATCGTAACAAACTTTCTCATCGAATATGGCAAATTATACGGATTTTCCTTTGAAAATTTTTCCAATTTTGTCAATTTCATTGCATCTTCCACTAATTTTTTTATTTTTTCCTCAGAAAACTTCAATTTTTTTGCACCAAAAGCAATTTCATCATAAACATTGTTATGAAAAATTTGATCCATCGGATTTTGAAAAACATACCCAACCTTTTTACTCATTTTTGCTACGGAATATTTTTGTGTGTTCCACTCATCGACAATTACATCACCACTAGTCGGTTTCAAAAGTCCATTTAACATTTTTACTAATGTCGTTTTCCCAGCTCCATTTTGTCCAATAATTGCTACTTTTTCTCCTTTTTCAACTTTAAAAGAAATATCATTAAGTACATTTTCTGTACCATTAGGATATTTAAAACTCAAATTTTTTACGGTAATAAAATTCATAATTGCCTCTCCTTCAAAAATTTTATTAAACAATTATCTTTAATAATTATTCTATTGTTCCAGCTCTTCTTTTTTCTTCTTCATATATTCTGTAACTACTCTAAAACTAAAAAAAGTCCCAAATATTATAAAAGTTACTGATATTATTAATAAATTTCTGTAAAAAAATTGTTGATTAAAAATTTCATTTAACGAATAAAAAAACTCTGCTGTAAATTTTGTTTTCTTAGCTGAACTTATAAAATATGCCAGTTCAGTCGCATTTCCAAGATAAATTGTTATAATTGCTGGAATATATGCGAGAAAAAGGGCTGACAGTAATTCTTTATTTGAAGGCTCTTTCTTTTCTTTTGGTGCAAATCTGCTTCTACTATTATCTTTTTCTTTTTCAAAATTTTTTTTATCATATCTATTTAATCCATATGTCCAACCACTACATATCCCTAAAAAAATCAGCGCTTCAAAAAAAGGTATGTATTTATTAACAAATATTTTAAAAAGACAGTATAGGCAATAAACAATTGTCATTACAAAAAATAACAAAATAATTCCTAATAAGCCTGACAAGCATCTTTTCATCAAAATTTCCCTTTCTCACTTTCTAAATTTTCTTATTTTCTAATAGAATTTAGGATATTTTTTATCAAAATTTTCTATTAATTTTTTTAATAAAATTTCCTGACAAATCACTGTATTTTTAGCTTCAATTTCAAGAATCGTATTCTTTTTCAAATCACTTACTGTAATTGTGCCAATTTCAAATTCAATATTATAATTTTCCCAATCATAAATCTCATTATCAAATGTTACAGACTTATTCGATACTTGTATTTTAGGAGAACTTTCAAAAATCTGAGTCAATTCCTGTAATCCTTCTTCACTTGAAAATAAAAATTTATTTTTCACAAAACCTTGATTTTGAAATGGAAAAATCTCAACTCCGCCATTTTCAATATTTTCTACTGCTTTTGAAAAATTTTTTTCTAAAAAACATTTTTGAAATACTGAAAATAAGTCATAATCATACCCGCTTCCATCTATCTTTTTCCAATTACCACCATCAGGTTTATACAAAATTTTAGAAAACTTCTTCATTTGAAATACTCTATTATCCTTAAAGAAAAAATATTTTAAATTTTCATAATACACTTTCTCTTTTTTGAAAATAAAATAATCATCATAAAATTCTATATTAGGAAATTTATTTTTATAATAAAAAATAAATAATCCATTTAACAAGATAAATAATATAAATAAGACTATTGAAGTCGAAACAGAAGATACGCTAAATCCTTTTTCTATTTCTTTTTTAACTGTGAAAAGCAACATTATATCCAAAAATATTAAAATTCCTAAAATTTGTATTCTCGGTTTGGAATAAAATATTGTCCAGTCTATTTTTATAATTTTTTTCAGTTTCCCTTCTTTCATAAAATCCCTTTCTCTTCCAGTAATTTTTGATAAATCTTAAAATTTTCATTTTCAAAACATACAAAATTTACTTTTTCTATAAAATCTCTTTTCTCCAAATATTCTATCACAACATTAATAGCTATTTTTGCATCTAAATCTTTTGGAAATTTATAAATTCCTGTTTTATTTTTTATTACTTTATTTTTTCAATAATTCCACTGTCTTTTCCTTGGTTATGGGAATTTCTTCAAACTTTGCTTTTCCTGCCTTTTCAAGTTTATAAGCAAGCATCGAATACTGTGTCATTCCAATTCCCTTTTCCAATAAACTTTTATTATTTAAAACTTCACTAGCTTTTCCGCTCAAAATTATTTTTCCTTCATCCAAAACTAAAATTTTTTCGGCATATTCTGCAATCAATTCCAATTTATGCTCCACTAAAATTATCGTTTTCCCTTTTTTAGCCATAATATTTATTATTTTGAAAATATCCTGCGTTCCTTTTGGATCAAGCTGTGAAGTAGGTTCATCAATTACTAATATTTCAGGATCCATCACAATGATTGAAGCTAATGCAACACGCTGTTTTTGTCCTCCAGACATCTCTTGCGGATTTTTATCCTTCAAATGCTCTATCTCAAGTAATTTTAATGTTTCATTTACTCTTTTTATTATTTTTTCCTTTTCAACTGCAAGATTTTCCAAACCATAAGCAATTTCTTCAAAAACTGTATCTTTTACTCCGCTAATTTGTGTAAATGGATTTTGAAACACAAAACCAATTTTTGTCACAAGTTCTTTTGGACTAAAATCTTTCAAATTTTTCCCATCAACTACAATTTCTCCAGTCACTTCTCCCTTGTAAAAATCTGGCACAAATCTTCTCAGAGCATTACAAAGTGTCGTTTTTCCACTTCCATTTTTCCCAATAACTGCCCAAAACTCACCTTTTTCAATCTTCAAATTCAAATTTTCCAAAACATTCTTATCTTCCAGCGGATATTTATAACTAAAATTTTTTATTTCAATACCCATAAAATCCTCCAAGCAATACATAAAATTAAAAAAATCACAAGTATCATTTTTATAATTTTGTCATTTTTTGTCTCTTCTAATTCGTCCAATATCGTTCTTTTTTCTCCTATTGAAAAACCTCTCGCTTCCAGCGTAATCGCTCTTTCTTCTGTATTTACAATCGAACCTAGCACAAGCGGAATAAATACAGGTAAAAGCGCTTTAAATCTAACGAAAACATTTCCTTCAGTTTCCACACCTCTTGAACGCTGTGAATCTAAGATTACACTTGCCTGTTTTCCCATTTCTGGTATCATTTGTAAAGTCAAAAGTAAAATGAATGCCATTTTAGGATTAATTCCTTTTTTTTCCAGTGCAGTTATAAAATCTTTTGCTGGTGTTATTAAAATAAGTAATGTAATCGGTGTTATAATAGCCCATAATTTTGATGTTACAGCAATTGCTTTCAATAGACCTTTTTTATAAATTACAAAAATCCATATTTTTGCAAATACTTCATCTGACACAAATAATAAACTTTGAGCTAAAAATATTACTAAAGTCAATAAAAATAAGCTTAAAAAGGCTCTTTTAACATAAATTCCCAATTTTCCATATAAAAAGGCAAATATTCCACAAATTACAAAAAGTAAATATCCATAAATAGTGTAAGGAATGATAAATCCTGATATTATTAGTGTCAAAACTAAATAAAACTTTGTCAGCGGATATAAATTTTTTAAAAAATTATTCATATTTTCTCCATTTTTCCCATTAAATTTTTTCAAGAGATAAATTCTCTATTTCAAAATACAATTTTTATTTTATATAATTTTCTCCATATTTGAATTTTATCAAATATCTATCTGACATGCTTTTTGCAATTAAAACAGCAATAATTATTGTCAATGACTTGTCCATAATCTCTGACACAAAAGTTGCCGCTATTACAGAAAAAACTTCCCCAAATCCTAATTTTATTAAAGTTGATGCAACAACTCCAGTTCCATCTGGTGTAATTCCTTTATAAACCAAAAGTGTAATTACTGTATTTGCAACAACAGTTGTTATAGTTAGTGCCAATATTAACAATATAATTTTTACAACAATATTTTTTATTTTTAATTTTGTAAGATTTCCAATAACAACAGCAATAAGTATTCCAACTGGTAAAAATGCTAAATTTACTGGATTAAATCCACCTGTTGCAATACTCGTAATTACTGCAGTTACCGACCCCACCCATGGTCCTGCAATAAGACTGATAAATACTGTCCCAATAGCATCTAAAAATAATGGTAATTTTAGAGAACTTGCAATAAAAGAACCTGTGAAATTAATAGCTACCGCCACAGGTATTAACAAACTTGACATTAAAGAAAAATCATTTTTTAAACTTTTCATTTCTTTGCCTCCTTAAAAATTTATTTATATATATTCTAAAACATATTTGTCAATATTTCAACCTTTTTTACAATATTTATTTAAAAAATACGAAATTAAGCGAATAAATTATGAGAATTTGAATTTTTTATAAATATTTTATTTTATGAATTATAATAATAACTTTTGAAAATTTTTATGAGTTATGCCAAAACACTCCCGATGCAAGGAATGAGATGAATGACATATTTTTTGGCAACGAAAAAATTTGAAATAGTTAAATACATATGGTATAATAAAACTGGTTTCGAACCGAGCCAACAGGACGCTAATGTTCTTAGTGGAGAGCTTGTCCATTAAAGTCTTAAGGAAATTAGCTAGTGGTTGAATACTAGATATTCAAAAGAAACTAAATAGTACTTAAGAATCTCACAACTTCAGTCGTGAGAGGTTCAGAAAAAGAAAGGGTATTTATGATGGAAAATAACGATGTAGAAGTTTTCACTAAAGAAGAAAAAACTCACGAATTTTTAAAAAAAGAAAATATTTATAAAAAATTTTATAATTATAAAGGAATTAAAGCACTTCGGATTTTTTTGAAACTCTCCAAAGAAAAAGGGGAAAATAGTTATAATTTATATGAAGATTTGAAAAAAGATTTCCCAACTTGGAATTTTATGAAAGTTTTGAGTTACGAAAAGATAAAAAATAGTCCATTTTCGGTAAAAACTTTAGTTTGCTCGGAAAATGTAGATAAAACTTTTTCAGGAAATTTTGTCGAATATTCAAAATATTTGATAAATGAAAACGACAAACAAAAATTTTTTGAAGCAATTGACTTATGGTATAAATTTGAATACACATTTTTACAAAAAAATTATTTTCATACAGATTTTAATCTAAATAATTTTATGATTGACCCAAAGACTAAAAAAATTGTTTTTATTGATTTTGACGACATAAAAAAAGAACCACACTTTAAGAAAAAACTCCTTTTGACTCAGTCAATCCGAAGTTTTGATGCAACTTTAAAAGACATTCTTTTGAGCATGACAAATATGAAAATTTCTGATAAAAAAGAAATTTTAGACAAGTTTAAGAGCGTTGTCAGTCATTACGACATAAAAATGAGACCAAAAGATATTGAGCACGAAAAAAGAGTTTTAAACGAAAAATAAATTTTTTTGATAAAAGAAACTGCACAAAAATCTTAAAAATAAGATAAAAATGCAGTTTTTTTATTTTTTATTTTAATCAAAAAATTTATTAGAAAATTTTAGAACAATTTTGTTCCACATTCAGGACAAAATTTCGCACCATTTGTTTTTGTCCCACAATTTGGACAAAATTTTGGGACAGTTCCGTTTGAAGTATTTTCTTGTTGTACATTATTATTTGAATTTTGATTATTTACACCGTTATTATTCATCTGATTGACCATTTGCTGTCCCATCATCATTCCCATTTGCATCTGAGCCATATCTCCTGCGACACCGCTTCCACTTCCATTTGCCATCGAATCAGCCATAGCCATTTGGGTATATCTATTCACATCGCCCACCATACTTTGAGCTGCCGCTTTTTCTTGCATCTTTTTAATTTCTTCTGGATAATTAAAACTTGAAACCGCAAAACCTGTCATCGCAAGTCCGATTTTTCTCATTTCCAAATCTAAGTCCGTCTGAATTCCAGAACCTATTTCAGAAGCGTTTGCCTGAAGATTGAACATATCCTTTCCTTCTCTTACAATCCACTTCATCAAAAGCTGGTCTAACATCGACAAAACTCTCTCTTTCACATCTTCAATCCCAAATTGCTGTTTTATTCCTGCAATTTTTTCAATCAAAACTTGATTGTCGTCAACTTTGCAAGACATTGTTCCAAAAGCTCTTATTGGCATTCCACCAGGAAGACCTGCAGCTGGAATACTTATCGCATTTTTAGTTCCCCATTTTATCGTAACTTCTTTTGTATTGACAAATATCACTTCTGCCCTAAGTCCTGAATTAAACCCAAATTTAAAACCCTTCAAAGTCGACAAAAACGGTATTATTTCCGATTGAATATCATATTCGCCATCATCTTCAAAAACCCCTTCAATTTTTCCATTATGTAAAAAAATAGCATCTTGCCCAGGTTTTAGTATAAGTTTTGAGCCTTTTTTAATTTCGTTGTTTGACCATTTCCAAAAAAGTGTATCTTCGTTATATTCGTACCACTCTATCACATTTGCCAATTGTTTCCCAAATAGTCCCATTTTTATTTCCTTTCTAAAAAATTCAATTAATTTTTATAAAATTTTTTTATTAAAAATAAAATTTCTTCTTACAAATCAAATAAATAATATTGAAGAATTAATAATACTATTATTCAAAATTATAATCCCAATTCTTTTTTCATTTTTTCCAATTCTTCGTCAATTGCTGAAGATCCTTTATTTTCATCTGAATTTTCATCGTCATATTTTTTCATCAAATCTTCAACTTCATCTTTTTTAGGTGTATTCAATTCTGCTTTAGCATTTGCCTCATCAAGCATTTTATTCGCTTTTTCTTCCATTCTTTCAAATGCCGATTTATTTCCGTTAAGCCCTGACGCTGAAGTCATCGAATTCACTTTTTCTGTTGTCTTTGCAATTTTTAATTTTGTTTTTATTTCTGTTCTTTTTTCTGATAATTTTTGAATATCATCCGCCAATTTATCATGCATTTCTCTCATTTTTGTAGAATTTGCCACCGCTATTTCGCAATCTTTTTCAAGTGCTTCAAGTTTTGTAGTCAATGTTTCTTTTTTCTGCAAAAATAATCTTGCATCGCTTTCATTTCCAGCTTTTAGCGCCTTTTTAGCATAATTTTCCATTTTTGAAATTTCTTCTTTGCACTCTTCAACTTTTCTCTTAGCTGAACTTTCAACTGCCATAACTGCCGCTGTTTCAGCTTTTACACTCGACAAATCTCGCTCCATATTTCTCAAATATTGGTCAATCATCTTTTCTGGATTTTCCATTTTATCCAGCATTGAATTTACATTTGCAGCCATTATATCTTTAAATCTTGTTAAAATATTTGCCATTTTTATTTCCTCCGTTTTTTATTATTTTATTTTGTTTTATTTTATTTTTATCTTTTATTTTTTATTTTTTCAAAAAATTATAAATTATTATTGCGACAATAATTCCTGCCAAAATAGCTAATATTATTTTTACCACTGATTTTGGATATTCTCCAGTTATTGCTCCATTTTCGCCATTAATTACGACTTGATAAGTTTTTTTGTCGTATAAATATGATGTCGAATACACAGGAAGCATTAAAAGTCTGTAATATTCGTTGTACCATCTCACTCTCATTCTTATATCTCTAACATGATCATAATTTCTTAAAACATCACTACTCGCCAAACTCTCCAAAGTATTTCTCATCACATTTTTTGCTTGTTCATATCCATCTCGCATAGGCACTTTAAAAACTTCAGAGCTAAATCCCGCTAAATATCCTGAATTAAATTTTATTGTGCTTTCAACACCAAATTCAGGTAATTTATTTAATAAATTTCTCTGTAAACTTCTACTTCCTGGTACAACAACATCAATAAACTCATTTTGTATATTTCCACTGACTGGATACCAATCTGTTATTGTCCTTGTATAAGTTTTTCCGTCTTCTTCATATTCTTCCGTCCTGTCAATTCCACCTTCTGCAAAATAATCACAGTCCGCATCGTTGTCAAAAGACCAGTAAGGTAAATAAATTCCCATTATTTTCCCAGTTTGATAAAGATTTTTTAACGCGTTCGGTGCAAACCATCTCTTCTTTATCCAATTTGAAAAAATCATTTTAACTTCTTTTTGCTCTATTAAAAAAGGTCGCAGTCCATCTGGCTCCAAAATTGACATTATTTTCTCACTCACAACGATATTTGATCCACAATAAGGACAATTTGTCGAAGCTTTTTCCGAACTTAATTCTATCGTCGCACCACAAGACTCACATTGAATAATTGTTGTCTTTTCTTCAGGAATTTTTTTTAAATTGTGTTCATATTCATTTAAAGCGTGTCTTTTAGACGACATATCCTTTGGCAGTACCACTTCATTTCCACAATTTTCACATTTCAAATTTTGTGATTTTGGGTCATATTTCATCACTCCGCCACAATTTTTACAAGTGAAATTTTCATTTTTCATAATTTCTCCATTCTTTTTTTCTGAAAATTTCTGAAATTTTTAAAATAAATTATAAGTTTTATTAATTTTTTTATCTTAAAATATTTTATTTAAATTATACCATAATTTTTTTGATAATTATATATTTTTTTATTTTTAATTTAAAATTTTATTTAATTTAAAATTTCTTGACAAATCATTTTGTTTCCATTTTTTATCAAAATAACTTTTTCTTTTGAAATTTTAATTGAAATTACTCCGTTAGAAAAATATTCTCCAGATGCATCGTCTTTTTTATCCAGCTGGAAACTCTGTTTTTTTGCGATATCTGTAATTCTTGCAACTTTTGGCGTCAAATAATCTAACTCAAATATTTTTTTATCACATTTAAATGATCTTGTATAAATTGCTTTTCTTTTGTCATAAATCATTTGATTTTTTTTAATTATATTTTTTTCTCCATCAGCAGTTTTTTTTATCTCTTTTCTTATCTCTTCAATTCTTCTTTTAGCACTAACACTTTTTGCTCCCAGAATTCCACAAAATAAAATTGCCAGTCCAAAAAATAAAATTACTTTTTTATTTTGAATTCTCATACATAATCCCCTACTTTCTTTTTACTTTGTTAATATTCTCAAATATATTTTAGTATATTTTTTTAAAGTACAGAAATTAATTTTTT
Organism: Leptotrichia sp. oral taxon 218; assembly: GCF_018128225.1. Classification (NCBI taxonomy): domain Bacteria; kingdom Fusobacteriati; phylum Fusobacteriota; class Fusobacteriia; order Fusobacteriales; family Leptotrichiaceae; genus Leptotrichia; species Leptotrichia sp. oral taxon 218. The sequence goes on along the minus strand of NZ_CP072377.1, from coordinate 113,064 downwards.
TATTTTTTTATTTTGATAATAAAAAAAATTTTAAAAAAAAACTGTTTTAAAAAAGTTTTAAACAATTTCAAAACAGTTTACTGATTCTCTCATGGCTAAAGCTATAATTGTCAGACCTAATTAATAAAAATTATTTTTAATTAGTAATCAAACACAATTGATTTTATTTTTGTCATGCTTTCAATACTGTATTTAATTCCTTGCACTCCAACTCCAGAACCTTTAATTCCTAAAAATGGGAAATTGTCAGGTCCTCTTTGAGTTTTGTTATTTATATGAACTGTTCCAACTTCAAGTCTTGATGCAATATCAAATGCTTTTTGATAATCTTTTGTAAATACTGAAGATTGCAATCCATATTCAGATTCATTACAAATTTTAACAGCTTCATCCAAACTTTTTACTCTTATTATCGGTAAAACTGGTCCAAATGGTTCTTCCCAAGCGATTTGCATATCAAGTGTCACATTGTCAAAAACAACTGGCCACAACAAATTTTCTTCCATTTTTACTGGATTTAACGGAATTGCACCTTTAGCTAGAGCATCTTCCATAAGTCCTTCGATAAAATCTGCCGCTTTTAAATCAATTAAAGGAGTTATATCTGCATTATCAAATGGATTTCCAACTGTAAGTTTACTTACATTTTCTTTAATAAGTGAAGCTAATTTGTCCGCCACCTCTTCGACAACAAGCACTCTTTTAATCGCAGTACATCTTTGTCCAGAATAACTGAATGCACCACTTACAATATCTTTTGCGGCTTTTTCCAAATCGGCATCTGCAGCGACAATAGCTCCGTCTTTTCCACCTAATTCAAGTAAAATAGGTTTCATTCCAGCTAATTCCCCAATTCTTTTACCAGTTTTAGTACTTCCAGTAAAATTGATAAAATCTACATTTTTATGTTCAATCAAATAATCTCCAATTTCAGAACCTTTACCTGTAATTGTATTTAGTACTCCTGCAGGAAGTCCAGCTTCTTTAAACGCCTTTGCTAACATAAGTCCACTTATTGCTCCTTGTGTTGGCGGTTTAAACAATACGACATTTCCTCCAATTAAAGCTGGTGCTATTTTTGAAGCCGATAAATTTACTGGATAATTAAATGGCGCAATTGCAAGTACAAGTCCCACAGGTTCTCTTCTTACCATTGCAACTTTTCTGTTACTAGCCGCTTCAAAACTTCCACCTTCGATTATTTCTCCAACTGTTCTAAGTCCTTCTTCAGCAGAATATCTAATCAAATCAGCCGTTCTCACAACTTCTCCAACTGCTGACTTATACCCTTTTGCAACTTCTTTTGTCAAAATTTCACCAATTATTTCTTTATCTCTTTCCAAAATGTCCGCCGCTTTGTATAAATATCTCGCTCTTTCCACAGCTGACAAGTTTCTCCAACTTTCTAAAGCTTTTTTTCCAGTTTCCATTGCAATATCTACTTCTTCCTTGGACATTGATGGAATTGTACCAAGTTCCTCATTGTTTATCGGAGAATAAATTGTAATTTCTTTTGCTGAATGTACCCATTCCCCATTTACTAAATTTTGATATTTCATAAAAACCTCCTTATTTTTTTATTTTTTTGTATTTTATAAATCTCAAAATCTAATTGAAGTTATATTTTGACTTTTTTATAAAAATCACTTTTTAGCTCCAAAAGTCTTTATTTTGAAAATTTTAATTTGTTAATATTTGTGAAATTTAGATTTAAAAAATTTTGTTTATAAAATTTTACATGTTCTTATTATAGCATATTTATTTCTAAATTAACATAGTTTTTTTTGAAAATATTTTGAATATAAAAATATTTTTTTGTTTTAACTAAGTCTAGGGAAGACAAACATTCCATAAACAGGTCCTGCATGTGCTCCAATTACCGCACCAATTTCTCTATTTAAAATAAGTGTACTTATTTTAGGATTTCCTTCAACTTCCGAATAAACTTTCATAACACTATCTAGTTCAGTTTGAGTTCCACCCCAACCGCTCATAACTATTATGCTTTGTTTTTTACTTTCTCTTTCTATATATTTTTCAATATATTTTTGTGCATTTCTTTCTCCCAGAACTTTTTTCTCAACTGCAATTTCTCCTTGGCTAATCGTTAAAATTGGTTTCATGTTAAGTGCTCCAGCTATTGTAGAACTTGCCTTTCCAATTCTTCCACCTTTTTCCAAATATTTTAAATCAGGAATTACCATAAGCAATTTCCCTTTATTTTTAAAGTTATTTACCCAATTTAAAACAGTTACAAAACTTTCTCCTCTTATAATTTTCCCAGCAGCTCCTAATACTAAAAATCCTTCTAACAGAGAAACACCCAAACTGTCTATTAATTCTATGTCATTTTCCCTATTTGTAAGACTTCTCGCAACTTTAGCCGCTTGAATTGTTCCACTCAATTTTGAAGAGGCATGAATCGAAATTATTTTTTTATAACCTTTTTCAAAAAGTCTGTTATAAGCGTTTAAAAATTCTTGCGGTGATGGCTGTGAAGTTTTTATATTCGCATTTTTCCCCATCATTTCGTGCCAAAATTCCGAAGTTGTAATTTCAACTCCATCTTTTAAAAGATTACCATTAATGTCAATTTTTAATGGAACTATTTTTATTGGCAACTCTTCTATATCTTCTTTTGTCAAATCTGAAATTGAATCAGTCAAAATTGCTATTTCAGGCATATTTGGATCTTTGTTTTCTAAATAAATATAATAAAAATAATTATTTTGATTTCCTTCAATAGTAACCGTTTTCACATTTTTTAATTTAGTGTCAATGCTCTTTTTAGAAGCTTCATCTTTTTGGTTTCCAACTACAACTGTCGCCGTAATCGTATTTTCGGTAACTAATTCGTCAAGCATTTGAGTTACAAGCTCATCAAGTGTTTTTTTAGAATATTTTATTTTCCCATTTACAAGTCCAATAAAATCGTCTTTTGCAATCATTAAATTTTCAATTTTCGTATCTCTCACAGCTTTTGTAATTTCAATCGAAGCATTTCTTTTAGCGGATTTTTTTATTTCAGAAACTCCATCTTCTTTGTTTTTTAAGTAATAATATCCTTCAAGCATTGTTTTAGTTTCTTGAACAATAACTGTCTTTTTAGATTTTTCAGCTGCCAATTTTGCCGTTGTAATTACATTTTTATTATTTGGCAAAATATAGATATTTTGTTTTTTTATTTTTTCAATTGCATTTAATATTTCTTGAACGCTTGGATTTTTACTTTGTCCACCAAGTATTACAACATCAGCTCCCAGTTTCAAAAATTCTTCTTTCAAATTTTCTGTATCCGCCAAAATCACAAAAGCATTTTTAGTTTTATCAACTTTTGGATTTTCAAATATTTTGGCTTCATCTTTTTCACTAAAAATTTGTAAATTGTCGTGCTGCAATCTCATATTTTCAACTTTCATTTTTTCAAGCGGACCATATTCCAACGCTATTTCAAAAGCTTTTCCTGGATGATTTGTATGAATATGTGTCTTAAACTTTTTAGAAGTTTGAGCAAAAACCGCAGAATCTCCTAATTCTAATATCCTTTTTTTATATTCTTCCGTATCAAAATTTCCATTTAAAATTATAAATTCTGTACAATATTGAAAGTGTATGCTTTCTGGATCATGGTCAATATTTGCTATCGTTTTGTCAAATTCATTTTCCTTAACTTGCGCTTTTTGTAACTCAACCAATAAATTTAATTCAGTCGTAACTTTGTAAAATCCTTCAAATAAAAAGAAAAGTCCTTTTCCACCAGCATCTACAACTCCAGCTTCCTTCAATTTTGGCAAAAGTTCAGGAGTTTCTTCCACTGCTTTGTTTCCAGTTTCAACAATTTCTTTTAAAAATACAACCAAATCTTCCGTTTTTTCCGCACATTCCAATGCTTTTTCAGAAATTTTTCTTATAACGGTAAGAATTGTTCCTTCCATCGGCTCTCCAACTGCGTTATAAGCAGTTTCTTTGGATTTTACCAATGCATTTGCGACATCTTTTGGAAATAATTTTTTCTTTTCTCCAATTCCACGAAGAAATCCTGTTATCACTTGTGACAAAATTGTTCCAGAATTTCCTCTAGCTCCCATTAGAACTGCTTCTTCAACTGTATCAGTAAATTCTTGCATAGTTATCTTTTCACTTGTTTTTTGCTCCAAATCAGTTATCATAGAATTTAGAGTCATTGCCATATTGCTTCCTGTATCTCCGTCTGGAACTGGATAAACATTTAACTCATTTAATAGCTCTTCATGTTTTATTACCCATTTCCCTCCGCCAATAAATAACATTTTCAGTCTTTTGGCGTCCAAATATTTAATTGCCATTTTTCCCTCCTAAAATAATTTTTTTATTTTTTATTTTAAATTAAACATATTTCTAAAAATTTTTCATATAAGTTTTCTTTTTTCAAAATAGTTTCAACAAATTCTCTAACAGCGCCATTTCCACCTTTTTTAGCACAAACAAAGTCAACTATTTCCAAAACTTCATCCACAGCATCCGCTGGAGCTCCTGAAAAACCAACTTTTTTTATTATGTTTATATCGTTCAAATCATCACCCATATAAGCGATTTCTTCCATTTTTAATCCAGTTTCTTCCATCAATTTTGTAAGTACATCTTCTTTTTTTTCGACTTCACAAAATAAATATTTCATTTTCAATTTTTTTGCACGATATTCCAAAAGCTTTCCGTTTCCTCCAGTAACAATGCCAAAGTCAATTCCTACTTTTCTAGCATTGGCAATGATGTAGCCGTCTTTTACATTAAATTTTTTTGTTACATTTCCATCATTTCCATGATAGACTCCGCCATCTGTAAGAGTTCCATCGACATCTAACAAAACTAACTTTATCATATTTTTTTACTCCATTATTTCAAATAATATTTTCAACATTAATATATTATACCACAATAACATTGATTTATACAATAATTTTTCAATATTCAGCTTTGAGTAAAATATTTAAGCCGCTAATAAAAATTTGCTTTTAGCTATCTTTTTAAAATATTTTCAATATTTAAAAGCATTCATCAATTTAAATAAAAAATTTTGAGAAATTTTTTAAAGAAATTAAAAAAACTTATAAAAATTAGTTGGATATATGATATAATATGTGTAACAATAAGAAAAGTTTTTAGGAGAAAAAATTGTTAAAAATAGGAATTGTTGCTGAATATAATCCATTTCACAATGGTCATTTGTATCAAATCAGGAAAATTAGGGAAATATTTGGTAAAGATGTCTTTATTGCTGTTGTAGGAAGTGGGGATTTTGTTCAGCGGGGAGAAATTTCGTTTTTGGATAAATGGGAAAAAACGCAGGTTAATTTAGAGTGTGGTGTTAATTTAGTTGCAGAACTTCCACTTTACTATTCGATTCAAAATGCTGAGATTTTTTCAAAGATGGCGACACGAATTTTGGATTATTTGGGAATGGATATTCAGGTTTTTGGAGCAGAGGAGGAAAATATTGAGGTTTTGCAAAAGGTGCTTGATTTGCAGAAAAGGCAGGATTACAAGGACAAACTTATGGGATATATGAAAAAAGGCAATAGTTATAGCACTTCTCAAAGATTAGCATTGAAGGAATATGAGTTGGATGGAATTGTGAAGTCGAATAATATTTTGGCTTTGGAATATATGCGTGAGATTGAGAAAAGTAATCTTGGAATAAAGCCGTTTATTGTAAAAAGGGAAATTTCAGAATATAATGAAGAAAAAGTTGAAAAAGAGAGGGAGGAGTTTGCCAGTGCTTCGTTTTTACGGAATGAACTGGAAAAAATTTTGGAAGAATTTTGTGGCGATAAAAATTTAAAATCAAAAAAACTTATTTTGGAAAAGCTGGAAAAAATTCAGAAATTTGTGCCAGAAAAATCTTTTGAAATAATTCTTGAAAATTTAGAATTTAAAATAAAAAATGGAATTAATTTTCAAAAACTAAAGGAAGAAATCTTTAAAATCGTAAAATATAAGATTTTGACTGAAAAAAAAGAAAAAATAATGGAAATTTATGACATTAATTGTGAAATTTATTAAATAGCGCAAGAACACTCGCAACTTTAGTCGTGAGATGAATTGCACAAAAATTTTAGTAAGCATATAGGGAAACTTGTATGTAGACACAGAAAGAACTGTGCAACAAAGAAACTGAATTGCTGGGAACTCTTAAAGCTAGTATGACCACAACATAATACCTTCGTTCAAATATGGTATAAGTGTGAAGGTAGCGAAAGCAGAAAAAATATACTAGATGGTGCAAGGTTAAATCCTAAACATTATGATAATAGACAATCAGCAGCTAAGCCTGAAAAGGAAAGTTCAACGACTATCCCTCGTGAGGGGAGTACAATACAAGCGATTGGTATTGGAAGTGGTTTCGCCTAAGTCCTTGAAATAGGATAAGGATAAGATATAGTCTGTGCTTGTTAGAGATAACAAGAAGTTCAAGGCTAATCTCCTTAATTTATTAAGGAGTATATATGCCAAGAGAACTGCATAAGTAGTAGCGCACTTGTGTGAACGACGCTTCCCACTGTTGTGGGGTTTTAAAAACTTTAAAAACATTTAAAAAATATTACTTTTTTGACAGATAAAATGTAGAATACATGGTATAATATCTCTGATGAAAAGGAGGTGATATCTATGTATTTAACTTTAAAACAACAGGTAAAACATCTTAGTAAAAAGGAGTTTAGAAATTTAAAATATTTATCTCATATAGCCAAGAACTTAACTAATGAAGCTATATATAATATTAGACAATACTATTTTAATAAGAAAAAGTATTTAAGTTATAATGAAAACTATAAAATGCTTAAAAACAGTGAGAACTATTAAGAAGTTAAATTCTAATATGGCTCAACAAATTCTAAAAGAAGTAGACGGAAGTTTCAAATCATTTTTTGGACTTTTAAAACTTGCTAAGAATGGTCAATATAATTTTAAAGATATAAAATTACCTAAATATCTTGCTAAAGATGGTTTTACAACTCTTGTTATAGGTTTTGTAAGATTAAAAGATGATATGCTGATAGTTCCTTATTCAAATTCGTTTAAGAAAACTCATCAGGAAGTTAAAATTAAGCTGCCACCAGTATTAAAAGGCAAGAAAATAAAAGAGATTAGAATAATACCAAAACAACATTCTAGGTACTTTGAAATTCAATATACTTATGAAGTAGAGGAAGTTCAAAGGGAATTAAACAAAGAAAATGGACTAGGAATAGATTTAGGTATAGACAATCTATGTACTTGTGTTACAAATAACGGAGCTTCATTCCTAATAGACGGCAGAAAATTAAAATCTATTAATCAATACTATAACAAGACAAATGCAAAATTGCAAAGCATTAAAGATAAGCAAAAGATAGAGCATATAACATTAAGGCAAAAGAGAATAGCTAGAAGGAGAAATAATCGCATAAATGATTATCTTTCAAAAGCAGCAAGAATAATTATAAATTATTGTCTTAATAATGATATAGGAAGAATAGTTCTAGGATATAATGAAGATTTTCAAAGAAAATCAAATATTGGAAGCATAAATAATCAGAACTTTGTAAATATACCATATGGAAAATTAAGAAATAAAATAATATATCTATGTAAACTATATGGAATAAAATTTAAACTGCAAGAAGAAAGTTATACATCAAAAGCAAGTTTCTTTGATGGAGATGAAATTCCAATATATGATAAAGAAAATCAAAAAGAATATATATTCAGTGGAAAAAGAATAAAAAGAGGACTATATCAAACAAGCACAGGTAAACTCATAAATGCGGATTGTAATGGAGCATTAAATATATTAAGAAAAAGTAAAGTTGTGGACTTAAGCGTCCTATACAATAGAGGTGAACTGAACACACCTAAAAGAATAAGGGTAGTGTAAAGCTATCAAACTTCTTAGAAAATTTTTAAATACTTTTAAAGATTTTAGAACCCTGCGACTTTAGTCGTGGGAGGTTCAGGCTAGAATATATAAGGGAGCGGAAATTTCAAAAAATTATAGGGAATTTTTGGAAAATACGAAGTCAAGAAACTTATCAAACAGGCGTGTGGAGCGGATTATTTTAAATATTTTGTTAAACATAAAGGCTGGAATGATGGATTTTGAGATAAATTATGTCAGAATTTTGGGATTTGATAAAAAGGGACAGGAATATTTGAAAAAAATTCGAGAAAATAATAATTTTGAAGATATCGAGGGGAAAAATGGTTTTGAGAAAAAAAATATTTTTGTAAATTGGAAGGATATTGAAAAATTTGGAAACTTTTTTGAAAATAATGGAAATATGGAAAATTCAAAAAATTTAAAAAATTCAGAAAATAAAAATATAGGAAAAAAAGAAATTATAAAAAATTTTAAAATTCAAGAAAATTTTTTAAAAAAAATAAAAATTGAAAAAAATGGATTTCTGTTAAAAGAATTATTTTTGGAGAAAAAAGAAAAATTGAATCCAATTGTTTATAAAAAAAATTTTTTTTATAAAACTAAATAAAAAAAATAAATGAATTAAAAAAATAAATTAAATAATAAAAATAAAAAAATAGAAAGGATAAAAATGGCAATAGAAGTATTAATAGCGATAAATGTGTTGTTTTTGATATTTTTGTTTTTGGTTGCGTATGTATCGCTTAGATATTTTATAAACCAAATTGAAAAATATCCAAGAGTCACTTTTGAAGAAGTTTACGACAGTAAAAAGTTAAGACAAAAATATAATATAGAAAATAAAGCAAATCCAATGGACTATGGATTTAACTACGAAGAAGTTGGCTATAAATCAGGGAAAATTCAGTTGTATGGCTGGTACATAGAAAATAAAGGAGCAGAAAAAACTGTAATAATTTCTCATGGAAGAGGAGTTAATAGACTTTCTTCAATTCAGTATTTACAAATATTTAAAGATACAGGACTAGATAAAAAATATAATTTTTTTATTCCAGACTTGAGAAACTCAGGAATGTCTGATGTGGCAAGGACAAAAATGGGCTATAATTTTGCACAAGATATTTTTCATACAATGGAAATGCTTTCTGAAAAATATTCTAAGAAAAATTTTATTTTATATGGATTTTCGCAAGGTGGAATGGGTTCAGCGATTGTTTCCAAATATTATCAGTCAGCACTTAGAAAAAAAGGAATTGTCATAGAAAAAATGATTTTGGACAGTACTATTTCCAATGTGAAAAAAAGAATAAAATCGGATGCTAAAAAAAGAAGAGTTCCAAAATTTATTGTGAGCATAGTTATAAGAATTTTTAATTTAAGAGTCGGAAATCATCTTGAAAATTTAAGACTTTCATATTTATTGAAAAGAATACCGACACTTATAATTCAGTCAAAAAACGATAAAGCGACTACTTACGGAATGCTTATGGAAGAGTACAACAAACTTGCAAATTTCGAAAAAATACAACTAAAAGTTTTTGAAAAAGGTGCTCACACAAGAATTTATGCAGAACCTGAATGCACTGCCGAATATACAAAAACTGTAGGAGAATTTTTAAAAAATTAAAAAGATAAAAAATCCAGTTAAGAATGAGAATTTTAAGATAAGAAAGGAAACGGTTTATGAATTTTAAACTGCAAAAAAGACATTATTTTATATACGGACTTGGTGTATCATATTTTATGATAGACCAAATTTATAACCAATGGCTACAATATTATTATCTGCCACCGTCAAACGACAAGAGTTTAACACCGCTTTTGACATCAAAGTCGCTAATAATAGCATTTATTATTGCAAGAATTATTGATGCAATAACAGATCCTGTTGTGGGATATTTATCTGACAATTCTAAATCAAAATATGGGAAAAGGTCAATTTTTATGATGTTAGGTGGTTTACCACTTGGTATTTTTACAATTATGTATTTTTTCCCGCCTAAAAGTTCTGAAATTGCTACATTGATATTTTTATCAGTAGTTGGGGGACTTTATTTTACTGCCTACACTTTAGTTGCGGCGCCGTATAACGCGTTAATTCCTGATTTAGCGTCCAATAAGAATGAAAGACTTAATTTATCGACTTCTCAATCAACTTTCAGACTTATATTTACTGGAATAGCAATGATTCTGCCAGGAATTTTAATTTCCAAACTAGGTGGAACAAATACTGAAACTGGGATTAGAGCGACAGTTATTATAATTTCTATTTTGGCTGTAATTGGAGTTTATGCGTGTGTATTTTTATTGAATGAAAAAAAGTTTTCAAAAAATAATGAAGTTAAACATAAAAAATCTACTGGATTTTTTGATTCGTTAAAAAAAATGAATGAAAAAGAGATAATTTTATACTTTTTAGGATATTTCTTTTTCTTTTCAGGATTTAATATTTTGCGTGGAGTTATGAATTATTATATTTCTCTTGTTATGAAACGGGAAATGAGTTATTTAACTGTGACGACACTTATTTTGTTTGGAGTGGCAGGACTATTTTTCCCTGTAACAAATAAATTAGGGAAAAAATATTCGTATAAAAAAATATTGATATTAGATATGATACTTTTAATTATTGGAACAATCGGTTTAATTTTCATAAATGAAAATTCATACAGTTTTGCCTACTTATTTTTTGTAATTTGTGGAATGGGACTGAGTGGAGCGGCTTTTATTTTTCCACAAGCGATGTTAAGCGAACTTTCTGTAAAAGTTTCAAAAATTAAAAATACAAGTTTAGAAGGATTTATGTTTGGAATACAAGGAATGTTCTTAAAATTGGCATTTCTTGTACAGCAAGTAATTCAGGCAGTTGTATTGACATTTGGAAATACTGGTCAGTTAAAGGGTGCAACTTCATTTGGTGTAAAAGCATCGCTAGTAGTGGCGCTAGTATTATTTTTAATATCATTATTTTTTTACAATTTAAATAAAGAAGATTAAAAAATTATGGAGGTTTTTATGGAAATTAAAGAATTTCAAGAAATAGCAAAAAATTTGAGAAAAGACATTGTTGAAATGATTTATAGAGCAAAATCTGGACACCCAGGTGGCTCTCTTTCAATTGTGGAAATCTTAACAGTACTTTATTGGAGTGAAATGAATGTTGATCCAAAAAATCCTAAAATGGAAGATAGAGATAGATTTGTTTTAAGTAAAGGACACGCTGCACCTGCTCTTTATGCGGCATTAATTCAAAAAGGATATGCTAGTAAAGAATTAATCCCAACTCTTAGAAGATGGCAATCACCACTTCAAGGACATCCAGATATGAAAAAATTACCAGGAGTTGAAATGTCTACAGGTTCATTAGGACAAGGTCTATCAGCTGCAAACGGAATGGCACTAAGCGCAAAAATTTACAAAAAAGATTATAGAGTTTACACTATTTTAGGAGATGGAGAATTGCAAGAAGGTCAAATTTGGGAAGCTGCGATGACAGCCGCTCACTATAAATTGGACAATTTAGTTGCAATTGTTGACCACAATAATTTACAAATTGATGGAAATGTAGCCGATGTAATGAATGTTGCACCAGTTGGAGCAAAATTTGAAGCATTTAACTGGAATGTAATTGAAATTGACGGACACGACTACGAACAAATTATTAAGGCATTGAATTGCGCTAAAACTGTAAAAGGAAAACCAACTTTAATTGTTGCAAATACCATAAAAGGTAAAGGAGTTTCATTTATGGAAAATAACGCAGGATTCCACGGAGCTGCTCCAAATGACGAAGAATACAAACAAGCAATGGAAGAATTAAAATAGGAGGGATAAATAATGGAAAAAAAATCAACTAGACAGGCTTATGGAGAAGCTTTGGTAAAATTAGGAAAAGAAAATGAAAATGTAGTAGTGTTGGAGGCAGATTTGTCAAAATCGACAATGACAGCATTTTTTAAAAAAGAGTTTCCAAATAGACACATAAATGTAGGAATTGCAGAAGCTGATATGATAGGAACTGCAGCTGGACTTGCAACAACTGGAAAAATACCTTTTGCTTCAACATTCGCACTTTTTGGAGCAGGAAGAGCATACGACCAAATTAGAAATAGCGTGGCTTATCCTAAATTAAATGTAAAAATTTGTCCCACTCATGCAGGAGTTTCATTAGGAGAGGACGGTGCTTCACATCAATCAGTAGAAGATATCGCTCTAATGCGTGTCGTTCCAGGAATGACAGTTTTATGTCCAGCAGACGCAGTGGAAACTGAACAAATGATTTTTGCAGCCGCAGAATATGAAGGGCCTGTTTATATAAGATTAGGAAGATTAAATATCCCTGTGTTATTTGATGATAATTACAAATTTGAAATTGGAAAAGCAAAAACACTTACAGAAGGAAATGATGTAGCAATTTTAGCAACTGGATTAATGGTTTACGAAGCAACTGAAGCTGCAAAACAGTTGGCAGAACAAGGAATTAAAGCAAGAGTAATCAATGTTTCAACAATCAAGCCGCTGGATGAAGAAACAATCTTAAAAGCTGCGAAAGAATGTAAATTTGTCGTAACAAGTGAAGAACATTCAGTAATCGGAGGACTTGGAAGTGCTGTGTCAGAATTTTTATCAGAAAATTATCCAACAAAAGTCATCAAACACGGAATTCAAGATGTATTTGGACAAAGTGCTGACGGGGAAACGATGCTTGATAATTATAAATTGAGAGCAAAAGATATTGTAGAAGTGATTTTGAGAAATATATAATCTATAATCTAATAAAAATTTTTATTTCTTTTTTAATAAAATAGAACAAATAGATATAGATATAAATTTAAAATAAAATACACTGTAAATAATAGAATTAAATTAATAATAAAATTTTTATTTGAAAATTTTAAAATATAGCAATATTATATTTGACAAATGAAGAAAACTGTTGTAAAATTATAGTAAGAATAACATTATTAGGAGGAATAAATAAATGGCAAGTAAAACAGTTACTATGACAAACCCTACAGGACTACATACAAGACCAGGTGGTGTATTTGTTGCAAAAGCAAAAGAATTTGAAAGTTCAGTTCAAGTAGAACACGACGGGAAAAAAGTTAACGGAAAATCATTATTAAAATTATTATCTATTGGAATTAAAAATGGTTCTGAAGTTACTGTTTACGCAGAAGGTCCTGATGCTGATCAAGCAGTTGAAGTTTTAGGAGAATTATTAGCAACTATTAGAGATTAATCGGTAATGTTTTACATGATTATTAAGAACTATCTTAAAGGATACACTTTTTAAGATAGTTTTTTTTTAAATATTAAATAATTAAAAATTTTTTTTGAAAATAAGTGAACAATATGGTATAATAAGTTTGGAAAGTTAAACAATAAAATATATGGAGGTAATTAGAAATGACTAGAATTGAAGATATCTATGCAAGAGAGATACTTGATTCAAGAGGAAACCCAACTGTAGAAGTTGAAGTATTCTTAGAAGGTGGAGCAATGGGAAGAGCATCTGTACCATCAGGAGCATCTACTGGAGTGCACGAAGCAGTTGAATTAAGAGATGGAGACAAATCTAGATATTTAGGACAAGGTGTTTTAAAAGCAGTAGAAAATGTAAACAAAATTATTGCTGAACACTTAATCGGATTTGACGCATTAGATCAAGTTGCAATTGATAAAGCTATGATCGAATTAGACGGAACTCCAAACAAAGGTAAATTAGGAGCAAATGCTATTTTAGGTGTTTCATTGGCAGTAGCTAAAGCAGCAGCTAACCAATTAGGTATACCTTTATACAGATACTTAGGTGGAGTAAATGCTAAAGAATTACCAGTACCTATGATGAACATCTTAAATGGAGGATCTCACGCAGATTCAGCTGTTGACGTTCAAGAATTCATGGTACAACCAGTAGGAGCTAAAACTTACAAAGAAGCTTTAAGAATGGGATCTGAAATTTTCCACCACTTAGGAAAAATCTTAAAAGCAAATGGAGATTCTACTAACGTAGGAAACGAAGGTGGATACGCACCATCTAACATTAACGGTACTGAAGGAGCTTTAGATGTAATTTCTCAAGCTGTTGAAGCTGCTGGATACAAATTAGGAGAAGATGTTACATTCGCAATGGATGCCGCTTCATCTGAATTTGCTACTCAAAATGCTGACGGATCTTACACTTATACATTCAAAAGAGAAGGTGGAGTTGTAAGAAACTCTGATGAAATGATTGAATGGTACAAACATTTAACTTCTAAATATCCAATCGTTTCAATTGAAGATGGATTAGCTGAAGATGACTGGGATGGATTTAAAAAATTAACTGACGCTATTGGAGATAAAGTACAATTAGTAGGAGACGACTTATTCGTTACTAACACTAAGAGATTAGCTGAAGGAATTGAAAGAGGAATCGCAAACTCAATCTTAATTAAAGTAAACCAAATTGGTACTTTAACTGAAACATTAGACGCTATCGAAATGGCTAAAAAAGCAGGATACACTGCAGTAGTATCTCACAGATCAGGAGAAACTGAAGATGATACAATTGCTGATATCGCAGTTGCTACAAATGCAGGACAAATTAAAACAGGATCTGCTTCAAGAACAGATAGAATGGCTAAATATAACCAATTATTAAGAATCGAAGATGATTTAGCAGATGAAGCTATTTACGAAGGTAAAAAAGCATTCTATAACATTAGATTAAAATAATTGCAATTTATAAAATTAATAAAAAATAATTAATATAATTTCTTACAAACTAAGTTTGGGACTACTCAAAAATTTGACAGAAATATTGACTTAAAAAAGTAAGTATTTTCAAAAGTTTTTCTTTTTAAAAAAAAAGAGAAGGTAGTTCAAACTTAGTTAAATTATTTTTTTTAAATAAAAATTGACATTAATTGAGAAATAATATATAATAATAGAAAATAAAGAAAAATTTTTTAGGAGGCAAAAATGAAAAAAGTTGGAATTTTGTTTGTAGTTTTAAGTATGATGTCATTTTCTGCTAATGCGCAAACTGCAAAAACAAAACCTGGAAAAAAAGCAGCAGTAACAAAAACAACACAAGCACAATCAGTAGTTGGTAGATTTAATCAATTAGAAGCTGAATATGCAAGATTAGTAGATATGGAAAATCAAGAATTTGGAAAAATTAAAGCTAACGCAGAAAATGCAGCTAAACAACTTGAAGAAAAACAAGCATTGAAAGCTCAAATTGAAGATAAAATCTCAAAAATTGAAAATGCAGCAAATTCTAAAATGTTTAAAGAACAATATGCTGGAATCGTAAAAGAATATAGAAATGTTGTTAAAGCATTAGATTCTGAAATCAAAAGATTATCAAATGTAGTTGAAAATTATCAAGCATTAGAACAATTAAAAGGAGAAGAATAATATGAAAAAAAAATTAGCAATTTTATTAGGAGTATTAGCAATTAGTAGTATGTCATTTGGTGCAACTGTTAAAAAAGGTACTACAAACTCAATTGAAAGCAGCTTAAGCAACTTAGAAAAACAATTGAGCAACTTACAAAATATGGAAGATCAAAAATTTGCTCAAGAAGAAGCTAAAGCAAATGCAGCACAACAAAAATTAGAAGAATACCAAAAAATTCAAAATACAATTAACGAAAGAATTAGCACAATTGAAGCTTCAGCTCAAACAAGTATTTTCGGAAAAGAATTTAAAGAAAAAGCAGCTGAATATAGAGCTTTAAGCAACCAATTAGACAAAGAAATCGCTAATCAACAAAAAATTATCGAAAATTTTGAATTATTAAAATCATTAAGATAGTTTTAAAATGTTTCCCTTTTAGGGAAACATTTTTTTATTACAAAAATTTTAAAAATTAATTTACAAAAAAAAAAAAATACCTTCTTTTTTATCACAAAAAGGAGGTATTTATATTTAAAATTTAAATTTTTTAAACTAATTCTTTTATTATTTCAAGAGCTTTTTCATAGTTTGGATGTTCACTAATTTCAGGAACATATTCAACATATTTGATAATTCCATCTTTATCAACAATAACAACACCTCTTGCAAGTAATCGCAATTCTTTTATTACAAATCCATATTTGTGACCAAAATCTAAATCTCTGTGGTCCGAAGTAGTTAGAGCGTTTTTAATGCCTTTGTCAGCGCAATATCTTCCAAGCGCAAAAGGCAAGTCAACTGAGATAGAAAGTAATTGCACATCATCACTAAAATTAGTAGCTTCCTTGTTAAATCTTGTCAATTGTAATGCGCAAACTCCCGTATCAACTGATGGAAATACTGCAATTACAACAACTTTTCCACGGTAGTCGCTTAATTTCACTTCTTTTAAATCTGGAGATAAAACAGTAAAGTCAGGTGCAATATCTCCTACTTTTACTTCATTTCCAACCAATGTAACTGGATTTTTTAAAAATGTAACTTTATTTTTGTATTCTGTCATATTTTTTATTTCCTTTCTTTTTTTATAATTAATATTAGCACATATTTAAAATGATTTCAAGTTTATTTTTTTTCTGAAATATGTGAAATTGCTTCGTCAACAATATGCTTTACATGTTCGTCTTCCAGAGAATAGTACACTACTTTTCCTTCTTTTCTGTATTTTACAAGCCTTGTCTGTTTTAGAACTCGCAGCTGATGTGAAATTGCGGACTGCGTCATGTTTAGTAAATTTGCGATGTCACATACGCACATCTCTTCTTGAAATAGCGCACTTAATATTTTCATTCTTGTGGCATCTCCTAAGACTTTGAAAAACTCTGCGGTATCAATTATTATTTCTTCTTTTTGAAAATTTTTTTTTACTCTTTGTATAGTTTCGTTGTGAATAGTTTTTGAGTCACAAACTGGAATTTCTTCTTTTCTTTTTTTCATATTTACTCCTTGTTAATTCTTTATAATATTATATACAGTTTTTTTAATATTTTCAACAAAAAATGTTTTTCAGTATAACGGTTTGAGAAAATATTGATTTAAATCCTTTTCTTGAATTTTTTTCATAAAAATTATATAATACATCTAATCTCTTTAATATTAAACTTAAATATTAGCAAAATTCAAAAAAGTTAGTTTTAAAGTGATTTTACTAGAAATCTAAAACTTAAAGGAGTACAGTGATGAAAATACACTTTATATTACACGAAACATTTGAAGTTCCAGGAGCTTATCTTGCCTGGGCAGCACTTTCTGGACACGATGTCACAATGACAAAAGTCTATCAAGATGAAAAGTTACCTGAAAATGTGGATTCATTTGATTTTTTAATAGTAATGGGAGGTCCTCAAAGTCCAATTGGAGATAATAGCGAGTTTCCTTATTTTGACCCAAAAGCTGA
This sequence comes from Leptotrichia sp. oral taxon 218, assembly GCF_018128225.1. Taxonomy (NCBI): domain Bacteria; kingdom Fusobacteriati; phylum Fusobacteriota; class Fusobacteriia; order Fusobacteriales; family Leptotrichiaceae; genus Leptotrichia; species Leptotrichia sp. oral taxon 218. Next base: position 95,820 of record NZ_CP072377.1, on the reverse strand, counting down.
AATTGATTTGATTAAGAAAGCTATAAAAGCTGATAAATACATAGTTGGAGCATGTCTTGGAGCTCAGCTTCTAGGAGAAGCCTACGGTGGAACTACAGAAAAAAGTCCTTCTTGCGAAATTGGAAATTTTCCGATTGAATTAACTGAAGATGGACTAGAAGATAAAAATATTAAGCATTTTGGAAAACAAGCGATAACAGGACATTGGCACAGCGATATGCCAGGACTTCCTGATACAGCAAAAATTTTAGCAAAAAGCAAAGGATGTCCACGACAAATTATAAAATATAGCGAAAAGCACTACGGCTTTCAATGCCATCCTGAATTTACAAAAAAAGTGGCAGAATTATTAATTGATTCAGATAAAGATCTTGAAAAGAAAAGCCAAACTTTACCATTTGTACAATCACCTCAAACAATCCGCAATAACGATTATAATGAGATGAATAATCTTCTTTATGAATTTTTGGATAATCTTACAAGTAAATAAAGTAAATGTGCGGAAAAACAGCTAAATTAAATGTGGAATACTTTTTAAACCTTGTTTTTAAAATATTTCAAGGTATAATTGTAGCAAAAGTAATCTAAAACAAAAAATTTAGGAGGTTTTATTATGAAAAAGATATTTTTTTCAATTTTTTTAATGTTTTGCCTGAACGCTTTTTCCAATGTAAATTACAACGTTTTTGTAATTATGGATAATAATGCAACCAGAAATGTGGAAAATATCTCAAAGGGACTTAAAGAGGCAGGAATTGAAAGCCTTTATTCAAAAGGATATGCAGTCCATCTGACACTTTATCTTACAGAATACAAACCTGAAGCATTAAAAACAATAAAGAATACTGTCAATAAAATCGCAAATCAGACAAAGCCTTTTGATATAGAATTTTACAGATTAAGAAAAACTGGCGGAAACTGGTTTATGCTTGATGCTCAAAACAATGAAGCTATACAGCAGCTTGCAGATGAAATAACAGTTAGCTTAAACAAATATCGTGCAAAGGACGCACAAGTTCCCGACTGGGCAAAATCTATTCCTGAAAAAGTAAAATCTTTCAATTTGTACGGCTCTCCAAACGTATTTACAAGTTTTGATCCCCACATAACTTTACTTACTCCAGAAGATCCATCCAAAATAGACGCATTTACATCAAAATACGACTTCAATCCTTTTAAATCTAAAGTCATTGGTATTGGAATTGCTCAAGTAGATGATTTGGGACAAGCTAAAAATATAATTTATTCAGTAAAATTTAAAAAATAGAAAAGGAGAAATTGTATGAAAAGACTTGGAAACTATGAGGAAATACTGAATAAAATAAAAGAGGAAAAGTATTTCTTATTATATGTTTCAATGAATAACTGCAGTATCTGTCATGCTGATATGCCAAAAGTTGAAAAAATTGCAAATGAAAAAAATTTTCCATCCTATCATATTGAAGCCCCTGAAATTCCTGAAGCTGTTGGACAGTTAAGTTTATTTTCAGTTCCAGTAGTTATTTTATTTTATGAAGGCAGGGAGATACATAGACAGGCTAAAATTATTGATTTTAAGGAAGTGAACTACTCCCGCTTTTAGAAGCGGGAGCTTCTTGGGAAGTATCTGCTTTTGTTAGCCAAATATATTTACCAAGCTCTTCGGACAGTCCCTGCCCTGTTTTTTTATTTCCTAATATTTCAACATTTCTTTTCCAACATCTCTTATATTCAGTGCCGCATTGTAATCTCTATCAATTTCAATCCCACAACACTCACATCTATAACTTCTTTCTGATAATTTCAGTTTCTCTTTAATATTTCCACATTTACTACAAGTTTTCGACGACGGAAACCATTTATCTATCTTCAAAAATTGTTTCCCTAAAAACATCAGTTTATACTCAACCATCCTCAAAAACATTCCCCATCCATTATCTCCTACACTTTTCCCAAAATTTAATGCCTGACTCATCCCCTTCATATTCAAATCCTCAACAACCACAGCATTGTATTCTTCAGACAATTTTTTCGATAATTTATGCAAAAAATCTCTTCGACAATTTTTAATATACTCATGCAATTTTGATATTTTCGCTTTTTGCTTATACCAATTTTTAGAAAACTTCACTTTTCTCGATAATGATTTCTGTAATTTTTTCAATTCTTCTTCCAACATCCTAAAATATTTTGGATAATCAGCTCTTTGGTTTTCAGAACTGACAAATAATTCAGACATTGAAAAATCAAGTCCAATTACTTTATCATTACTTGGCATTTTTTGAATTTCTTTTTCAAATTCTGTCAAAACAGAAACATAGTAATTTCCATTACTGTTTGTCAATGTTACTGACTTTATCTTGTAATCCTTCGGTATTTTTCTATGATATTTCAATTTAACTTTTTTCAATTTTGGCAAAACCAAATATTTGTTTTCCTCTATTCGTATTGAATTATTCACACAATTTGTCGTGTAACTTTTAACATTATTCTTTTTAGATTTGAACCTTGGAAATTTTGCCCTCTTCTGAAAGAAATTTGTAAACGATCGTTTTACATTCAATTGAGCATTTGAAAGTGCTAGACTGTCCACTTCTTTTAGAAATTTATTTTCACTCTTCAAACTGGCAGGTGTAATTATTTTATTTTTCCCAGTTTCTTCATAAATTTTATTAGCAATATACAAAATCGTATTGTAAACAAAACGAACACATCCAAAAGTCTTATTTATCAATAATTCCTGCTCTTTATTTGGATAAATTCTGTATTTGAATGCTAAATTATATTTCATAAAATTACACCTCCCTTTGATTTTGAATATTATTTTTAATTATTTCTTTAGAAATTTTATTATTTATAACTTCTCTTCGATATTTTATACAAAAATTATATCATGGATGTATCCTTTTTTCAATAAAAAAAGCAATTCATCTCCCACTTGTAGAAAGCCTACGACTTCTTGCTATCTTTTTGTTAAAACTATTTTAATTTTATTGACTTTTAAAAAAAATCAAGATATAATAGGAATGATTAGGGAGTCTAATTTTTTACATACAATTAATTTATTCAGATAAATTTACACAAAATATAAAAAAATAAATAAAAAATTAATTTCTTTTAAAGTAAAAGGAGGAAGTGTGATGAAAACACGAAATTTAAAGAAAAAATCTAAAAAGTTAAGAAATTTAATACTTTTAACATCGTTATGTGCTATTTTAAGTTGCGCTTCTGGCGGCGGCGGTGGCGGTGGTGGAACCGCAAACAATACACCTTCAAATCCAGATAAGCCTTCAAACATAAATACAGCTCCAAGCAAACCAAATCCTGGAACTCCTGCACCTAAGCCAGACTCTAATCCGGAGACTGTTAAGCCCACTAAACCACAAGATCCTGGTAACCCCACTAAACCACAAGATCCTGGTAACCCCACTAAACCACAAGATCCTGGTAACCCCACTAAACCACAAGATCCTGGTAACCCCACTAAACCACAAGATCCTGGTAACCCCATTAAACCACAAGATCCTGGTAACCCCATTAAACCACAAGATCCTGGTAACCCCATTAAACCACAAGATCCTGGTAACCCCATTAAACCACAAGATCCTCCACAAGATCCTGTTAAGCCCATTAAACGAACCCCTACACCTAGACCAATACCCAAAAAACAACCCCTTGCTGATAAACCTAAACTTCAAAATCTTGGCTCAGTATCTGAACTTCATGTTAATAGTGATATAAATCTTGATAATAGTAGTAGCTCATATTTATCAGATATGACAACTCACCCGATTATTCATTTACTTAAGGATAAAGAGATTACAGGAACAGGGGATAATCAGAATGCTATAAAATCAGATTTATTTGCGGATAATCATGGAATAATTAAACTTACAGGAAAAAATACTGTGGGAATGTCTTCACAGATTGTTTATAATAGAGGTTTCATAAAAGTAGGAGAAAATTCCATTGCGCAACATGCTGTTTACAAGGATGTAGAAGATAATTATGAACGATTTATTATTAATGAAGGTATAATTGAATTAGGAAAAAATTCTACAGGTATACGTATGGATAAAGAGTACAATAATATTAATGGATTTGCTAACAACTACGGTACGATTACAAGTAATGCAGCAAATGTTACTGGAATAATGGCGGATATAAAAGATGTAAAACATTCTAAAAATAATCCTAATCTAATTTCTTATATCGATAATGATGGAGAAATAAATCTTTCAGGAGACAAATCTAAAGGAATGTATGCTGAAGGAAAAGGTAAAATGAAAATGCGTAACAGAAATAAAATAATAATAGGAGATTCATCTGACAAAAATGATCCAAGCATCGCAATGCATTCAAGTAATCCAGAAAATGAAACAATAAATGATGGAATTATAGAAGTAGGTAAAAATTCTAGAGGAATGTCTGAAACAAATGGTGGAAGATTAACAAATAATCAAGAAATAATTATTAAAGGTGAAAACGGTGTTGGAATGTACTTAGCTAATGGATCTAAAGGTGTCAACAACGGTACAATAGAACTAACTGCAAAGAATGCTATTGGAGTTGTTCTTGATGCAAATTCAGAATTTACAAATAATGGAAATATTATTATTGATTCTGATGGAGGAATTGGAATATTGGCAAATGGTGGTATAGTTAATAATACAGGATATTTCGAAATTAAATCAAAAAATTCAAGGGGAATAGTGAACAATGGTGGTAAAGTTGAAATTTCTAAAGGGGATTTTATAGTTAACGGAAATAATTCAATAGGAATCTTGAATAAAGGTAATAATGTTATAAGTTCTGAAGATGTTTTTATAATTAGTGGAAATAATTCAGTAGGAATCTATAACAATGATGAAGCTAAAGTTTCTGGAGGTAATTTTACAATTACTGGAAATAATTCAGTAGCAATTTATAATAAAGGTAACGGTAGCATTTCTGGAGGTAATTTTATAATTGGTGGAAGCGGTTCAAGTGGAATAAGTTTAAGAAGCTCAACCAAAGCTATCGCTGCTAAAGACCTTCCTGCTAGAAGAAGTTTAGGAATTTATGTAAATTCACTTGGAAAAACTAATCCGATAGAAGGATTAGCTAACTTAGGATTAGACAGTGCTGACTTGCTAATCGGAGCAGAAGTTACAGAAAAGACTAATGATACAGAAGTTACAGTTGGAAGTAATGTACTAGATCCATTTAATAACTCGATCAAAACGAGTAATATTCCTAACTGGACAGTAAAATCATATTCATTGATTTGGGAAGCTGATCCTGAAATTAAGGACGGTAGAATTGAAAAAGTTACTTTGAAAAAACAATCTTATGCAAAATTTGCTGATGAAAATACAGAAGGTGTTGCAAAAGCGCTTGATGAAAAATACATTATGGCAAGTGAAAAAGATAAACAAATATTTAACTATATGAACAAATTAAGAGATGCTGAAAGTCTAAGAAGAGTCTACCGTGAAGTAAGAGGAAACCAATATACAAATGTTCAGCAAAGAATTAATCAAACAGATAATCTTCTAGATAAACAAATTTTATCTTTACAAAAAGACAATGCTGATAAAGCTGGACATCACGTTGAAACATTCTTTGACAGAAATAAACACGATTTTGAAACTAATGAAGTGCCTGACACTAAAAACACAGCTTACGGGGTTTCTTACTTATTTAACAATACTGATAATAATTGGGGACTTTACGGTGGTGTTGTAATAAATAGATATAAATTCAAAGATATTGCACATTCAAAAGAAAATATCACAATGTTTAAATTAGGTGGTTATAAGAAATACGAGTTAAACAACTTTGATTGGACTTTTGGTGGAGACGTATTTATTTCACAAAACTCTATGAAACGTAGATTTATGGCAGGAAATATTTACGAAAATAAAGCTGATTACAACGCTTATGGATTCTCAATTAAGAATGAAATTAGTAAAACTTATGAGTTAGGTGAAAATGGTACTATCAAACCTTATGGAACATTAAAGCTTGGATATGGAAATTTTGAAAGAATTAAAGAAAAAGATGGAACTTTCAAATTGGATGTTAAAGGAAATAGCTATTATTCAGTTAAACCATCTGTTGGTGTAGAAGTTGCTTATACAAAAGAAATTACAGATAAAACTAAACTAAAAGCGTCTTTAGATTTAGCGTATGAACATGAACTTGGAAAAATTGATCATAAGAAAAATGAAATTAAATATGTAGATACAAACAGAACTTATAAATTATCTGCAAAAGATGAAAATCGTGGAAACTTTAGAAGTGGAGTGAAAGTTGGAATGGAAATAGGAAACTTTAATTTCTCAGTAAATGGTGGATACGATACTAAGGATAAGAATGCCCGTATTGGTGTAGGATTCGGAACATCATTCTAAATATATTCTTTCCCTTAAATAAATTTGTATTTCAGAGGGCTGTCTCATAAAGTGATTTTGTGAAACAGTCTCTTTTTATTTTTTTGAGAAAATAACCAATTTAATTTTTTTCAAATAAATGATACAATTATCGTATCAAAAAATTGATAAAAATGATATTCGAAATAAAATAATTTTAGTTCTGAGTTTTATTCAGCATTATTACTACACTAAAAACTAATTTTGGAAGGAATAAAAATATATGAAAAAAAATAAATTTATGACAGCTATTTGTGTATTGTCAACTTTTGTAGGAACAAATTTATAGGCAAAGGAGACAAAAACTAAAAAAGTTAGTAATACCAATAGTTCTAATAAAAATTCAGCTACTAAAAAAAGCTCTATAACAACACATAATACAAGAATTTACAGCATTTCATCAAAAAACACAAGCCCTCTTCTCGAAACTAAAATGGCAGAACTAAAACAAAGACACGCTAAAGTAATGGCTTCAGGTTCAGCTCAGGAAAAACGTAAAGTTAACATAGAAAAAAACTTTTAACTTCATATAGTAAATGGAAAGGAACTAAATATAAATTAGATGGAGATTCAAAAGAAGGAATTGATTGTTCAGCATTAACTCGTAGAGTTTATCGTGAAACTTTTAATCAAGAATTACCAAGAGTTTCAACTCAACAAATAAAAAAAGGACCAAGAGTTGTAGGAAAAGATCTAAAATCGGGAGATATTATGTATTTTAGACCTGATAACAGAATAGACCACACAGCTGTCTATGTTGGAAACTCGATATTTATTAATGCTTCATCTTCCAAAGGAGTCTCTAAAAAGCCTTATTGGAGAAAATATTTTAAATATGGAGTAAGAGCCTGTAAAGCTTAAACTAAAAGTCGAATATTTTAAAAATTAAAGAAAGGTGGTGCAACTAATGATGAAATTAGCTAAGAAATTACTAGTAATATTTGGAAGTGTATCATTAATGAGCTGCGCTTCATCTAATAACAGCAATGAAGTAAGAAAATATCCACCAATAAATGATACACGCAAAAAAGTTCCTTCCCAAACATTTAATTGTAACGGAAAAAAATTTGTTGTAGTTTATGTTACATCAGACAAAATTCAACTTATTGATGAGTCATCAAATTCCAGATTTCAATTAGACCACGTTGTATCCGCAAGCGGTTCAAAATATAGCGACGGAAAAATTGAAATTCACATAAAAGGTAGGGAAGCTGTGCTTAATCAAGATGGAAATGACGTTTCTTTTTATCTTGTAAGATAAAGAGTATTGTTTTACCGTAAAGAAAAAAAATTGAAGAAATTACAGAAATTGTTATCAAGAAAAGTAAAATTTTCTAAAAATTGGTATAAGCAAAAATTGAAAATATCAAAATTACATGAGTACATCAAAAATTGTCGAAGAGATTTTTTACATAAATTATCGAAAAAATTGTCTAAAGAATATAATGCTGTGGTTGTTGAAAATTTGAATATGAGAGGGATGAGCCAGGCATTAAATTTTGGGAAAAATGTAGGAGATATTTGTTAAAATATTTTTTAAACCTTGTTTTTATACTATTTTAGGGTATAATTATAACAAATAAAAGTAATCTAAAATAGGAAATTTAGGAGGTTTTGTTATGATAAAAAAAATATTTTTTTTAATTTTTATAATATTTTGTTTTAATATTTTTTCTAATACAGATTACAGTATGTCTGATTCTAATTCTGACATTTCAGTTTCAGAGCAAAATACTTCTGATTATGATTCTACTAATATTAGCTCAGACTACAAAACTTCTAATTCTAGTGATAGTATTGGTGTTGTAATTCTAATTCTGATTTTTCTTATACCGCTATTTGATTCTAAGCCTAATGTTAAGCCTAATGTAGATTATAATGTTTTTGTAATTTTAGATAATAACACAACTACAAATGTTGAAAATATTTCAAAAAAATTAAAAGAGAATGGAATTGAAAGCCTTTATGAAAAAAAATATATAATACAATTAACACTTTATCTTACAAAATATAATATGAATAATTTACATAAAATTAAGGAAATCATTGAAAAAATTGCAAATCAGACAAAATCTTTCAATGTAGAGTTTTACAGGTTGAGAAAAACAGATAGAAAATTGCTTGTACTAGATGCTAAAAACAATGAAAATATACAACAACTAGCAGATGAAATTACAGTCAATCTGACTAAATATCATGCAAAAAATATAAATGTTCCTAATTGGATAAAATATATTCCAGAAAGAGAAAAACTTTTCAAGTTATACGGTTCGTCAGATGTATTTACAAATTTTGAACCATATATACCTTTACTTTCTCAAGTAAATTTATCTCAAATACAATCGTTTATTTCAAAATATAATTTTAATCCATTTAAATCCAAAGCTATTGGTATAGGAATTGCACAAGTTGATAATTTGGGACAAGCAAAAGACATAATTTATTCGATAAAATTCAAACAATAAAAAATCTAAAAGGGAACTAATTTCTAATAAAACTAGAAATAATTCCCTTAATTTTATTTTTCCAGCATTTTTAACCCATAAGATCTAAAAATATCTTCAGCCTTGTCAATCAATTCTTTCGTAGGAGTCGGTGTATCTTGTAATTTATACACTTTTTTCATTTTTTCCCACTTTGATTTTCCCATTTGATGGAATGGCAATATATCCACCCTTTCCACATTTGTAAGCTGTGACGCAAATTTTGCCCAGTCGTGCAAATCTTTTTCATCATCAGAATATCCTGGAACTAATACATATCTTAACCAAACCGGTTTATTTATTTCCTTTAGATATTTTGCAAATTTTAGCGTATTTTCCAAATCTACAGAAGTCAATATTTTATATTTTTCAGGATTTATGTGCTTAATATCGAGAAGCACCATATCCACAAGCTCCAACACTTTTTTCGCCTTTTCATTAAAAATATATCCAGATGTATCAAGTGCCGTATGAATCTTATTTTCACGGCAAAGTTTAAATAATTCCATCAGAAATTCAGGCTGCATCAAAGGTTCCCCACCAGACACAGTAACACCGCCAGTTTTTATAAATCCTTTCACTTTTAAAATTTCCTTCATAACTTCCTGTGCAGTCAGCACCATTTTTTTATCTTCAATTTTCCAGGTGTCAACATTATGGCAATATAAACATCGCAAAGGACATCCCTGTAAAAACAGCACAAATCTAATTCCCGGTCCATCTTTTGTCCCAAAAGACTCAAATGAATGTATATATCCTTTTACTTCCATATAAATTCTCTCTCTTTCTCTCTTACTTTTTTTAATATAAACTCAATATAAAATTTAATATAAATATTTATTTTATATTTAAATAATAGAAAATAATGCCGCATAACTCATATTTTTATGAAACTATGCGACATTTTTCATATTTTTAACAATTTATTGAATTTGCTTAAATTGAATTTGTTTAACAGCTAAATTTAAATTTTAAATTTTTAAACTTTCAAAAATTACATTTTGTTTGAAATTGTTCTGTTAATTACATCTAATTGTTGTTCTCTAGTCAATTTAACGAAATTTACTGCATATCCAGAAACTCTGATTGTTAATTGTGGATAATTTTCAGGATGTTCCATTGCATCTTCTAATAAATCTCTTCCGAATACATTTACATTTAAGTGGTGTCCTGTTTGGTTGAAGTATCCGTCCATTAATCCAACTAGGTTAGTTTGTTTTTCATTTGCATTTTTACCTAATGTTTCTGGTGTAATTGCGAATGTATAAGAAATTCCATCGTTTGCATCTTCAAATGGGATTTTTGCTACTGAAGCAAGTGAAGCAACAGCTCCTCTTGTATCTCTTCCATGCATAGGGTTTGCTCCTGGACCAAATGGTGCTCCAGCTCTTCTTCCATCAGGTGTATTTCCTGTTTTCTTACCGTATACAACGTTTGAAGTAATAGTTAATACTGATTGTGTAGGGATTGCATCTCTATACATTTTATGAGTTCTCAATTTGTTCATAAATCTTCTTGTAATATCTACTGCAAATTGGTCAGTTGCATCATCATTATTTCCGAATGGAACATAATCTTTTTCATTGATGTAGTCAACTGCATCTCCTTCTTCATCTCTTACAACTTTAACTTTACCATATTTAATAGCCGCAAGTGAATCTGCAATAATTGAAAGTCCAGCAATTCCAAATGCTTCTGTTCTTCTGATATTAATGTCGTGCAATGACATTTCTAATGCTTCATAAGAATATTTGTCATGCATATAGTGAATAATATTCAATGCTTTAACATAAGTTGAAGCTAACCAGTCTAACACTTTATCTAATTTTTCCCATACTTCGTCAAATTCCAAGTATTCACCTTTGATTGGTTCAAATTGTCCAACTGGTGTAACTTGAATCTTAGATTTTTCATCTTTACCACCGTTAATTGCGTATAACAATGCTTTTGGCAAGTTTACTCTTGCTCCGAAGAATTGCATTTGGTGTCCAATTGTCATTGGAGATACGCAACATGCGATTCCATAGTCATTTCCGAATTGTGGTCTCATAATGTCGTCATTTTCATATTGTACTGATGAAGTATCAATTGACACTTTAGCACAGAATTTTTTCCAAGTTTCAGGTAATTTTTCACTCCATAAAACTGTTAAGTTTGGTTCAGGTGAAGTTCCCATGTTGTACAATGTGTGCAAGATTCTAAATGAATTTTTTGTAACCATTGATCTTCCATCTGCTCCCATTCCTCCAATTGATTCAGTTACCCAAACTGGATCTCCTGAGAACAATGCATCATATTCAGGTGTTCTTAAGAATCTAATTATTCTTAATTTCATAACGAAGTGATCCATTATTTCTTGAGCTTCTTTTTCAGTCAAAGTTCCTTCCTGCAAATCTCTTTCCAAGAAAATATCTAGGAATGTAGAAGTTCTACCAATACTCATCGCAGCTCCATTTTGATCTTTAGTTGCTGCCAAGTATGCAAAATATAGCCATTGTACTGCTTCTTTACCATTAGTAGCTGGTCCTGAAATATCAAATCCGTAAGCTGCTGCCATTCTCTTTAATGCTTTTAATGCTTTAACTTGTTCAAAAACTTCTTCTCTAAGTCTAATTACATCTTCAGTCATTTCAGCTGGATCTAAATTTTTGTATTGTTCTTCTCTGTCAGCTATCAATCTGTCAACTCCGTAAAGAGCAACTCTTCTGTAATCTCCGATAATTCTTCCACGACCATAAGCATCTGGAAGTCCTGTAATAATTCCTGTATGTCTTGCTTTTCTTATTTGTTCAGTATAAGCTGAGAAAACTCCATCATTGTGAGTTTTTCTGTATTTAGTAAAAATTTCTTCAGTTTCTGGATCTAATTTATAACCAAAAGCTTCCAAGCTGTTTTTTACCATTCTTAATCCACCATTTGGGAAGATTGCTCTTTTTAGTGGAGCATCAGTTTGAAGTCCTACAATTTTTTCCAAATCTTTATCAATATATCCAGCTCCATAAGCATCTATTTGAGAAGGTATTTTAGTTTCAGCGTCATAAATACCTTTTTCTCTTTCTACTTTAAATTTTTCAGAAAGCTCTTTCCACAATTTAGTAGTTGCTTCAGTCGGTCCTTCCAAAAAGCTGTCATCACCTAAATATTCTGTATAATTTAATCTGATAAATTCTGTAACATCAATGTTGTCTTTCCAATTTCCTTCTTTAAATCCTCTCCATGCGTCCATAATATTATAAACTTCCTTTCAAAAATTTTTTTGTATCCGTATATTTGTAATCATTTTAATATTGTAACTTTACTTAAGTTCATAAGTATTATACCCTATATTTTTCATAAAAGCAAACATATTATTTAAATTATTTTTTTCACTTATTTTAGCTAAATAACTTGCATTTCTAATAGATTTTTTAAGTATATTCTTGAAATTTTTTTATTAAAAAAAGTAATTTTAAAATAAACAAGACAGAGCAAAAACTTTTAAATTCATTGACAAATAAAATACTTAATGTTATTATTTGCATATAAAAATAGAAAGCGAGAAAAAAATATAATATGAAAAAGAAAAAAGTTGTTTTGGGAATGTCAGGTGGAGTCGACTCTTCTGTTGCGGCAATTCTTTTAAAAGAACAAGGTTATGAAGTCATCGGAGTTTTTATGAAAAACTGGGAAGAAAAAGATGAAAATGGAGTTTGCATGGCTGAGGAAGATTACAAAGATGTGATTGCTGTGGCTGAGCAACTGGGAATCCCATATTATTCAGTAAATTTTGTAAAAGAGTATTGGGATCGAGTATTCACTTACTTTTTAAATGAATATAAAAGAGGAAGAACACCTAATCCTGATGTGATGTGCAATAAAGAGATTAAATTTAGAGCGTTTTTAGACTATGCAATGAAAATTGGTGCGGATTATGTGGCGACAGGGCATTACGCCAGAATAATTCACGAAAAAGATGAAAATGGCAAAATTAAGTCAACCATGCTTCGCGGAGTTGATGACAACAAAGACCAGACATATTTTTTGTGTCAACTAAATCAAGAACAATTAGAAAAAGTGCTATTTCCAATTGGAGACTATGAAAAACCTAAAATTAGAGAAATTGCACAAAAATATAATTTGGCGACTGCAAAGAAAAAAGATAGCACAGGAATTTGCTTTATTGGAGAAAGAAACTTTAATGAATTTTTGTCTAAATATTTACCTGCAAAAGATGGAGAAATTGTAAATATTCAAGGAAAGGTTTTGGGAAAACATCATGGCCTTATGTATTACACAATTGGACAAAGAAAGGGAATTGGAATTGGAAATACGAAAGAAGGGACTGGAGAACCTTGGTTTGTTGTGGATAAAGATTTGGAAAAAAATCAGTTAATTGTTACGCAAGGTGATAATTCTTTGCTTTATTCAAAAGGAATGATTGCGACAGATTTTAATTTTATTAATCCTGATGATGTTTCATTTCCACTAGAATGTACGGTAAAATTCAGATACAGACAAGCTGATACAAAAGCAACAATTAATAAATTGGATGGCGAAAAATACGAAGTGATTTTTGATTCTCCACAAAAAGCGGTAACATTGGGACAAATTGTGGTTGCCTACAATGGCGAAGAATGTTTAGGTGGAGGAGTTATTGATAAAATTATAAAATAAGGGGATTATATCCCCCCTATTTTTTATTCAAAATCTTTTTTTTACTCTTAAGTTTAATTGAATTAAAAGATATTTATCAAATCAAAAAAATAAAACTTTTCAACTTTTAATTATTTTATTTTAATTCAAAAAATTTTTAAAAATAAAAAAAATTAATCTTTATTTAGTCTATAAAACTCAAAAATTCCTTTAGCACCTAAATTTTCTATATATTCATCTATTGTTTCAACATATTCAGAAATTTTTTTACCTTGTCCACCTGTCGCTATTACACAAGCGTTTGGAAAATCTTTTTTGTACTGAAAAATAAGTTCTTTTATTGCTCCAACATTTCCAAAAAATATTCCCGCATTAATTTGCTCTGTTGTATTTGTACCAAGTGCTGAATTTGAGTTTTCAAATGAAACTTTTGGCAATTTTGCCGTATTTGTGAATAACGCATTTATTGAAAGCGTGATGCCAGGTAAAATACAGCCACCACAGTAAACTGAGTCTTTTATCACATCAAAAGTAGTTGCTGTGCCAAAGTCAATTACAACAAATTCATTTTTTTTATAAGTTTTTTTAAGAGCTAAAATGTCACAAATCCTGTCAGCTCCCAATCCACGCTCAAAATTTTCTGAAAAAATAATTTCTTTTTTTGTATTTTTTAGCGAAATAAATTTTGGCGTAAGTTTAAAATATTTTTTTCCAAGATAATAAAAAATTTCATTTATATGTGGCACAACTGAAGAAACAATAATACTTTGAGTTTTGTAAATATCTATTTTACTATTTTCAGATAATGTCTTTAATACGGCAAAAAAAGTGTCTTCTGTATAAGTTAAATTTGTAGGAATTCTAAAAGATGCCAAAATTTCCCCTTCATTGCTGTAAAAAATTGGAACAATATGAGTATTTCCAATGTCAAATCCTAAAATCAATTTAATCACCTCTCGTCATGTTTTAATTTTTAGCGAAATAATATAAAATAATATGCAATCAGTGAAATTATCACTCCGATAATTGCTTCACCTGACATCAATCCGTTTGAAAACATCATAAATTTTTGTGAAAATTTAGTAGAAATTTTTCCAAAGATTAAATTTAGAAGTCCACCTAAAAATACTGGCAAAGTCAAGTAAAATGGGACATAAATTCCTATTCCAAAAGTTAGCACAGGAAAATTTAACATATAAAGTGCAAAACCGATTAAAAGTCCTGTAAAGAAAAACTGAATAAATGGAATTCCATTTATAATTGAAGCAACAATTGAAGCTTGAAGCACTATTAACTCTGAATTTTCTTTTGGACCAATATTTTTATAAATGTTAAAAAATACGAAAAATAGCCAAGTTATAACAACCGAACTCACAACAGCTCCTATAAGTTCTCCTAAAAACTGTTCTTTTGGATCAGTTTTAGTTTTATAACCTGATTTAAAGTCATTTAAAATATCTCCCGCAAGTCCACAAGCTACTGCGACGATACACGCTAAAAAAAATAATAAAAGTGTTGAAAATTTTGTGGAAAAAGCAAAGTTTAAAAATTTTAATTTTCCTAAAAAAGAAATTATTAAAATTGTGATAATTGCATAAATTTCCATCGGATTTACACCTGTTTTTCCAGTTGAATATCCAGCGACTATTGTACATAAAATACAAATTACTAAAAGAACAAATGCTAAGATAATTGGTAATTTATAAATAAAAGTAATTAATAAAACTGTTATTAAAAAATAAGTAAATAATTTTTTTGAAAATATAGAAGTGCTTTTTTTCTCCTTTTTTAATTGAGAAAAAATTAGTTTTACAATTACTCCAAATCCAATTCCGACAACAATTCCCATTCCAAAACTATTTTTCATAAGATCAAAATCTTTTATATTTTTTGAAATTGCCAAAGGCTGTGCTATAAAATGAACTAAAGCACCTCCTAAAAACCAGATAAAAGTGTTTAAAAATCCTAAAATATAGCCAATTCCAACTAAAAGTGGAGAAACATAAAAACTTAAAAATCCATTTTTTGTAGAAATTAGCGTTGGAATAATCGGAGATTTTTGTTTAGTAAAGTTAATATCTCTCAAAACGGAAACAACTGTGCTAAATAGAACTCCTAATCCGACAAAAAGTCCATCTTTTTTGGTGTTATCCGAATTTACCAAATTATAAGCCGCTTCTCCAATTGGAAATTCAAGCTTCTCTTCTTCAATCATCTTTTTTCTAAAAATAAAAGAAAGAACACAACCTAGCACAGATCCAAGTAAAATTGTCACAAAAAGCAAAGTTTTATTGATATTTTCAAGTTTTCCACCCAATATCAAGTATCCAGGCATTGTGAATGCTACACCTCCAGCAACCATTGATCCAGCACTCATAATCGTGTGAGTGACCGTAATTTCTTTGCTATCAGTTTTTTTGAAAAAATTTAGCGCCATGATGGAAATTAGCGTCACCATTACTGTTGGCCAAGGCAGTGCACCAAATTTTAAAACAGTGTAAAATGAACTCGCAGAAATAAGTACAGCTCCAATAACTCCAATTATTACAGAAGCTGGTGTGATTTTTATTTTTTTTGACATAAAGTATCTTTTTCTCCTTTCAAAAAAATTTATTTTTTTATTAAAATATATAAAATTTTACCTTATTTAATGCATCTTTGTCAATAAATTTTGAAAATAAAGTAAAATAAATTTTATTTTTTTAATTTTAAATAAAATTAAAAATGTGGTAAAATATAAAAGTAAAGTTTTGAAATTCCCAAAAATACTTTACAAAAATTAATGGGGGAAATTTTAAAAGAGGAGAAAAAAATGAGAAATACAAGATGGCGTTCAAAAGTTATTCCAAGTCCACGACAGGAAAGGGAATATATAAAAAAAAATGAAGATAAAAATAAAAATGAAAGCAATGAAAAAGAAAAAAAAGAAAAATTTAAAAAAGTAAAAATAAAAAGAGCCAATCAAAATGAAGCAAAAAAGTTTTCAATTGATCAAGATATTTTGCAAATTCTTTATTCAAGAGGAATTGATTCAGACGAAAAAATAAAAAAATTTCTTAATCCAAGTTTGAAAGATGTCGAAAATCCTTTGGGACTTTGCGATATGGAAAAAGCTGTTGTTGAAATTGAAAAAGCAATTTCGGAGCAAAAAAATATTTGGATATATGGAGATTACGATGTTGACGGAATCACTTCCACTTCGGTTTTATATTTAGCTCTAAAAGAACTTGGAGCAGAAAATGTAAATTACTACATTCCAATTCGAGATGAAGGTTATGGACTAAATAACGAAGCACTTAAAAAAATAAAAGATTCAGGAGCGGATTTGGTAATAACAGTTGACTGTGGAATTACTGCTTTTCCCGAAGTTGAATTTGCAAATTCGATAGATTTGCCTATAATAATTACAGATCACCACAATTTGCACGGCGGAAAAATTCCAGAAGCTTTGGCGGTCATTAATCCTAAAAGGAAAGAAAACAATTTTTCTTTTGAATTTTTGGCTGGAGTTGGAACTATTTTTATGGTTGTGCTTTGTCTTTTTGAAAGAGCTGAAAAAAAAGAAGAGACAAATAAATATTTGGATTTGGTGGCGATTGGAACAGTTGCAGATATTGTGCCGCTTACGGATGAAAATAGAATTTTTACAAAATTTGGTTTAGAGCAATTACTTTGCACAAAACATAAAGGACTAAAATTTTTGCTCTATAAATTATTTTCTTCAAATCAGCAAAATATTGAAAAAACTGAGTACACAACTTACGATGTGGGATTTATCATAGCGCCTGTATTTAATGCGGCTGGAAGACTTACAGATGCGAAAATGGTTGTAAAACTTTTGACTTCGGATAACGAACGAGAAATTGAAGTTATTGTAAAAGAACTTATTAACAGAAATTTTGAGAGAAAAGAACTGCAAAATAAAATTGTGGAAAAAATTGAAAACAAAATTGAAAATACTGACACTTCAAATGATTTTGTAATTATCGACTATTCGCCTGAATATCATCACGGCGTAATTGGAATTGCAGCTTCAAAAATTGTTGATAAATACTATAAACCAGTAATAATAATGGAAGTTAAAGAAGATGAAGGAATTGCAGTCGGTTCGTGCAGAAGTATTGGAAATTTCAATATTTTGGAAGTTCTACAGTCAATGCCAGAATTATTTTTAAAATTTGGAGGACATTCAGGTGCGGCTGGATTTACAATTCCGATAAAAAATATTCCGCTTTTTCAAAAAAAAGTAAATAAATTTGCGAAAACTAAATTGACAAAAGACGATTTTGTAAAAATTATCGAAATTGATAAGCAAATTCCAATACAAAAAATTTCGTACGAATTTTTTCAGCTGACAGAAAAACTAAAACCTTTTGGTTTTGGAAATCCAACGCCAACTTTTAGGACAAATAATGTGCTTTTTGAAAATATTAAATTCATTGGAGAAAATAAAAATCACATAATGTTTGACCTTAAGCAAAAAGGTTTTTCAAATAAAAATGCAGTTTGGTTTAATTCAGGGGAACTTTTTAAAGATTTGAACAAAAATTTAATTTATGACATCGTTTATAAATTAAAATCTGAAATGTTTCAAAATAAATTTTACACAAAAGTTTATATTGAAGATGTAAAACCGTCTAAAATGAAAGACGAAACTTTACTCTATTATCATTCGTTATTCAATACTTCGTTTCCAATAAAATCAGTTTTTTATACAAATGTTGAATGGGACGAAAATAAAAAAATAAATATGAAAGCAAATTTTGACCAAATTGAACTTTTTTGTGGAAGACAAATTATTGGACGACTTAATTACAATATTTCAAATATGCTTTTATTGCTAAATAAATATTATAACTGGAAATTTTCGGTTAAAATTGCAAATATTAGGCAAACTGAAACTCACAAAATAGTCGAAGTTTTGATAAGAAGAAAATATAAATTCAATGGTTATGGATATGAAGATGCAGAAATTTTTAGAGAAATCAAAGAGTTTTTGATTGGAAAAATGGAATATAATACTCAGACGAAAAAATTACTTGCACAAATTTTTAGACAAAATAAAAATTTAATCATAAAAAATATTTTTAGCAAAAAAGAAGAATTTAAATATGAAATGTCAGATTTTAAAATATTTTTACTCACAATCGGAATTTATTATAAAAAAATAACTTCTAAAAAAAGTCAAATCGTTGTTAAAAATAAAGATGATTTTGAATACAACGAACCTTTTATAAATAAATATTTTGAAATAAACGAAAAATACGAAACTGAATATCCATTTACTGTATTTTACGATTTTATTCCAGAAAATATTTGTTTTGTCAAAGAAGAAGAAAATTATTTAAAAACAAATTCTGTAGAAAATAGTTTTTTAGAAAATGAAAATAAAAACGAAAATATAAATTCTGAGAATGAAGATGAAAATAAAAATAAAGATAAAGATAAAAATAAAAATATAAAAGATATGGAAAATATAGACGAAAATCAAGAAAATTTTGAAATAAAAGAAGAAGTTAAAAAAATAAATTATAAAAAAGTCGAACAAATTGAATATAAAATTGGCAAAAATAAAAATATTAAAGTTAAAGAGAAATTTTGTGTAATTTTAAATGACAATGAATTTTTAGAAAGACTGGATTTTTCAAAAGAAGAAATGGAAAACGAAAATATTATAGAAATTACAACTGAGATTAAAATTCCAAGAAATGTCATTTTTCTTGAAAATTTGGCAAAAAAAGACAGAAAAAAACTAAGTGGGAAAAATATTTATTTAAGATATCTTCCTTTTAGTAAAAAAATTAATTTGAAAAAATTGCTTGACGAAAGAAAAATTATTTATTCTGATTATTCGATAAATGATATTTTATAAAAAAATTTTTTATATTTGATTAAAAAATTACTAAATAAATAATAATAATAATGCAGTTTGTATTTTTTACTAAAAATAAAGAAAAAATATAAAAAAAGAAGAATTTTTAAATAAACTCTTCTTTTTTTATTTTATAACATAACTTCATTTTTTCCTTTTTTCACAATAGTCGGATTTCCAAAAATCTTTGGCTTTATCCAATCGCTCTCTTTCCCCATCGCATAATTTTTCAAAAATTCTTCTTTATATTCCTGAAATTTTTCGTTCAAAATAGCATTTCTAGCATTGTCCATTAATTTTAACAAAAAGTGCAAATTGTGATAAGTCGCCAGTCTTTGTCCCAAAATTTCTCCAGTCTTAAAAAGATGTCTTATGTAGGCTCTCGTATAATTTTTACAAACATAGCAATCACAGTCCTCGTCAAGTGGTCTGTCATCTCTCGAATAAGATGAATTTTTTATAACCAATCTTCCATATTTTGTGAAAACTGTCCCATGTCTTCCAAGTCTTGTCGGTTGAACACAATCCATCATATCTATCCCATCTTCCACAGCTTCTAACATATCCACAGGCTCTCCAACACCCATCAAATATCTAGGTTTATTCTCCGGCAACTTTGGCGTGATATATTCTAAAATTCGGTACATATCTTCTCTAGGCTCTCCAACTGCAAGTCCTCCAAGCGCATATCCTGAAAAATTATCATCCATCTCAAACAACTCATTAAAACTTTTGTCCCTCAAATCCTCATAAATTCCACCTTGGACAATTGCAAAAAGCCCTTGTGTTTCTTTATTTCTATTAGCAGCTATACATCTTTTTGCCCATCTTGTAGTCCGCTCAATTGATGGAATTAAATATTCCCTAGAAGACAGTCCCGGAGGACATTCATCTAAAACCATCATGATGTCACTTCCCAAGTTATTTTGAATTTCAATAGATTTCTCCGGCGATAAAAAATGTTTTGAGCCGTCTATATGCGAACGAAAATTAACTCCTTCTTCTTTTATATCCCGCAAATCTCCCAAGCTGAAAACTTGAAATCCGCCGCTATCCGTAAGAATCGGTCTATCCCAATTCATAAAGCCATGTAATCCACCAAAATCATTTACCAATTTATCTCCAGGTCTTAAATACAAATGATAAGTGTTTCCCAAAATTATTTGAGAATTGATTTCTTTTAATTCTTCTTTCGTCATAGCTTTAACGGTTGCCTGAGTTCCAACTGGCATAAATACAGGAGTCTTAATTTCTCCGTGCGGAGTTGAAATTACACCAGCTCTGGCATTTTTATCCTTTTTTTCCAATTCATATTTTATTGGTTTTTCCATTTATTTTCTCCTATTTTTCAATTTTTTCTAAAAAATTCAAAAAAAAACAGAGAGTAAAAAACCTCTGCTTTTATTTTTTTTATAATTCAAATTATAAATTGTATTTTTTCTTAAATTTATCAACTCTTCCAGTTTCATCAACGAATTTAGATTTTCCAGTAAAGAATGGATGAGAAGTTGAACTTGTTGCAACTTTTATTACAGGATATTCTTTTCCTTCAAAAGTAGTTGTTTCTTTAGAAGTTTTTGTTGATTTTGTTAAGAATTTGTCTCCATTACTAGTATCTTCAAACACTACAAAATTGTATGCAGGATGTAAATCTTTTTTTGCCATTATTTATTTCTCCTTTCTATATATAACTATGATTATTTATTTTTATCATTCATAATATAATAACATATTTCTTTATCTTTTTCAAGATTTGAAAATTTATTTTTTATTAAAGTTTTATAATTTTTGAAAAAATTTAATATTTTGAAATAAAAATTAGATTTTTTTATCAAAAAAATTTAAAAATTAAAATTAAAAAAAAGAGAAAATCAACATTCAGATTTTCTCTCAAATTTAAAGTATAGTAATGAATTTTTGAATAATTTTGTAAAATTTTTAATTAAAAGAAATTATTTTAAATAAGCATTTAACATCCACAAATCTTTTTCATATGTGCTGATATATTCATCAACTAATGCAGATGTTCCGTAATCATTTTCTTCATCAGCAACTTCTTTTACTTCTTTTACTAATTTTAACATTGCTTCAAATTCTTTTTTAACATCGGCAACTGCGTCAGCAATAGAAATTGCTTCATTTTTAGCTTCACTAATTGTAGAAACTTCTAAGTAGTCTTTTAATGTTCCTAAAGGACGACCACCAATTGCTAAAATTCTTTCAGCAACATCATCAATTTGTGTATTTAATCCATTATAATATTCTTCCAATTTTGCGTGAACAGAAAAGAATCCTGAACCAACTATATTCCAGTGATAATTTTGAACCTTTCTGTATAACACATTTAAATTAGCTAAATAAAGATTTAATTTTTCAACTGTTTTTGACATTTTTATCACTCCTTAAAAATTTATATTTTGTATACTTTTGTAAGTATTACAAATTTATTCTACCACTTTTCAAGAAATTTGTCAACACTTTTTTTCATAAATTTTCAAATTTATTTTCCTAATTTTTTTCAGTAAAGTTGTAAAACTGCCAAAAAAATGTTACAATTTTATGTAATAATAAAAAATTTTTTTAGAAAGGAAATGATATATGATTTTTAGTATTATAAAAGTTTTTATACTAAGTCTTGTTGAAGGACTTACAGAATTTGTACCTGTCAGCAGTACTGGACATATGATACTTGTTGACCAATTTTTAAAATTATCTGACAATAAAGTTTTTGTTGACGCTTTTAAAATAATAATTCAGTTAGGAGCAATTTTGTCAGTTGTCGTTTACTACTGGAAAAAAATTTTTCCATTTGCGAAAGGTAATACGAAGCAAGAGAGCATGGATATTATTGCAATGTGGGTAAAAATTGTGATTGCTGTAATTCCTGCCGTGATTTTGGGACTTAAATTTGATGATATTATTGAAGAGAAATTTTTTAATTCATTAACTGTTTCGATAATGCTTGTATTTTATGGAATTTTACTTATTTGGATTGAAACAAGAAAGAAAAAAGAAGAAAAAATTAAATCAATCAAAGAAATGACAATTCCACTTGCACTTGGAGTTGGACTTTTTCAATGCCTTGCGATGATTCCAGGAACTTCTCGTTCTGCTGCAACAATAATTGGAGGAGTTTTGCTTGGATTAAACAGAGTCCTTGCCACAGAATTTTCTTTTTTCTTGGCAATTCCGACAATGCTTGGAGCAACTTTGCTAAAGATAGTTAAAATTGGAAATGTTCTTACAATGGAAGAATGGTTTTTAATTGGACTTGGATTTGTTTTATCCTTTATTTTTGCTTACGCCGTTATAAAAGTATTTATGGATTACATCAAAAAACACGATTTTAAAGTGTTTGGATATTATCGAATTATTTTGGGAATTATTATTTTACTTTTATTTTTCACAGGAGTGATTAAATAAAAAATGATAGTTTCAAATATTAAAGTAAACGAAAATAAATTGGAAGAATTTGTGAGAGTTCTTTTACCAGAAGAATACGATATTTTAAAAGCAAATTCCGAGAAAAATATTTATTTTGAAATTTTTGAAAATCTAGAAAAAATTGATGTCGTGGCTATTTTGATAAAAGAAAAAAATTTTAATAATTATAAAAATAATAAAAATTCTGAAATAAAAATTGAAATTTGTGAAAATTTTAAAATTAAAAATGTCGAAAAAAATATTGAAGAAAAAAACATATTAAAAAAAATTACTTTTTCCTATGAAAAAATTTGCGACAAATATTTTGACCAAGCAGAAGTTATGCTAAAAACTTCTATTTTTAAAATTTTTGAGAAAGAAAAAGATTTCAAATGGGGAACTTTAATTGGCGTAAGACTTACAAAAATTGTCGGAAGATTTTTGAAAATGGGACTTTCTTATGAAAAAATTTTAGAAATTTTGAGAGATATTTATTTAGTCAGCGACGAAAAAAGAAATTTGCTGATAAATATTGTAAAAAAGCAGCAGAAATATCTCGATAAAGATACAATCGGAATTTATATTGGAATTGCTTTTTGTCCAACAAAATGCACTTACTGCTCATTTCCGGCGTATCTTTTAAAAGGAAAATATGCCGCTAGATATGACGAATATATTGAAGACATTTACAAGGAAACTAAAGAAATTGGACAACTTGCACAAGAACTTAATTTAAAAATAAATACAATTTACATCGGCGGCGGAACTCCTTCAATTTTGTCAGCTGAAGAAATTAAAAAATTACTTGATACAATAAAAAAAAATTACGATTTAAGCCATCTAAAAGAATTTACATTTGAAGCTGGAAGAATTGATACATTAAATCAAAAAAAATTGCAGGTTTTAAAGCAAGGTGGCGTGGATAAAATCAGCATAAATCCACAGTCATTTAATGAAAAGACGCTAAAACTCGTGAATCGTTATCACGACAGAAAACAGTTTGACAAAGTCTATAAATTAGCTAAAGAAATGGGACTTTCAATCAATATGGACTTAATTTTAGGACTTCCAAAAGAAACAACTCAAGATATTTTGTATACTTTGGACGAAGTGGCAAAATACGATGTGAAAAATTTGACAATTCATAATTTGGCGATAAAAAATGCAAGTAAACTTAATAAAGAGAATTATGAGCATCGTGACACTTTGGACTACAAGACTATTTTTGAAAAAATTTCTAAAATTACTGAAAATAAAGGACTTTTCCCTTATTATATGTACCGCCAGAAAAACAGTTTTCAGTGGGGAGAAAATCTGGGATACTCGCTTAAAAACTGTGAATCTATTTACAACATTGAAATGATTGAAGAAAATAAGACGATTATTGGGATTGGAGCTGGAGCTATAACAAAACTTATTTGGACGGATGAAAATACGAAAAAAGATAACATAAAAAGACTTGTCAATCCAAAAGATCCACTTGTATGGATGAATGAATTAGAAATACGGCTTGAAATAAAAAAAGAAAAAATTAGAGAAATTTCTAAAAAATTATAAATAAATTTAAAAATAATAATAATAAATAAAATAAACTATTCATATTTTATAAAGAATAGTTTATTTTATTTTATTTTTTTAACTTTGATTTTTATTGATTTTTATTTCAATTCTTCTATTTTTAGCTCTTCCATCTTCATCATCATTTGATGCGATAGGATTACTGTCTCCTTTTCCAACTGTTTCAATAATTCTTTCAGGAGAAAGTCCCAAATCAATTAATCTTTCTTCAACGCTTTCAGCTCTTCTAAGTGATAATTCTTTGTTGTAACTCTTTGTCCCCTTTGAATCTGTATATCCAATAATTGAAACTTTTAAATTTTTTTCTTCAATATATTTTTTTACTTTTTCCAGTATTGGATTATATTCATCTTTTATATTTGCACTGTTATAATCAAATTTTAATTTATTTGTATCTAATACAAGTAAATCTCCTTCAGATTTTTTTGTTTCAGTTACATAATTTTCTACATTTTCAGAATTTGTATTGTCAACTTCGACAGCATCCGTTCTCATAGCATTGTCTCTTAAATTTGAAGTTGTTATTTTTTTTGCAGTAGTTGGTGCCGAAACTAATAGCACAGATAACATCGCTGTTACTTTTGATCTTTTATCCATCTTGTCAGCCTCTCTTCCATTTATTTTAATTTTATTTTTATTTTTATTACATAATTGCTACTTAAATTATACTACATTTCTTTATATTTTCATAGAATTTTTTTTGTTTTTTGGAAAAATTTTACAAAAAATATAATTTACAAAAATAAAATTTTTATTTTCAGATAAATTTATTTAGCCAAAAACTCTTTCACAAAATTAACAACTTCCTCAACCTTAACTTCAACGCTTTCTCCAGTTGCTCTATCTTTAACTTCCACAATTCCATTAGCTGCACCTTTTCCAGCTACAATTTTAAGCGGGAATCCAATTAAGTCAGCATCTTTAAACTTAAATCCTGCTCTCTCATTTCTGTCATCTAAAACAACATCTATATTTTCATTTTTCAACGCCTCATAAATTCTTTCAGCAACATTTACTTGTGTTTCATCTTTTACATTAGCAATAATCACATCTGCAATATACGGTGCAATCGATTTTGGCCAAATAATTCCAAAGTCATCGTGTTTTTGCTCAATTACAGCCGACATCAATCTTGAAACACCAATTCCGTAACATCCCATTTGGATTACTTGCTGTTTACCATTTTCATCTAAAACTTTTGCATCTAACGCTTTTGAATATTTATCTCCCAATTTAAAAATGTGTCCAACTTCCATTCCACGAGCAATTTTTAACACACCTTTTCCATCTGGCGAAATATCTCCCGCTCTAGCCGTTCTAATATCAGCAACTACATCATAATGCAAATCTTCCAAATTAACATTAATAAAATGATAATCCTTTTTATTTGCTCCCAATGTAAAATTTCTCACATATTTTACAGTTTCATCAATAACAACTGTAAGTCCTTCTTTTTTCTCATAAGATCCCGCAAATCCAGGAACAATCCCAAATTTTTCACATTCTTCTTCAGTCATCATTTCCAATTCCATCGAAGCATTCACTGCATTTTTCAATTTAATTTCATTTACATCCAAATCTCCACGAATAAGTGCCAACACATAATTTACTTTATCTTCCAATACTTCCTTCAACATAACCGCTTTAACAGTTTTTTCCTCTGGAATATTCAAAAATTCTGACAATTCCTTAATTGTCTTAGTATTAGGCGTTTCAACTAATTCTTTTGGCAATTTTTCCTCTGAACTTTCCTTCAATTCAATGATACTCGTAGCTTTTTCAACATTTGCAGCATAATCTGATGAGTCACTGTATAAAATATCGTCTTCTCCATTTTCAGCAAGTACCATAAATTCATTTGAAGCGTCTCCTCCAATCGAACCAGAATCCGCATCAACCGCTCTAAATTTTAACTCCATTCTTTCCAAAATTCTAGAATATGCATTTTTCATATTCAAAAATTCTTCATCCAACGATTCTTTTGTTAAATGGAAACTGTAGGCATCTTTCATTAAGAACTCTCTTCCTCTCATAAGACCAAATCTTGGACGCATTTCATCTCTAAATTTTGTCTGAATTTGATACAAGTTAAATGGCAATTCTTTATACGAAGTAATTGTATTTCTAACAATATCCGTAACAACTTCTTCATGCGTAGGTCCCAACGCAAATTCTCTCTCATTTCTATCCTTCATTCTCATAAGTTCTGAACCATAAGCAAACCATCTTCCAGACTCTTCCCACAATGAAGCTGGCTGCAACACTGGCATTAAAATTTCCTGTGACCCAGCTCTATCCATTTCCTCTCTAACAATATTCTCAATTTTTTTCAAAACCTTATATCCCAATGGCAAATAGCTGTAAACTCCTCTTGTCAATTGTCTAATCATAGAAGCTCTCAACATCAATTTATGACTTATTACTTCTGCCTCTTTTGGTGCTTCCTTATATGTTTTTAAAAATGCTTTCGATAATCTCATTATTTTTTCTATCCTTTCAATATTTTTTATTATTTAATATATATCTATTATACTAAAAAAGACCGGTTATAGTCCAGTCTTTTTTAATTTTTACTATTTTAAATTATCGTACATTTTTGCAAGTTCAATTGCTCTATCCTTTGTCAAGCTAGCTGCTGTACCTGAATGCAGTACACCCGCCAAAGTTCCTCCATTGGCTTCTTTTGCAGCTTCATTTGCTTTTTCTTCCTTACTTTTTATCCAAGCTCTCTGTGCATTTTTTAATTTTTCTTTTCTATCACTCGGCAATCTCTCCATAAGAAGTTTATACACTTTGTTCAATTCTTTGTCCCAAGCTTCATAAAGTTCATTATTTGCATTTACCATTTCAGAAGTCACACCCGAATCCAATTTACTTTGCATTTCTTCTTCCAATTTTTCCATTTTACTTTCTAATTCTTTTGCATAATTTCCACTTGATTTTTTATCCAAATTATCTCTTTGTGTTTTATCCTCGTCTTGTCTTTCTTTTTCGTAAGAAATTTTTTTACTTTGAGATTTATTCTC
Organism: Leptotrichia sp. oral taxon 218; assembly: GCF_018128225.1. Taxonomy (NCBI): domain Bacteria; kingdom Fusobacteriati; phylum Fusobacteriota; class Fusobacteriia; order Fusobacteriales; family Leptotrichiaceae; genus Leptotrichia; species Leptotrichia sp. oral taxon 218. Next base: position 68,414 of record NZ_CP072377.1, on the reverse strand, counting down.
ATCATTATTCTGATTTTTCGAAGTTTGAACCTCAGTAAAATTCCCTGAATCCACCTTTGAAACTCTTTCAACTTTATTTTCTCTATTTTCCTTAGAACAACTAAAAGCTGCAATTAATAAAATTAGAAAAATTGCTAATTTTTTCATTCCAATCAACTCCTTCTTTTATCTTATAATATAAGTATATCCCATTTTTTTTAAAAAGCAATTGTTAAAAAATAATTAAAGCAAAAAAATTTTTTTGTTGAGAAAACAAAAGTTTCGTGTTATACTTTAAAGAAAAGATTTTTTTGAGAGGAGAATTTATTTTGGAAAGTTATATATTTTTAATCTTAATTTTATTAGTTGGAACTATAAAATTTAATAAATCTATTGTATATGCAACTGTTTTTGTAATAATTCTAAAAATTTTATTCGATATTTCAAAATTTTATAATTTTAAATTTTTGGATATTGAAAAATTTATTACACAATTTAGAAAAAATGGAATAAACTGGGGAGTCTTGGTCATTACAATTGCGATTTTAATTCCGATTGCCACAGGAGAAGTTAGATTTTATCACTTATTTAACGCCTTTAAATCTCCAATTGGATGGATTACAATTTTTAGTGGAATTCTAGTGTCACTTTTATCTGCAAAAGGTTTGTCTCTCTTGTCAAATCAGCCAGAAATTACAGTTACTTTAATTGCAGGAACAATAATCGGAGTTGTATTTTTGCGAGGAATTGCGGCAGGACCTGTTATTGCGAGTGGAATTACATTTTGTATTTTAAAAATTGTGTCGCTATTTCTTAAATAAAAAAATTTAAATAAAAGAATTTAAAAAATAGAAAAAAAGGAGCTACTACTAATTTAAAATTAGAAGTAATTCCTAAAAATTCTATTTTTTATTTTATTTATATTTCAAAACTCTACTTGAAACAATTTTTCCATCTTCACTTACTCTCACTTCATAATAAGCATTTTCACCATATAAAATTACTTTCCAGTTTCCAAAACCTTTTTTATAAATTCCCACATCTTGTGATTTTATTTCTTCGCCAAATTTATCTTTTATTTCTAAAATGCTATTTTCGACGACTGTATCTCTTGAAACAACTGCCGAATCTGGAACTGTCCTCACTCCAACATATGAACAGCTTACAACTAAACTAAAACATGCTATTAATATATTTCTTTTTAAATTATTTTTTTTCATATCACTTTTCCCATTTTACCTGTTTATAATATCTATATTTATTTCAAAATTTAACTTTGTCTTTTCTTCGTCCAAATAACTAAAGTCAATTTTTTTTAATATTGCATTTGGTTTTTCATCCAAAATATTATTAATCTTTTGATTCATCTCTTCTATTTTTTCAAATTGACTTACTAATTCATCATTTGTAAAACCTTTTATTTTTAGATAATTAAACATATTAAACATAATTTATTTCCCTTTTTTTTATTTTTCAAAAAATTTAAATTTTTCATACACTTTTTCAATAATTTTATCAAAAGTCAGCTCAGTTCTAAATCCTGCAGCTTTTATATGACCTCCACCGCCAAAGTTTTGTGCCAATTCATTTACATTGTATTTATCATTTGCACGAAAACTTCCTTTTATCGAACCGTCAATTTCTTCTCTTGCAAAAAGCGAAATTTCCATACCTTCAATTTTTAAAAGCATTTCAGCAATTCCATCGGTGTCGTCTTTTTCAATTCCCAGCTCTTTCATCTTTTCCTGCGTCAAATAATAATATGCAAAGCCGTAGTTATGATCAATTTTTTTATTTTTATAAACTTCTCCGAAAAAGTCTATTTTTTTCTCGCTGACGGCAAAAATTATGTTGGCAATTTTATGATTATTTGCTCCCGCACCAATTAATTTAGAACAGACAAAAAATGTGTGCTCTGTGACATTGTCATGCCTAAAATTTCCTGTATCATTGATTATTCCAAGATACAAATATTTTGCAATTCTTTTATCTAATTCAATGCCAAATATTTCCAAAAACTGATATAAAAGTTCACAAGTGCTGCAAATATCTTCTATGTAGTTGAATTCGGCATGTTCTGTGTTACTTATGTGATGGTCAATATTTATTGAATTTTCACTTTGTTTTTTTATTTCCACAGATTTTTGATAGCGCTCTTCATTTGCACAGTCCAAACTTATGAAAAGATCATTTTTTTTATTTTTTAAGTCATTTTTTTGTAAAAAATTCTCATAACTTAAAATAAATTTTGTATCTTCAAAATGGCGCATATATTTTGGCAATTTGTCATCTACCACAATTTGAATATTTTTTTTATCGTCAAATTTTTTTATCATAAAATAAAATGCTAAAAGTGAACCAAGCGCATCTCCGTCAGGATTTATGTGAGCTGTCAGCACAATATTTTTTGAATTTTTAATTTTTTCAACAATTTCTTCTGGTGTAATATTTCCTCTAAAGTTTTTTTTCATTGTTCACCTTCTTTTTTTTTATTTTCCTCCGCCTCTTATCATATAGTCGCTGCCGTATTTAGATTTAACAGTTTTTTGCATAGAATTTAATTTTGCTTGGTCATTTGTCATGTTTGACATTACAACATATGCTTTTTTCCCATTTACGACAGTTTTTTTATAATAAAAATTTCCACCTAATTTTTTAGTTATGCTTCTAGCTCCAGCTTCTGTTTTTACAGATGCCACTTGAATATATTTTTTAGGACCTTTTGCAGCTTCAGCTTTTGCTTTCTGTTCTGCCACGGCTTTTGCTTTTTGAGCTTTTTCCTTTTCAATTCTTGCCGCTTCTTCCTTCGCCTTTTGCTTTTGTTTTTCTATTTCCTGCTGATTATTTTTTTGCTGCTCTTTAGCCTTTTCTTGGTTCTTTTTTTCATCTTCAATTTTTTTATTGGCGTCATCTTTTTTTATATCTTGCAAATCTACATTTTTTGTCTTGTTGTCATTAGTTTTTATATCGTTTATGACATTTTTATTATTTTCTTGAATATTTTCTTTTGGCAAAGTCAAATTATTTTTATAATCTTTTGATTTGAAAAAATTTTTTCCTCTGACTTTAACATCTTTTTTTATTTCATTTGTCGCAGATTCTTTAGATTTTTTAAAATTAAAAGCAAGAACTCCTAGACAAATAATAACTGCTAAAATTACCACACTTCTCAAAATTTTATATGGATTTAATCGATAACTCATATTTTTTCCCCTTTCTTTAAAATAGTAAAAAATATTTTAATGTAATACCATAATTACTGAACCTCCCACGACTAAAGTCACAGGGTTCTAAAATTTTTAAAAATATTCAAAAATTTTCTAAGAAGTTTGATAGCTTTACACTACCCTTATTCTTTTAGGCGTGTCCAGCTCACCTCTATTGTATAGGATATTTAAATCCACAACTTTACTTTTTCTTAATATATTTAATGCTCCATTACAATCTGCATTTAATTGATAGCCTTTACTTGTTTGATATAGTCCTCTTTTTATCCTTTTTCCACTGAATATATATTCTTTTTGATTTTCTTTATCATATATTGGAATCTCATCTCCATCAAAGAAACTTGCTTTCGATGTATAACTCTCTTCTTGCAGTTTAAATTCTATTCCATATAGTTTACATAGATATATTAATTTATCTCTTAATTTTCCATATGGTATATTTACAAAGTTTTGATTATTTATACTTCCAATATTTGATTTTCTTTGAAAATCTTCATTATATCCTAAAATTATTTTTCCTATATCATTATTAAGACAATAATTTACAATTATTCTTGCTGCTTTTGAAAGATAATCTTCTATACGATTATTTCTTCTTCTAGCTATTCTCTTTTGCCTTAATGTTGTCCGCTTAATCTTTTGCTTATCTTTAATGCTTTGCAATTTTGCATTTATCTTATTATAGTATTGATTAATTGATTTTAATTTTCTACCATCTATTATGAATGATGCTCCAGTATTTGTAACACAAGTACAAAGATTATTTATACCTAAATCAATTCCTAGTGCATTTTCTTTAGTTAATTCCCTTTGAACTTCTTTTACTTCGTAAGTATATTGAATTTCAAAGTACCTGGAATGTTGTTTTGGTATTATTCTAATCTCTTTTATCTTCTTGTCTTTTAATACTGGTGGCAGCTTAATTTTAACTTCCTGATGAGTTTTCTTAAACGAATTTGAATAAGGAACTATCAGCATATCATCTTTTAATCTAACAAAACCTATAACAAGAGTTGTAAAACCATCTTTAGCAAGATATTTAGGTAATTTTATATCTTTAAAATTATATTGACCATTCCTAGCAAGTTTTAAAAGTCCAAAAAATGATTTAAAACTTCCGTCTACTTCTTTTAGAATTTGCTGAGCCATATTAGAATTTAATTTCTTGTAATTTTCACTATTTTTAAGTATTTTATAGTTTTCATTATAACTTAAATACTTTTTCTTATTAAAATAGTATTGTCTAATATTATATATAGCTTCATTAGTTAAGTTCTTGGCTATATGAGATAAATATTTTAAATTCCTAAACTCTTTTTTACTAAGATGTTTTACCTGTTGTTTTAAAGTTAAATACATGTATAATCACCTCCTTTTTATCAGAGATATTATACCATGTATTCTACATTTTATCTGTCAAAAGTAATATTTTTTATTTATTTTTAAATATTTTTAAAGTTTTTAAAACCCCACAACAGTGGGAAGCGTCGTTCACATAAGTGCGCTACTACTTATGCAGTTCTCATGGCATATATACTCCTTAATAAATTAAGGAGATTAGCCTTGAACCTCTTGTTATCTCTAACAAGCACAGACTATATCTTATCCATATCCTGTTTCAAGGACTTAGGCGAAACCACTTCCAATACCAGTCGCTTGTATTGTACTCCCCTCACGAGGGATAGTCGTTGAACTTTCCTTTTCAGGCTTAGCTGCTGATTGTCTATTATCATAATGTTTAGGATTTAACCTTGCACCATCTAGTATATTTTTTCTGCTTTCGCTACCTTCACACTTATACCATATTTGAACGAAGGTATTATGTTGTGGTTATACCAGCTTTAAGAGTTCCCAGCAGTTCAGTTTCTTTGTTGCACGGTTTTGCTCCGTATCTACATACAAGTTTCCCTATATGCTTACTAAAATTTTCGTGCAATTCATCTCACGACTAAAGTTGTGAGTGTTCTTGCACTATTTAATAAAAGATTTTTTCAAAATCAATTTCATAATAATTCGCAATCGCAACAATATAATAAAATACATCAAATACTTCCTCCTCAATCGTCCCCTTTATATTTTGTCCATCAAACCTCGTATTTTTTCTAATATTTTCAGCCAGTTCCCCAAATTCCTCAATTAATTTTAAAACTAATCTTTGTCCATTTTCTTTTTTTTTCTGCGATTCTTCCTTATCTCTGCTTTCATCTAAAGTCCCTTTTTCTATTCTTTTAATCAGATACTGGACTTCTTTAAGTGTCATATCTTCAATATTATTTTTCATAAAAATTTACCCCCTTTCTTATTCTATATACCTCAAATTTTTTAGACTTAAATCTAAAATTTTAGCTGAATGTGTTATAGCCCCACTTGAAACATAATCAATCTCCAATCCTTTAAAGCGATTTATATTATTAATGTCTATATTTCCAGAACATTCTATTACAGCTTTCTTTCGTATAATTTTTATAGCCTTTTTAATAGTTTCTATATCCATATTGTCAAGCATAATTATATCTGCCCCAGCTCTAACTGCCTCTTCCACCCCTTCTAAATTTTCAACTTCTATTTCAATTTTTTTAATAAAAGGAGAATATTCCCTAGCAAGTTTTATAGCTTTTGTTATTGAACCAGCGGCATCTATATGATTGTCTTTTAACATTATCGCATCAGAAAGATTATATCTATGGTTATGCCCTCCACCAGCTACAACTGCGTACTTTTCAAATATTCTCATATTCGGAACAGTTTTTCTTGTATCTAGTAAATATATATTTTTATCGTCTAGCGCTTCTATCATTTTTTTTGTATAAGTTGCAATTCCACTCATTCTTTGCAAATAATTTAAAGCTACTCTTTCAGAAGATAGCAATGCTTTTACATCATCTCTTATCTTTAGTATCAGATCTTTTTTAAAAACTTCATCCCCATCTTTTTTATACTCAGTAAAAACAGGAGAACCATTTAACTCAAAAACTCTTTTAAATACATCAAGTCCTGCCAAAATTCCTTCTCCCTTGGAATATAAAGAAATTTCTGCCAATCTATCATCCTTATAAATTGCATTTGTACTTACATCTTCTGAAGTAATATCCTCTTTTAATGCTAATTTGATTGAATCATCCATTTGAAATTTATCTATTTTTCTCAAACTCATCTTCTTTTATCCTTTGCTCTATAATATTTTTATTTTCTTTTATTTTATTTTCTATTTCAAAAACCTCTTTTTCAATATTTTTAAAAGCATTATCTGCTGCCGCATTATTATAATTAGAGATGTTATTTTCAATATTAATCGAACGGGCTGCTCTTTTTCCAAACACAACACTTTCTAATAATGAATTGCTTGCAAGCCTGTTTTGCCCATGAACACCCGTACAGGCAACTTCACCAACAGCATACAAATTTTTCATTGAAGTTTTTGAATCCATATTAACCTTGATTCCTCCCATTGTATAATGCTGAGCAGGAACTACTGGAACTTTATCTTTCAATACATTTATATCTTTTTTTATTAATTGTTTATAAATATTTGGAAATCTTTTTTCAATATCTAATTTTATTGTGCTAAAATCTAACCATTCATATTCAGATTTATCTTTTTTCATTTCTTTCAGTATTGCTTTTGTGACTTCATCCCTAGGTTTTAACTCATCTGTAAATCTTTGCAACTTCTGATTTAAAAGCACCGCTCCTTCCCCTCTTACTGATTCCGAAATCAAAAATTTCCTTTCATTATCTTTTGTATAAAATGTCGTTGGATGTATTTGAACATACGAAATATCCTTTAATTCTATATTATGTCTGATAGCTGCTGCTACTCCATCTCCTCTTATATGAGAAAAATTTGTAGTATTTTTATATATTCCGCCTATCCCTCCTGTTGCTAAAACTGTGAATTTAGATCTTATGGAAAATATTTCTTTATTTTTGGCTACAATACCAAGACAAGTATTATTTTCTTCAACTATATCTAAAAATTCACAATTTTCTATTGTTTTTATGTTCTTTTTTTCCAAAACTTTTTTTATAAGGCTTTCCATTATGTATTTACCAGTTCGATCTTCACAATATAAAATTCTAAATTTTCTGTGTCCTCCCTCTCTTGTATAGAAAAGACCTTTTTTATCACCTGTAAATTTTACTCCCATTCCAATCAAAGTCTTTACAGCTTCTTCTGATTCATCAACTAATATTTCAACTGCCTTTCTGTCATTCTTATAATGGCCTGCAATTAAAGTATCTTCGATATAATCTTCTCTATCCTCTTTTCCCCTGCAAACAGATATTCCTCCCTGTGCAAGATAAGAATTACTGTCTTTAAGCTCCTTTTTCGTTATTAAGCATATATTTATACTGTCATCTAATGTCAAAGCACAAATCAATGCCGCAACTCCAGAACCAATTATAACTACATCGTAATTTTCAGCTTTCATTTCAATCCCCTGCCAATTCTAACATTCTTTCCAAAGGAATTAGAGCTTTTTTAGCTATTTCATCATCAACTTTCAGTTCATCTCCACCTTCCGTCAAAATTTTTTCGATTTTTTCCAAGGTGTTTTTCTTCATACTTCTGCATATCAAAGTATCTGCAAAATGCAATTTTTTATTAGGAGCTTTCTTATATATTTCAAATCTAATTCCTCTTTCAGTTACAATTATAAATTCATCTCCTTCCTTTAAAGTCTCAGCAATTATCCCGCTTGTACTCCCAATATAGTCTGCTAGTTCCAAAATTTCTTCCTTGCATTCTGGATGAGCCAAAACTTTTGCATTAGGATATTCTTCTTTTAGTTTCTTTACATTTTCTAAATGCACTAAATTATGTACACAGCAATAACCTTCATTTAAAATAATATTTTTATTTTTTACCTGTTTTGCGATATATGAGGCTAAATTTCCATCAGGAACTATGAAGATATTTTTTTCTTTTAATTTACTTACAATTTTAAGTGCATTGGATGAAGTTATGCAGACATCACAATGTGCTTTAATTTCAGCTGTTGAATTTATATAACATACTACTGCCAGATCATTGTACTTTTCTCTCATTTCTTTTATTTTTTTTATAGTTATCATATGTGCCATAGGGCAGTCGGCATAAATATCAACCATATACACTGTTTTTTCTGGATTTAAAATTTTTATGCTTTCACCCATAAAATATACTCCTGCCATTATTATGGTCTTATTTTTCAGCTTTGTCGCAGTCTTAGCTAAATAAAAAGAATCTCCAACATAGTCAGCAATCTCCTGTACATCTCCATCTACATAATAATGAGCTAAAATCGCCACATCTTTTTCTTTTTGTAATTTTTTTATTCTCTCTTTCATTACTCCTCCTAAAATATTCCATAAATTTTTATATTATTTCTTTCAAAATTTCTTTTGAATTTTTTGCTGCCAATTTTACAAAACTATTGTATTCCATATCTGATTCATCAGTAATGCTATCGGAAATAGAACGAATTATTAAGAATTTTACATTTAAACGGCTACAAACTTGTGCCACAGCACCACTTTCCATATCCACACAAAGTGCCGAAAAATCTTCTCCCAGTTTTATTTTCACATCTTTTTTACTGACAAACTGATCCCCTGTCAAAATTCTTCCCAACACAACTTTATGACTTATATTTTGAACTTTTTCCAAAAGATTTTTATCCGACTCAAAAGCCCACTGTTTCATCTGTGGAATCTGTCCCATTTTATAGCCAAACGCTGTAGCATCGACATCGTGCTGAACAACATCAACTCCCGCAACAACATCTCCAACTTTCAAATCTTTACTTAACGAACCTGCAACTCCCGAAAAAATAACAGTTTTTACATCAAATTTTTCTATTAACAGCGTCGCAGTAATCGCCGCATTAACTTTTCCGATTCCTGACTGAACAAAAACGACTTCTTTTTGATTAAATTTTCCACGGAAAAAAGAAATTCCACTTATCACTTCTTCTTTTATATCTTTAATTTCTTTTTTTATTTCATCCGCTTCTTCATCGACAGCTCCAATAATTCCAATCATAATTTAAAATTTAACTCCTTTTTATTTATTTTTTATTTTATCTCTCTACATCAATCGAAGAATTTATTAATAAATCCAATGTCTGTTCGTAATTATAACCTAGAGATGCTGTACTTTTAGGAAGTAAACTTGCAGCAGTCATTCCTGGCAATGTATTTACTTCCATAAAATAAGGCGTGTCTTCATTTACTACCATAAAATCTATTCTTGAAAATCCTTCACATTTTAATCCATAATAGCTATCTTTTGCAAATTTATTTATTTCATTTTGAACTTTTTCACTAAATTCATAGACATATTCTTTTGCCCCACCTTTTGCATATTTAGATTCAAAGTCAAAATAATCTCCTGCAAGTGCTTCGATTCTTATAGTTGGAAAAACTTTCCCGTCAATCACAGGAACACTAATTTCAACTCCAGTCAAAACTTCTTCAATAAGAGCTTCTTTATCCATGCTAAACACCAAATCTAACCCAGCTTCAAGTTCTTCTTGATTAGAAACAAAGCTTACTCCGATGCTTGAACCTCCACTATTTGGTTTTACAACAACTTTATCTCCCAATTTTTCTTTTATTTCATCGAAATTCGCAGTTTCTCCACGACGCACACTTATCCATTTTGCAATTCTAACTCCATATCCTGCAACAATTCTTTTAGAAAATTCCTTATCCATACAAACTGCACTTGACATTACACCAGGCCCACTATAAGCCACTCCAAGACTTTGTAAAATGGCCTGTATTCTTCCATCTTCTCCGAAAACTCCGTGTAGAGCGATATATACAAAATCAAGGTTTAAATCTTTCACTTTTTCAAAAACCTCATTTTCCTTGTCAATTACAATATCAAACACTTCATATTTGTCCCTATTCAAATTTGCTACAATTTCACTTCCAGTTTTCAATGAAATTTCTCTTTCTGTCGAAACTCCTCCTCTTATTACTCCAACTCTTATTTTACTCATTTTTTAAATCCTTTCTTTTTTTATTATATTTTATTATATTTTATTATATTTTATTATATTTTATTTTTTTTATTATATTTTGTTTTTTTTACTTATTTTTCTTTACTTCACTTTATTTTTATTTAATATTTATTTTCGAAAAAAATTTAAAAATTAATTTATGAATTTTTTTTATTTTTAAAAATCTTTTTTAATTACTTTAAATTAAAATGCTCCTTCAAAATCTTTTTTTCAAATTGGTGTTTTTTCCCACAAAAATGACATTCCACTTCAATTTTCCCTTGCTCTTTAAAGATTTCATCAATTTGTTCTTTTCCCAAAGTAATTAAACCCTTTAAAAATGTTTCTCTTGAACAGTTACATTTATACTCAATTTCACTTTTTTCCAAAATTTCAAAATTTTCAACATACTTCTTTTTATGATTTCCATCAACATCTTCAGTTTCTTCAAACACCGAAATATCTTCATACAAAAGCTCAACTATTCTTTCAAGACTAAATCCGCCGTTTAATAACTCTGTGATACTTCTGATTTGTTTCAGTTTATCTTCCAGTTTATCTATAAAAGTATCTTCTACACCAGGAAGAAGCTGAATTAAATAACCTCCTGCACGATTCACGCTTCCATCTTCGTTAAGTTTTACTCCAAGTGCAACAACTGACTTTATTTGTTCCGACTGTAAAAAATAACTTGCAACAATGTCTGCTATATCTTGATTTTCTAGCGCAACCATTCCAGAAAAAGGCATTTTTAATCCAATATCTTTTCTAACTTGCATTATTCCATCGCCAATAAGTTTAATTCTCCCTTTTTCATCTCTCACGAAATTTCCATCTTTGTCAATAAGTTTAGCATTTGAAGAATTTCCGACATATCCTTTTACATGGCCTTTCATATTCGCAGTTGCAACCATTTTTCCATAAGCTCCATCACCGCTTATTTCCACCGAAACTACTCCATCTTCCACTTTCAAATCTTTTCCCATCATAGCCGCAGCAGTGAGCAGTTTCCCAAAATTAACTGTTGCAATCGCATCAAGTCCATGCTTACTTTGCGCATCTTTTACAACTTGTGTTGTATCACAGACAAAAAATCTGGCACATTTACTTGTCCCTCTTATTAATTCTGATTTTTTTCCCATTTTTCCCACTTTCTGTTTTAATTTATTATTTTAGTTTTTGTTTTATGTTTTATGTTTTATGTGTAAATTATACAATATTTTTTTATATTTTCAAAATTATTTTTATTTAAAAAATAAAATAAAAAAACTCACTATCCAAAATTAATATAGTGAGAAAAAATTTTATTAAATAATATTTTTTTATTAAATAATTTATAAATCAATATCTTCTTTTCTAAGAGTCGGAAATAAAATAACATCTCTAATTGACGCAGAATTTGTCTGTAACATAACAAGTCTGTCTATTCCTATTCCAAGACCTCCTGCAGGCGGCATTCCATATTCCAGCGCTCTTATATAATCTAAATCCATTCCTTGAGCTTCGTCATCTCCCGCTTCTTTTAGTTTAACCTGTTCTTCAAATCTTTCTTTTTGATCTTGCGGATCATTTAATTCTGAATATGCGTTTGCAAATTCCCTTCCAGAAATAAACAATTCAAATCTGTCAACCCATTCAGTTTCACCTTTTTGATTTTTTGAAAGTGGAGAAATTTCTTTTGGATATTCTGTTATGAATGTTGGATTAATTAATGTTTCTTCCACTTTTTCTTCAAAGAATAAATTTAAAATTCCAAATTTTGTATAAGTTTTATCTTTTTCTAAAGGAATTCCAAATTCTTTCGCTTTTTCAACAGCTTCTTCATCACTTGAAATTGAATCAAAATCAAATCCAGTTGATTCTTTTACAGCTTCTTTCATTGTTACTCTTCTCCAAGGTTTAGCTAAATTAATAGTTTTATCTTCATATTCAATTTCATATTTTCCATGTAACTCGAAAGTCAAGTTAGAAATTAAGTCTTCTGTCAAGTCCATCATATCATTAAAATCAGCGTACGCTTGGTACAATTCCATCATTGTAAATTCAGGATTATGTTTTACAGAAATTCCTTCATTTCTAAAACTTCTATTAATTTCAAATACTTTTTCAAATCCACCAACTAATAATCTTTTTAAGTATAATTCAGGTGCGATTCTTAAGAATAATTCCATATCTAATGCATTGTGGTGCGTAACAAATGGTCTTGCAGTTGCTCCACCTGCGATTGGGTGCATCATTGGAGTTTCAACTTCCGTAAATCCTTTTTTTTCTAAATAGCTTCTAAAAAATCTAATAACTTGGAATCTTTTTTTCATAGTTTCCATAACTTCTCTATTCATTACTAAATCAACATATCTTTGTCTGTAACGAGTTTCTACATTAGTTAATCCATGGAATTTTTCTGGTAGTGGTCTTACATTTTTTGATAAAACTTCAAAAGATTTTACCCTTAAAGTTAATTCTCCAGTTTTAGTTCTAAATAACGATCCTTCAACTCCAAGAAAATCTCCAAGTCCCAATTTTTTATAAATTTCATATTGGTCTTCTCCAACTTCTTCTTTTTTAACATAATATTGAATTTGTCCAGTTGGATCTTGCAATTTTCCAAATCCATTTTTTCCCATTCTTCTGAATCCTACAATTCTTCCCGCTGTTTTAAATACTTTGTCACATGTTTCATCATATTTATTAATTTCGGCAATATCATTTACTTTGTCGTAATTTCTTCCATAAGGTTCAATCCCCAACTCTTTTAATTCTGCTACTTTTTTTAATTTTTCTCTTATTATACCATTGTCATTTGGTGTTTGATTTTTTTGATTACTCATCACTTTTCCTTTCTTTATTTTATTTTGCTTTTTTTTGTTTTTCTTTTATTTTTTCATAAAATAAATATTTAATTTTATGTTATTTATTATATTGTCATTATCCATTATATCATATTCTAACATTATTTTGTCAGTTTCTTTTTCAAATTTTTTTGTAAAAATTTTATATTTTGCATGAAATTGTTTTGTCATATAAATAAATGGCGTATGCTTACTAACTTTAAACACTTGCTTTGAATTGATTTCTCCACGGCGATAAATCTCGATAAAATCGTGATTATCAACAATTTTACAAATTCCATATTCATCGCTATAATGATATTCTTTTTTCTTGTCCAAATCTGTCACTTTTATAAGCTCAAATTCTTTTTCATAATTTTGTGAAAATTTATCGAAACTTTTTATTTTTATTTTCATAATTTTCCCTTTTTAATTTTTTTATTATTCATCCAAAAATTCATCCAGAAATTCATCCAAATCTTCGTCAATTTCTTCATCGTCGTCATCTTCAACATCCACTTCCAAAAATTCATCGTCTTCGCCATCCAGTATTCCAAAATCATTTTCATCAATTTTTTCTTCAAAATCTCCTTCTTTATCATATTCCCCAAAATCTTCATTCCAGTACATATAATCTTTATCAGAGCCATAATATTCCTCGTCCCAGATTTCTAAAATCCGCTCCTGCTCATCTTCATCCAAATCTTTTAATTCTTCTTCAATACTGTCATACAAAAAAATTCTTTTTTCTCCAGTTTCATCATCACATACCAAGTATTCCTTGCCGTCAGCATTGACATTTGCAATACAAGTAAAACTCTCCAATTCATTTTCTTCGTTATATCTCTCAAATTCTTCACCAGCCGAATACATAACTTCCTCCACTATTTATGATATTTTATATTATTATTTATTGAAATCCATCTATATATTTGTTCAACTAATATAAGTCGCATCAATTGATGCGGAAATGTAAAATTAGAAAATGCCAATCTAAAATCAACAATTTTTCTAAGTTTATCCGCCACTCCGTTCGAGCCACCGATTATAAAATTAATTTCACTATTTGTGAGTGAAATTTTTTCAATTTTTTGTGCCATTTCCACAGAAGTCAGCATCTTTCCAGATAAATCCAGCAAAATATTATAAGAATAATTTTTCTTTTCAATTATATTTATTATTCTTTCTGTTTCAATATCTATGGCATTTTTTACGCCTTTATTGTCATCTTCTTCGCTCAATTCAATTATATCCAATTTTGCATATTTTGACAACCTTTTTAAAAATTCTTCTATTCCATCTTTTATATATTTTTCTTTAATTTTTCCAACACACACTATATTAATTCTTATCATATTTTCCCCTCATTGTCAATTATTTTATTTTCTTCTCCCAAACATTTTATCCAAATCATTCTTAGTAAGTTTTACAATGATTGGTCGACCGTGGGGACAAGTGTATTTCCCAACTTCGTGTATTCTTCTCACCATATTTTGCATCTCGTCAAAAGATAACTTTTGTCCAGCTTTTACTGCACCTCTGCAAGACATCGAAATAATAATTTTTTCTCTTAAATCTTTTATTTCAACTTCATTTTTCAAATCATTCAACAATTTTTCAAAAACATTTTCACAACTTTCTCTAAAGTCAAAAACTGGCACTGCTCGAATTAAAATCTCATTTTCATAAAATTCGTCAATTTCAAAACCAAAATTGTTAAAAATCTCAATATTTTCAAATATAATTTCTTTTTCAATCGAAGTAACTTCCATTTTTTTTGGAATCAAAAGCTGAGTTGAATCAATTTTTTTTCCATAAAATTTTTCTTTTAACTCTTCGTACAAAATTCTCTCATGAATTATGTGCTGGTCATAAATTTCAAGTTCATCATTTCTTTTAACCAAAATATAAGTGTCAAAAATCTGTCCTAAAATATCATAGACAACTTTTTCTCCTTCAAATTTTTCAAATGTCCCAACTTTATAATTCGAGTTTTTTTCTTGTTTAATTTCCAAAGTTTCATTATTTTTAATTTCAAAATTTTTATTTTTATCTTTTTTAGAAAATTTATTTAAATCATAATTTATATTTTCTCCAATTTTTGAATTTTTTTCTATTTCAAAAATTTTTTTAATTTCTTCAATTTCTTGATTTTTTTCAACTTTTCCATTTTTTCCATCTTTTTTTTCATGTTCTTCATCTTTTTCAATTTTTTCAAATTTTTCACTATTTTGAAAAAATTTGTTTAAATTTTCTTTTTTTATTTCAGTTTCTTCTTTATTTTCTTTATTTTTTTCATATTCTTCTGTTCGCTTATTTTTTTGATTTTCTTGATTTTTTTCTTCAGTTTGAATTTTCCCATCAAAAGTTTCAAGGCTAAAAAATTTGTTTTCTTCAATTTTTGGAACTTCATCAGAAAATAAATCATCTTTCATTTCTTTTTTCTCGTTCAAATTTATATTTTTTTTAATCAAATTAATATTTGGTTGCCAATTTTCTCTGTCAGCGTAGTAAAAAAAGTCATCTATAGCTGATTTTATTTCACTGTAAACGATTTTATCATTGGAAAATTTGACTATTTTTTTAGACGGATGAACATTGACATCAATTTCTTTTGGGTCAGTATTATAAAAAATTATAGCAAAAGGATATTTTCCTTTCATAAGTTTTGTATAGTAACCATCTATTATTGCTCTTTCAATTGTCAACGATTTCACATATCTATTATTCACAAAAGTGAACAAAAAATCTTTTGTACTTCTCAAAATTTCCACATTTCCCAAATATCCATACTCAAATTTTTTTAAATTTTTTAAAACTGACTTTCCAAACAACTCCAAAATCGTATTTTCTATTCCATTTCCACTTGTCCGAAGAATTTTTTTCCCATCCAAATCCAATGAAAATGAAACATCGCTATTTGCAAGTGCTTCTTTTAGCACAATTTCTCTAATTTTGGAATATTCCGTAGAAGTTTTTCTCAAAAATTTTTTTCTTGCAGGAGTGTTGTAAAATAAATCTCGCACTTCCACTTCCGTTCCGACATTTTTTGAAACTTCTTCAAAATTTCTCACAACTCCGCCATAACTTGAAATTTTATATCCAACCGAACTATCTTTTGTCCTTGTCAAAATTGTCAGCTTTGAAACAGCTGCAATCGAAGAAAGTGCTTCTCCACGAAATCCGTATGTCGTCAAATTAAACACATCTTCCTTTTTCAAAATTTTAGAAGTGGCATGTCGCTCTACCGATAAAAGTGTATCATCTTTATCCATTCCAATCCCATTATCACTAATTTTGACATCGACTCCCGACTTAAAAACTTCGATTTTAATCATCGTAGCTTTGGCATCCAAAGAATTTTCAATCATCTCTTTAATCATCGAAGCTGGATTTTCCACAACTTCCCCAGCCGCAATGACATTAGACACACTTTCATCCAAAATTCTTATAATTCCCAAAAAAATTTCCCCTTTCTTTATTTATAACTCTAAAATATTACAATTCAACAGTTTTACTCATAATTATTTCATATTTTTCAGAAAATATTCCTGCCAATCTCTCCAAATCTTCTTCCAAGCAAAGAACTTTTACATTCGGACCAGCATCCATTGTAAAATAGCATTTTTCGTTATTTTTCTCTCTCAAATTTTTAACAAATTCCATAGCTTCGTAAGTTTGCTGCAAAAAATATGAAAATGGCGGATTTGATGTTTCAGTCGTCTTATGCATTCTTAGTGCATTTTCTTCAGTTAATTTCCCAACTTTTTCAAAATCATTATCTTGCAAATACTTTTTCATATTTTCAAAATCAATTTCTGATTGTTCTACCCACTCTTTAAAATATGTCGAAGTTTTTACACAACGCTCCATTCCATCCCGACTTGACACATCTTTTTTACTCTTGCTTAAAACTAAAACAATCATAGCCAATTTCAAATCAGTTTTCACTTTATAAATTTCTCCACTATCCTTGTCCCAAGCGGCGACAGGTCCAAAAAAGCTTCTGGCAGAAGAACCCGAACCATATTTAGAAATTTGTGCTAACTGTTCCTGTGATAAATTTTTTTGAATAACTTGTTACACGCTTTTATTACAGCTGATAATCCACTTGAACTTGAAGAAAGTCCCGCTGCTGTTGGCATATTATTTGTCGTTTTGATTTTTACTTTTTTATTTTTTTCATTTGATTTTGCTCTAAATAAATCCACTACTTTACTAATTTTTTCAGTGTGATTTTTATCTTGCAACTCACCATTTAAATAAAATAAATCTCTAATTCCAGAAAATTTCTTTTCATTTTTTTCAATTTCTTTTTTTATTTCAAATTCATCCACAAATTCAATTTCCGTTTCCGTATACAAATCTTTTAAAGTCAATGAAATACTGCTTGTCGCAGGTATCATTTTTTGTTTATCTTTTTTTCCCCAGTATTTTATAATCGCTATATTTGCGTACGACTTTACCTTTTCCATCTCAAATTTTCTCCATCTTAAATTTTTTTATTTTTTATTTTTAAATTTATTCTCAAATTTTTTCAATCCAAATATTGATTGCTCCATTTTCAATCAATATTTTTTTTACTTTTTCTGCAATTTTTTGTGACTTGCAAAGTGCGATAATACAGCCTCCCAGTCCACCACCTGAAATTTTTGCACCACTTGCTCCATTTTCCAACGCTTTTTCTACAAGCATCTCCGTTTTTTCAATTGTAACGCCTATTTTTTTCAATTCGTCATTCGCATTTGTCATTATTTGTCCGATTTTTTTTACTTTTTCAGTTTCAAATTTATTTTTTATCAAACTTTCAAATTTTTCTGTAAGTTCTCCCAAATTTTTTAACGGCTCTTTTGCATTTTCTCCCAAATTTCTCACTTTTTCCACAGCTTCTCTTGTATTTCCATAAATTCCCGAATCTGCAATAACTAAATATGCTCCCAAATTTATATCAATATATGAAAATCCTTTATTTTTTATAAATTTTATTGGCTTTTCACTCAGACAAGTTTTGGCGTCCAGTCCACTTGGATTTTGATGTGCTGTAGTTTCTGCAACATTTACCAATTTTTCTAGCAAATCAGTTTCGATTTTTTGATTAAAATAGTCAAATACTGCTCGAACAGCCGCAATGCTCACTGCCGCTGACGAACCCATTCCTCTTTTTGTGGGAATTTCTGATTTTATGCTATATTTTATTTTTTCTTTTTCTTTTTTCAAATATTTTAGTGCCGTAAAAATTGCAACTGAAAGAGTATCATTTTCATTACAGCAAAAATTTGTCTTGCTCTCTAAAATCTCACATTCAATTTCAATATTTTTTAGCGGAACTGCAATCGCAGGATAACCATAAACAACAGAATGTTCTCCCAGCAATATAATTTTACTGTGTGCTTTTCCAATACCTTTTTTCATTTTTTTCTTCTTTTTCCTTTTCAAAAAAATATTTTTTATCCAATTTTACTTATTTTTATTATAATATATTTATTTTATTTTAGCAAACTAAAATAGGTCAATAATAATTATTATTAACCTATTTATGATAAAAATTTTTAAATTTACAATTTAGATTTCACATTTTTTAAAAGCATTTTTACAAAATTTGCTTTTGTATCAGAGCCACCTTCAAGATTTACATTTCCTTCGATTTCCTCTGGTGAGCTATAAACTTTATAAGTCCAGTTATTTTTTGTTGCAATATTTCTCAAATTTATATTTTCTATTTTTGCAATTTCTGTAATCGTAATTTCTCCTGAAAATCCATTTTTTTCAAATAATTTTAACGCTCCCAAAACTGCACTTTCTTCATTTTTTTCAATTATAAATTCTATTTTTGAAGCATCTCTTAAATTTGAATAAATTTTTTGAGAAAGATCACCGCCTTTTTTCCAGCCGAAAAGTTTATCCGCCAATTTTCCACGGCTAACTGATGTTATCAAATATGTGGCGCTGTAATCATCATTTCTAACTACGGCTACTCCTTTATCTATCGCCGAAAATGACATCACACAAAAAATCATAAATAACATAAAAATTAACTTTTTCATCAATTTTACCTCACTAATTTTTTTTATTTTTTATAAATTTTACTGAAAATATATTTTAATATTTGTCTTGCTATCAATTTTTTCTCCAGCTTTTGGATACTGATCCACAACTTTTCCACTTCCAGATACTTTAAAGTTCGGATATTTTCCTTGTGGATAAATTGAATAAAAATCTCTTAATACAACTCCTTTTAAATCCGGCATAACATTTTTAGAAAACATTGTTTTAATTTCATTTAAATCTTTTTTATTTTCTTCAATCACTGTTTCTTTTACCGAAGGTTCAACTTTTGTTTCTCCGTCAGGACCTATTCGCTTATAGTTAATTAATTCTGTCAAAACTTTTTTTACCGACGGCAATGCCACTAAAGCTCCATAATAATTTTTACCCTTTGGCTCATTTATGGTGATAAGCAACGCATATTTAGGACGATCCACTGGAAAAAATGCGAAGAATGAACTGAAATAACGACCTTTTTGATAACCGCCTTTTCCAGATTTTTGTGCCGTTCCAGTTTTACCACCTACACGATAACCTTGAATTTGCGCATCTTTCCCTGTTCCACGGCTGACAACGGCTTCCATGTAGCTTCTGTTCAATCTTGAAACTTCATCGCTAAAAACTTTTCTTAACACAATCGGATTATTTTTTTTGACAATATTTCCATTTTCATCTTCTATTCGGTCAACTATGTAAGGTTTCATAAGTTTTCCGTTGTTTATTACAGTATTAAGCGCCATTAACATCTGAATCTGAGTCATCGCAATACCTTGACCAAATGCCACATTCGCTTTTCTCACTTCTGTCAAATCTTTTAAACTCAAAAGTTTCTTTGTCATTTCCGCAGAAGTGTCAATTCCTGTTTTTGAACCCAGTCCAACGCTTGCTAAATATTTATAAAAAGTTGCTCTGTCTAATTTTTGTGAAATTTTTACCATTGCGACATTGGATGAATGAGCTATTACATCTGCTAAACTTAAATTTCCCAAAGCTGTATCATCGTGATCTCTAACGACCCTATCTTGCACTTGAATTGAACCATTCAATTGAAATCTTGTGTCAGCACTTATTTTCTTCGACTGCAATCCCATTGATACCGTTATTGGCTTAAATATTGACCCTGGCTCAAAAAAGTCAGTAATTGTTCGATTCTTCACTTTTGAATAATCGCTTGATTTTGGATACGACGACATTGCAAGTACCTTACCAGTTTCAACTTCCAGTAAAATTCCCATTGTGGAAGTTGCATCGTACTCATTAAATGTTCTATTCAATTCTCGATCTAGCATATCTTGAATTTTATTGTCGATTGTCAATACTATATTATTCCCGTCTTTCGCTGGTTTAGACTCACCTTTATTTTTTATATTCGAAAACTTCAAAAAAGGTTCAGGTATTTTTAAAGAACCTTTAACAACTCCCATTTCTCCAGCAAGTTCCTTGTCATAATATTTTTCAACTCCATAAATACCATCATTTTCATTATTTACAAATCCCACTGTTTCTTGAAAAGCACTGATATTTTCATATCTTCGTGTATAAACAGTTTCAAATGCGATTCCCAAAAATGGATTTGTCTTTTTCTGGGACTTGTCTTTTCCTTTATTATTTTCTTTCACTTGTTTAGTGGCGGCATCAACTTCTTGCTCAATGGCGTGTTTAGCGTCTTCTTGTATTTTATAATCCAGTTTCAAATATTTTTTATTATATTTTTTCTTAATTTCATAACTATCTCTTGCTTTTTCAACATCCAAAGGTTCTATATACATTTTAAGCATATCTAATAACTTATCAATGTTTTCTTCTTTAATTATAGAAGGATCTAAAATTACTACATATTGCTCATCATCATATGCCAAGAGCTGACCATCGTCTGTTGAAATTTTTCCTCTTTTAGGTTTTATATAATTTTCTGACGAATACTGCTTTTCACCAAGCGCACTATACATGTCACCTTTTAATATTTGTAATTTAAATAAATTCCCTATTAATATACAAGTGTAAATAAAAAGAACAAAACAAAGCATCATTACTCTTATATACCATTTGTTCCACATACTCTCGGAATTAATTCTTTTATCTTTTCCACTTTTTTTATTTTCTAAATTTCGTTTAGCTTTGTTTAGAATATCACTTTTTTTTCCCATTTCTCTCCTAAATTATCCCAAAAGATTAACTTAACTTATCTAAAATTAGCTTATTTATCATTTGTGGATTAGCTTTTCCACGAGATAACTTCATAGCTTGTCCCATAAGATATTTTATTGCATTATCTTTTCCATTTTTGTAATCTTCCACCGATTGTGCATTTTCAGCCAACACTTGATCAACAATTTTCTCAATCGCACTGTCATCAGTAATTTGAACCAATCCTTTTTCTTTTACGATAATTTCAGGATCTTTATCTTCTGTCAATAAAATTTCAAATACATCTTTTGCTATTTTCGAGCTAATTGTTTTCGCTTGAATCAATTTAATTAATTTTCCTAAATTTTTCGGCGTTACATTAAATTCTGAAATCGAAATATTTTTTTCTTTCAATACTCTCAAAACTTCTGTCAACACCCAGTTTGCCGCAAGTCTTGGCTCTTTTGTATCATTTACAATTTCTTCATAATATTCAGCTAATTCTTGTTCTGAAGAAAGTGTTGCAGCTTCCATTTCATGTAATTTATACTCATTTACAAATCTTCTCGCTTTTTCATCAGCAAATTCTGGCATTTCACCTTTTACTTTTTCCAATCTTTCGTCAGAAATTACAAGTGTAGGCAAATCTGGCTCAGGGAAATATCTATAATCCATAGCTTCCTCTTTGCTTCTCATTGGCTTAGTTACAGCATTTTCCTCATCCCAAAGTCTAGTTTCCTGAACAACTCTTCCACCATTTTCAATCACTTCAATTTGTCTATTTGTTTCATATTCAATGGCTCTCATAACCGCTTTAAACGAATTTAAGTTTTTAGTTTCCGTTCTAGTCCCCAATTCTTTTTCACCTTTTTTTCTAACAGAAACATTCGCATCACATCTAAGCGACCCCAATTCCATACTTACATCACTAACTTTAGTATATTTCAATCTATCCTTCAATGTATTCAAGTACGCATAAGCCTCTTCAGCATTTTTAATTTCTGGCTTAGAAATAATCTCGATTAACGGTACAGACGCTCTGTTGTAATTCAACAATGTTTCAGAAGTTGTGTGAATACTTTTCGCCGTATCTTCCTCAATTTGAATTCTCTCAATCCCAACAACTGCTTCTTTTCCAGAATTTGTCGTAATTTTCAAAGTCCCATTTTCCGCATAAGGTTTAAAATATTGCGTAATTTGATAATTTTTTGGCGAATCTGGATAAAAATAATTTTTTCTATCAAATTGACTTTCCTCATTTATTTCACATCCCAAAGCAAGTGCCGCTTTTATCGCATAATCAAGCACTTTTTCATTCAATTTTGGCAATGCTCCTGGTTGACCAGTACATACTGGACACGCCGATGTATTTGGATGTTTGTTATCATAATCGGCATCACACGAACACCATACTTTTGTATTTGTTTTTAATTGACAATGCACTTCCAGTCCGATGACTGTTTCATATTCCATACTCATTTTCTAATATTTTTCCTTTCTTCTTCAAATCTTTCATTTCCACTTTATTTAATAAAAAACTCGCTATTCTTAAATGTTTTTTTTTATCTTTTATTATTTTAAAAAATTTTTTTACTTCTATTTTTAAAACTCAGGATATTCAATTTCCCCACGAACACCTTCAAATTTATGAGAAATATTAAACAATAAATCCTCTCTAAAATAATTTCCGATTAACTGAATTCCAACTGGCAATCCGTCAACAAATCCCGCAGGTACTGAAATTGCAGGAAGTCCAGCCATGTTTACTGAAACTGTGTAAATGTCTGCTAAATACATTTGCACTGGATCTGTGTTTTTTTCTCCTTTTTTGAATGCTGTTGTTGGAGAAACTGGTGTTAATAAAACATCTACTTCTTTTAATGCTTTTGAAAAATCGTCTCTAATAAGTCTTCTAACTTGCGAAGCCTTTTTGTAATAAGCGTCGTAGAATCCAGAACTTAACACATAGTTTCCAATCATAATTCTTCTTTTTACTTCATCTCCAAAACCTTTTGTTCTTGATTCAACATACATTTTTTCCACATCTTCGTTGCTTTCTCTCACACCGTATCTTACTCCGTCGTATCTTGACAAGTTTGAAGCAGCTTCAGCCGATGAAATTATGTAATAAGTAGAAATTGCATATTTTGAATATGGAAGTGATACTTCTTTAATTTCAGCACCTAATTCCTTCAATTTTTCCACCGAATCCATTATCACTTTTTTAATATTTCCATCTAATCCTTCTGCAAAATATTCTTTTGGAATCCCAATTTTCAAGCCTTTCAAGTCATTATTCAAACTTTCCAAATAGTTAGGAACTTCCACATTTACACTTGTCGCATCTTTTTCATCATAACCTGCAATTATTTGTAAAAGTCTAGCCAAATCCTCAGTCGATTTTGCCAAAGCTCCAATTTGATCAAGCGAAGATCCAAACGCCATAAGTCCGTATCTTGAAACTCTTCCATAAGTTGGCTTAATCCCAACAGTTCCAGTCAAACAAGCAGGTTGTCTAATACTTCCACCAGTATCTGAACCAAGTGCAATCGGTGCTTGTCCCGCTGCAACCATCGCTGCCGAACCTCCACTACTTCCACCAGGAACTCTTGTCAAATCCCAAGGATTAGAAACTGATTTTATCGACGAATTCTCATTTGAAGACCCCATCGCAAACTCATCCATATTAGCTTTCCCAATTATTGGTGTCCCAGCTTTTTTCAATTTTTCCACAACTGTCGCATCATAAACTCCCACATAATTTTTAAGAATTTTCGATGCAGCCGTAGTCAAATCTCCTTTTGATACAATATTATCCTTCAAAGCCACAGGCACTCCAAACAACAACTCATTATCATAATTTTTTCTAGCTTCTTCATTATTTTCAGAATCATATTTTTTTGCCTCATCTAAAGCCTTTTCAGGAAACACATTAGAAAATGCTCCTATTTTTTTTTCAGTTTTCTCAATTCTATCCAAAAAAGATTTTGTCACTTCTTCAGAAGTAATCTCTTTATTTTTTATCATTTCAGCTATTTCACTAGCCGTTTTTTTGTATAAACTCATTTTTCCACCTTTCTAAATTTTTTCTAAAATGTATCTAAAAATCTCAATTTTTCAAAAAATTTTTTCTCTTCCAATTTTCAAACTTCTATTCTTCAAAAATTCTACCAATCAGACATTTTTCAATACATCCTAATTATCCGCATTTTCTCCCACAACTTTTGGAACAATTATAAATTCCTCATCGCTATTTGGTGCATTTTCCAAGATCTCTTTCTTAATTCCACTATCCTTAACAACATCTTTTCTCAATACATCCTTCAAATCAAGCACATTAAAAAGTGGCTCAACCTCACTCGTATCCACACTATTCAACTCTTCCATATGGTCAAAAATTTTATTCAAATCCACTCTAAATTTTTCAATTTCATTTTCTGAAAATTCTAACTTTGAAAGCGCTGCTATTTTCAGTACATCTTCTTTGCTTAACATTTGCTATTTTCCTCCTTTATTTTTTATATTTCAATAATTAATAAAAATATCTCTTAAAAATTAATTCCCTGTAAATTTTTCTTGGTTATTTCATAAAGTTCTACTAATCTGTTGTAACTTAAAAATTTTACTCTATTATTCACTTTTAAATCTTTAAAAGCTGAGTATCCTATTTTTTCCTCAAATTCCTTTTTTCTGACTTCATCAGCAACAATAAACATCTCTGTATAAAAATCTTGTAAATCATTATACTTTAATAGTGAATTTTGTATATCTGTTGAATGTTCTACTTCAAAAAATGAATGTGGTAATTTTACTTCTTTATCATCAGAAAACCTATTATTAAACCAGATTACATCAATGGTTGAAGTTCTATTTACTATTTTAGGATAACTAAATTTTGGAACTTTTTTAAGCGATCTCAAATCACCTAATTTTTTATTAATAAAATTTTTATTCTTATCTTGATTTGGAATAAAAGTATCCATTTTTTTTAAATTTCCAATTTCTAAGAGTAATCCTTGATAGTACGAATGATTAAACTTTATCATTTCTTCAGAATTTTTATTTTTTTCATCTTCTTGGATTATTCCTCTTAACTCATTTTCTTTTCTAAATTGCTCTAATCCATATAATCCTGGCTTTATTTTATAAATTTCTTTTCTCTGCTGAACAATCCTTCGTATACTAGCAAATGGTGTTTTTGTTTTCCATTCACACTCTTCTATCTTGAAAACTTCATGATTTAATTCTCCTAAAGTAGCAACTCCCCCCAATTTTTCAAGTGTTAAAATAACAGCCTCATATTGTTTCATTTTTTATCTCCTAAAATTCAATCCATTCTGAACATTCTTCCCCATCTGTTGTTTCTAAAAACATAAGTCTACTTGTAACATTTCCTGGCTCAAGTACAAATTTTCCCTCATAATAATTTTTTTCCGCAATTTTAAAAGCTTTTCCCATATTTTCTGCTTCAATTTCAAATTCTCCTGAAACATGCTCTTCTATTACTATTTTAAATTTTTTCATTTGAAAATCAACTCTCTTTCCAAATCAGATTCTTCTTAATTTATTCTGAAATTCCTTTAATATCCTCAATAATTGTGCTAAATAAAGTAGATTTTCCTACTCAATTTACTCCTACAAACAATTTTTTATTCATAACTCTATTAAATTTCAATTCTTATTCCATATCTCCTAATCTTCCCAATTTATCTGAAATATCCACTCTTGGGTTTGTAATTTTAGAAGATAGAAGTTCTATTAAATTTTCTATATTAATTTCTTTTATCTTAACTCTTTCTTTTTCTTTTATAGATCTTGTTTTTGAATTTCCCCCTTTAGTTATTATCCAAACTTGTTTTTTAGGCTCTTTTAACGCTATTTCCATTTTTTCAACTCTTATTGTATTTTGATTTATTTGGCTAACATAGTTGTCTATTTGCATTTCTTTATAATCTTCAAAATCTTCTCTTAAAGTACAATCATACAAAATATCAAGTTCATATGTTTTAATTATTCCATCAGCTCTCCCAGCTTGTTTTTTTCTAGAATATTGATACAATTCCACACCTAATAAATTTAATACAAGTGCACAATAATCTTCAAATGTTTCACCTTTTTTTACTTCATCTAAATTTGTTTTTAAAACATTGATTATTTCATTAGATGTTTTTTCTATCAAATTATTCCCTGTAATTTTTATTGTCGGAGTATCATTACTTTTTGAAATTTCTGCTACCGAAAGAACATATCCATTTTTACTTCTCATAACTTTTAATTTAAAGAAAATTTCCTGATCATTGGTTAATCCATCAAAACTCAATCCATCTAAATAATTAATTGGAAAACTAGAATACAATATAAAGATTCTCTCAAAATTTTCAGGAAATATATGTTTATACTCTCTTCCCTTTTTATCAAGTTTTTTCAAACTTCTTATTTTACCTTTAAGGGTTTCATTTTCACTAGGAACTAAATTGACATCATTTGCATATCTTTTTGTATCATCCACTTCATTCGGAACAAAATAAACATAATCTCCAGCTTTCAAATCTTCAAGTTTAAATCCTTCTGCTAAACTAGCATTTCCAAAAATAAAATTTTTTTCATCTTTTCCATCATTGACAAGCCCGTATCCTTTTTCAACAATTATTTTTTTTATTATTCCGATTGAATATTCTTTTTTTCCCATTTTATAATCCTCCACATTATAATTTAAATTATGCATTTTTATTAACCGTAACCAAACCAAATTCCCTTTCTACTTCTTTTTTCACAAACAAAAATTCTTTCAACGATTTCTCCTCAAATTCCCCATAATTTTTTCTCAGTTCACAAACCGCATTTCTAAGAATTTCCCCTTTTCTCACTCTTTTTGATATTCCCCAAAAAACTCTATCCAAAAAATCCAAATTTTTATACCTAGCCAAAACTTTTTCTCTCTTCAACCAGTCAAAAAAACTTTTAAAATCACTTGGAAAAAATTCATCATATTTTTCAATATTTTTAATTATTTTTCTTTCAACTTTTTCCACATTTTCAAAATCAGAATTTTTACAAAATATATTCTCAAAATTTTTACACAAAAAATGGTCAACATACATATCCGACACAATCCCCTTAAAAATCCCAAATTTTTCTCGCAAAAGTCCATTCAAAAAATTTTCTTCTCTATCAGAAATTTTATCAATCAGTCTATGTAAGATTATCCCGCTTTTCAAATTTTCTTGTAATTCGATTTTCTCAACTTTTCCTTTATAAAAATCTCCAGTAAAATTGCCATAAAGCGTATTTTCATTCATTTTTTTATCAATTTCAAGTGATATAACCGAATGAGCTAAATAATTCATTTTGACTCCTGTTTTTTCAAATAGTTCAAAATCTCATCAAAATTCTCAAACTCAAAAAAATCAATCTCATTTTCTTGACAAAACTTAATCGCTCGAGTCCCTTTTCTAACAAAAGAAAAATCTGCCACTTCAATCGCCCTGTAATCCGAAGGTCCGTCCCCAACGAAATAAACCGTATAACCTTCATCTTTATATTTCTGAACAGCCTCTTTTTTGTCAACACCGTAATATTGCTCTTTATCTAAGTAAGGAAATGAAACAGTAATTTTATTCTCATCAAATTTAATATCATTTGATATAATTTCATCTTCATTCAGGTCAATTCCATAATTTCTAAGAACACCTGATATATTTAATTTTGTCCCAGCACTTACAATCTTAAATTCAATACCACTTTTCACAAAATCTACAAACGTTTCGTCAATTCCAACTAATTTCAATGTTTCTAGAAATTCCTCTTTCGTAATATTCAAGCTCTCAATCCCAGTCTGCAAATATTCCTTCATCGTAATTTCGCCACTTCGATATTTTTTCCTAATATCTTCCTTCAATTCTGGCTGATACACCGAAAGCAACGTATCCGTCGAATCTCTTTTACTAATCGTAATATCAAAATCTATTAAAAATATTAATTTTTTGCTCACATTTTCTCCTTTAGTTATCATAAATTAGCCATTTGTAAAATAAAATAATTTCAATAAATACAATTTTTTTTATTTGCTTTTTCTTTTTTCTCCATTTTTTTATAAGGGGGTTAACCTCTTATGATTATAAATACTGCTTTTAGTTTATTTACTTTTACAATTGTCTATTATCATAAATACTATTATTTCTCAATTTTTAATGACTTTATTTTTATAAACTTTTCAAATATTTAATTTCATCTTCGTTTAGCGCTCGGTATTCTCCCACTCCCAAGTGTCCCAGAGTAAGTTCTCCCACTTTTACTCTTTTTAGTGCATCAACTGTATATCCCAAAGTTTCAAACATTTTTCTAATCTGTCTGTTTCTTCCTTCAAAAATTGCAATTCTCACTTCTCTTCTATCAAGTTTTTTCACTTTTGCAGGAGCTGTCCTTCTTCCATCAATTACAACTCCATGTTGCAATGCTTCAATGTCTTTTTCTTCAATGTCACGATTTATTTTTGCAATATAGCTTTTATACAATTTTTTTCTTGGATGCATGACATGGTTGTAAATATCGCCGTCATTACTTATAATAATAAGTCCTTCTGTCATAAAATCCAGTCTTCCATATGTAAAAAGTCTTGCTTTTGATTTTATCAAATCTATTGCCAATTTTCTGCCAAATTTATCTTCATTGGAACAAAGCACTCTTTTTGGCTTATTTAAAATATAATATTCATATTTTGTATTTAATCGCACTCTTTCGCCGTCAATTCTTACAACATCTTCAGGTTTTACATCCATTCCGATAATTGCTTCTTGCTTATTTACCGAAACTCTTCCTTCGTTTATCAATTCATCAGCTTTTCTACGAGAGCAAAATCCCGTTTCAGCTATAAATTTATTCAATCTCATTATTTTCTTTACCTCGTTTATTTGTTTTATTTTATTTTATTTTATCTTAATTTATTTTGCTTTCTATAACTAAAATTTTAAATTTTAAATTTTAATAATTTAATCATATCTTTTTATTTTTATATTTTTTTATTTTTACTTTTATCTTTCATTCAATTTTTCAGATTTTTTTAATTTTTTAAATTTTTTTATTTCTTTATTTTATCACTTTCATTTTCAATAATTTTGCTTTCATCGCCATAAAGTAATTTTATCTTCTCAAATTGTTCAAATCCAGGAAGCTGAGCTTTTTTTTGAATATTTAAATAACTATAAAATTCTTCGCTCACTTCATACAAATTTGGTGTTCCTATAGCTTTCTTTTTTCCTGAAATGTAAATCAAATTTTTTTCTTGGAGAGCAGCCAAACTTTTTTCAGCACTGACTCCTCTTATCTGCTCTATTTCCAATTTTGTGACAGGACCTTTATATGCAATAATTGCCAATGTTTCCATCGCTGACTTGGACAATTTTTTTAATTTTACTTCTGGATTAAAAAAATTTTTTATATCAAGTCCAAATAGTGGATTTGATACAAAATACACAACATCATTTTCAATTTTTAAATTTATTCCGCTATCTTTTCTTTTTTCTTTTAAATTCAACAATATTTTTTCAAGCTCTTTTTTTTCTATATTATAAAATGAAGCAAGTTTATCGATTTTTAACATTTCTTTTGATAAAAATATAATTGCTTCTAACTTTTCTTCTATTTTAAAATTTTTATTTTGAGTGTTTTCATCTTTCACATTTTCACATCCAAATTTTTTTTCAAAAACTAAAATTATTAGGGATTGCCTTTAAATAAGACAAACCCCTTTTTTATTTTTAATATTCAATTGTTGGAGAAATAATTACATTTTTGTAATCATCAAAATCATCTAAAACTTTTGCAATACCATTTATAACAGCGTGAATTGCATCATCTCCAACAGTTACTTTTAATTTCAATTCTTCTTCTATTCTTTCTTTTAAAAGTCTAATTGTAGCTCCTCCACCAGACAAATAAATTCCAGTTTCATAAATATCAGCTGCTACTTCCGGTTCAATTTCTTCAATTGTTATTCTGACTTCGTCAATTATCATGTCAATATGTCTTTCAATCGCTCCTTCAATTTCAGAAGCTTTAATTTTCATACTTTTCGGAAGTCCAACACCTAATTCCCGACCTCTTATTTCATATTCTTTATTTGGATCATCTTGGCTAATTGTATTCATTTTCAACTCTTCAGCTGTTTTTTCGCCAATTAATAAATTATGTTCATCTTTTACATATTCTACAATATCGTCGTTTAAGTGATCTCCAGCAACTTTTACTGATCTTGAAAGTGCAGGTCCTCCTGATACGATAAATGCGATTTCAGTAGTTCCTCCTCCTATATCGACAATAAGATGTCCTTTTGGCTCAAATAAATCAATTCCAACTCCAATTGCAGCTGCAACAGGTTCTTCAATTAAATATACATCTTTTGCTCCAGCATCTTTCACAACTTCCACAACTGCTCTTCTCTCAACTTGTGTTACTCCACTAGGTACACAAATAATAACTCTTGCGCTATTAAATTTATCTTTTTTTAATTTACCCAAAAATTCCTCTATCATTTTTTCTGTTATTTCGTAATTAGAAATTACTCCGTTTTTAAGTGGTCTAATTATTTCTGTATGTTTTGCAGTTCTTCCTATTATTTCTTTAGCTTTTGATCCGATGAACTCCACATCTTCTGTCTTTATATTAATCGCTACATAAGTTGGCTCATCTACTTGAATTCCCTCTCCTTTTACATAGACAACAGTATTCGCTGTTCCCAGATCAATCGCTACATCACGCATTGATCTATTTGAAATATTTGTTTTAAAAAAATCTAAAAATTTCATCTAATTTCTCCTTTTCTCACATATTTTTTACTTATTTTAAATCAAATAATAGAAGATTTCTATCTCTTATTTTCAATTTTGTATTCATAGTGTATTTTACCATTTTTTTCAAATAATCTCAATTGCATTACAAAAATTTTTTTAATCATCCAGATCTTCATTTAATATTTGACCGTCATCACTAATTATTCCATTATCTTTTAACTGATTATAAATTCTTGAAGCTCTATTAAATCCTGTTTTTAATTTTCTCTGAAGCAACGAAATTGACACTCTTTGTTCCTGTCTCACCACTTTTACTGCATTGTCAAAATATGGGTCAAGTTCATTTTCTTCTTCATCTTCATTTTCAGATAAAATTTCACTTTGATATTGTACTTTTTTGGTTCTTTTTAGTGTATCGGTCAAATTTTTAACTTCTTCATCCGAAATGTAAGCTCCTTGTATTCTCTCCAATTTAGATGAACCATTAGCAAGTAAAAGCATATCACCCTGACCCAGCAATTTTTCTGCTCCCGATGTATCAAGAATAGTTCTTGAATCAATTTGAGAACGAAGCGCAAAAGAAATTCTGCTTGGAAGATTTGCCTTTATCATACCAGTGATTATGTCTGTTGATGGTCTTTGAGTTGCAACTACCAAGTGAATCCCAACTGCTCTTGCCTTTTGTGCAATTCTTGCGATAGATTCTTCCACACTGTTTGCAGCAACCATCATCAAATCTGCAAGTTCATCAATAATTATGACGATATATGGCATTTTTTCAACAAAATTCAAAGAATTATAGCTTACAATATTTCTAACTCCATTTTCCATCAATTTTTTATATCTGTTTTCCATTTCATTAACTGCCCATTTTAATGCAATTGCTGCTTTTTGTGGATCAATTACAACTGGAACAAGCAAGTGTGGAATGTCGTTATATGGCATAAGTTCCACCATTTTTGGATCAATCATTATAAATCTCACTTCTTTTTCTGATTTTTTAGAAATTAAAGTTGAAATTATTGTATTTACCGCAACCGATTTCCCTGAACCAGTTTGTCCAGCAATAAGTAAATGTGGCATTTTTGCAATGTCTATAAATTTATCTCTCCCAATAATATTTTTCCCCAAAATTACTTTTAACTCACCTTTATCAAGCTCACTATTTTTTATAATATTGGCAAAATAAACACTCTCTTTTATTTTATTTGGAGTTTCAATTCCAATTGTATTTTTTCCAGGAATTGGAGCTTCTATCCTAATGCTCTCAGCAGCTAAGTTCATCGCAATGTCATCCGCTAAATTTGTAACTTTGCTCACTTTAATTCCTTTTGGAATTACAATTTCATATCTTGTTATTGTAGGCCCATATTCATAATTTACAACTTTTGCATCAATTCCAAATTCTTTTAACACACTTTCCAAATGACTTACATTATCTCGAATACTTTTTTCAATCTTTCTTTTTGTGTCATAATCCATCGGTTTTGATTTAAAAATCTTTTCAATTGACTTTTTAACAACTTCATCATATCCTTGTTTTTTCTCAAACAAATTATTAGCTTCTTTTAATTTTTCTTCCAATTTTTTTCTTTTTCAATTACTTCTTTATTTTCAAAAGCTGAAAGTTTTGGAAACGGTTGAAAATCTAAATTTTCGTCCAACTCTTTTTTTATTTTTTCATTTTTAATTGGCGACAAGATTTCAAGTTTCATCTCTTTTTTGAATCCGAATTTTTATTTAAAGATTTTTTTTCAGTTTCAGAACTGGTCAATTTTACTTCACTTTTAAGATTACTCTCAACAACCGACTTCTCTTTTTTTTCAGTTTTACTTCCTTTAGCTTCTTGTGCGTCTTTTGCTTCCCCCGTTTCTTTTTCTTCTTTTTGTCCTCATTTTCTTTTTTCTCTAAAATTTCCATCCACTCTTTTTCTTTTTCTTTCAATTCCTCGTCAGAATAAACTTGCGTTTTTTGTAAAAAATTTTCCTTTGGTTTTTTCGAAATTTCAAAACTCAGCTTCTCACTTCTTGAATTTCTAATTTTTTCTTTTAACATTTGTTTTTGATATTCTTTATAATTAGTTTTCTTTAATTTCTCAGCATATTTTTTAGCTGCCAATTTTCTTTTTTTCTCTTTATATTCATCACTTTTCGAATATCTAATCCACTCTTTTACAAGCTCATATCCCAACTCTATCAAATCCTTAAAAACGAAAAAAATGGATATAATCATAAGAATAATAAGAAAAATTCCCATTTCAGATGAACTAATTATTTGATAAAACGGCATACTCACAATTCCGCCGATAACTCCTCCGCTCTGCTTATTAAACCCATAACTAAGCAGCTCTCTTCCAGCTTCAATAAATGTCTTGCTAAGCGGACTTCCCTTTAAGACAGAACTTCTAATTAAAATTAGTGACAAACTCAAAAACCATCCAATAAAAGCTATTATTTTCCAACGAGTGACACTCACTTTTTCCAAAAAAAATACAAAAGTTCCATAAACAATCGCACTAAATCCCAAAAACCAAGTCATTTTTCCAAAAAATAGCAAAATAAGCGAGAATAGATTATCACTGGAAGTTTTATCTGGCAAATTAACAGCTAAAAGCAAAAGAAGTATTATTCCAGCTACAATCCAGGCAAATCCTTCTATTTTTTCTTTTCTATTCATTTATTTTAATTCTCCTTTCTTTGCAATTTTCTATATAAATAAATTCAACGATAAAATTTTTATATTTTAAGAATTTACTTTATTATACAATATTTTTTAAAGTTTGTCATTTTTAAAATTTTACAAAATAAAAAATGCACTATTTATGTTAAACTTTTTAACATTTTTATGCATTTATTATTTTAAATTTTCTTTTTTTATGAAATTAGTAGTGGTAATAATAAAGCTATTAATGCTAAAATTGCTGGAACTCCCTGTAACATAAATATTTTTTTAGATGCGGTAACTGAGCCATAAAACGCTGCACATATGATACAAACAATAAAAAATACTGCTATTTGAACTTGATATTCAGTTGCTTCAATCAAGCTCCAAACTAGTCCAGAAGCTAAAAATCCATTGTATAATCCTTGATTTGCAAGAATTTTTTTTACTCTTTCATCTTTTAAAAATTCCAAATCTAAATTAAATGTTTTTTGTGCAGTTTTACTTTCAGTTCCATACATTTCGAGATATAAAATATAAAAATGCTCCAACGCCACTAAAAATATTAAAAATTTTGCTAGTATACTCAAAATTATAATTTTTCCTTTCTAAAAATAATATATATTTTTTTACTGTTTACAAACTTTAGCTAAATTAATCTTTTAAACTTAAAATAACAGGTTTTCCATCAATAATAGCAAGGCTGTGTTCATATTGAGCAGATCTTTTTTTATCCCTTGTCACAGCTGTCCACATATCAGACAATATTTTTACTTTATGAGTTCCCACATTTACCATAGGTTCTACTGTAATTACCATACCATTTTCAATTTTTGCACCAGTTCCAGCTCGACCATAATTTGGAATCATCGGATCTTCGTGCATTTCTTTTCCAACCCCATGTCCAGCAAAATCTCTGACCAAAGAAAATCCATATTTTTCAACATATTCTTGAATTGCAGCTCCTATATCTCCAATTCTATTTCCAGCTCTTGCAGCTTCAATCCCAATTTCACGAGCTTTTTCGGTAACTTCCATCAATTTTTTAGAAGTTGCGTCAATTTCTCCGACAGCATAAGTAGTCGCCGCATCTCCAAAATATCCATCCAAAACTGTAACTGTGTCAACTGTTAAAATATCCCCTTCTTTTAAAATTTTATCTTTACTTGGGATTCCGTGAACAACAACTTCATTTACAGAAATACAAGTTGCAGCTGGATATGGCGGATATGGTCTTCCTATATCATAGCCTTTTGTTCCTGGAATTGCACCTTGACTTCTTATGTAATCTTCTGCAATTTTGTCCAATTCATAAGTACTAACCCCAGCTTTTACATATTTTGGCAAAACATCTTCCAAAAGTCTTGCAATTATTTCATTAGCTTTTTTTATTTTTTTTATTTCTTCTAATGTTTTGTAAATAATCATTTCAATTCTTCTTTCTTTTTTCTCTTTTTTCTTTTTTTCTTTTTTCTTCTTTGATTTTTAATTTTTTTTATTTTTTATTTATTTTTATTTTTTTCTCTTTTTAAAATATTTTTTTTATTTTAATTTTATGTTTTTTAATTTTTTAATTTATTTTTCCAAAATTTCAACAATAGCTTTTGTAATCTCTTCCATTTTTTCTTTATGTCCGCCAACGCTGTAAACTTTATTTTGAGCTTTGTAAAAATCTAAAACTGGCGCTGTCTGTTCTTTATAAACTTTTAGTCTGTTTCTAACTGTTTCTTCGTTATCATCTGGTCTTTGGTATAAATCTTCAGGATTTTCATCAACTGGCGGATTGTATTTTATATGATAAATTTTTCCTGTTTTTTTAGACACTCTTCTTCCAGTTATTCTTTCAATAATTTCTTCGTCACTAACTTTAAGTGCGATAACTTTATCAATCTGTTTTCCAAGTCTAGCTAAAATCTTGTCCAACTCTTGCGCCTGTGCTACAGTTCTAGGAAATCCGTCTAAGATAAATCCTTCTTCGCAGTCTTTTTCGGCAAGTCTTTTTTCCACAAGTCCGTTTACAATTTCATCTGAAACTAATTTTCCTTGATCCATAAGTTCTTTAGCTTGTAATCCAAGTGGAGTTTTATTAGCGATTGCCGCTCTTAAAATATCTCCAGTTGAAATTTGTGGAATTCCATATTTTTTAACCAATTGTTTTGCTTGAGTTCCTTTTCCAGCACCTGGTGCTCCAAATAATACTATATTCATAATTTTTCCCTTTCCTTTCTTTTTTTTGTTTTGTTTTGTTTTTTGCTTTTTTGATTTAATTTTTTTTATTTAACTTAACTAAATTTTATAATAATATAATAACATTTTACAAAATTTTTTTCAATGGCGACACAACAAAAAATTTTCAATTGTTTTTTTTTCATATAAATGTTATTATTAAAACATAAATATATAAAAATAATTAAAATTAAGGAGGTTTTTTTATGCTATATCCGTTAAAATTTAAAAAAGTTTTTATTGAAAAAATTTGGGGAGGAAAAAATTTAGAAAAAAAACTGGATATTGAACTTCCGAAAGATAAAAATATCGGGGAATCTTGGGAAGTTTCTGCTCATCCAAATGGAATGGGAATTGCGCTAAATGGAAAACTAAAAGGTAAAACTTTGAAAGAAATTTATTCTGAATATAAAGATAAACTGGTTGGAAAAAAAGTTTTTGAAAAATACCCAGATAAATTTCCACTTCTTATAAAATTTTTGGATGTAAACGACAGACTTTCCATCCAAGTTCATCCAAGCGATGAAGTTGCAATGAAAAAACACAATGAATTTGGAAAAAGCGAGTCTTGGTACATTGTTTACGCAAGTGATGACGCCACTTTGATTTTAGGAACAAAACCTGGTGTCACAAAGAAAAAATTTTTAGAAAAAGTTAAAAATAATGATTTTAGCGACTTATTTGAAGAAAGATCGGTAAAAACTGGAGATTTTATTAAATAGTACAAGAACACTCGCGACGCAAGGAATGAGATGAATTGTACGAAAATTTTAGTAAGCATATAGGGAAACTTGTATGTAGACACGGAGCAAAACCGTGCAACAAAGAAACTGAATTGCTGGGAACTCTTAAAGCTAGTATAGCCACAACATAATACCTAGGTAATAATATATGGTATAAGTGTGAAGGTGGCGAAAGCAGAAAAAATATACTAGATGATGCAAGGTTAAATCCTAAACATTATGATAATAGACAATCAGCAGCTAAGCCTGAAAAGGAAAGTTCAACGGACTATCCCTCGTGAGGGGAGTACAATACAAGCGATAGGTATTGGAAGTGGTTTCGCCTAAGTCCTTGAAATAGGATATGGATAAGATATAGTCTGTGCTTGTTAGAGATAACAAGAAGTTCAAGGCTAATCTCCTTAATTTATTAAGGAGTATATATGCCAAGAGAACTGCATAAGTAGTAGCGCACTTATGTGAACGACACTTCCCACTGTTGTGGGGGTTTAAAAACTTTAAAAATATTTAAAAATAAATAAAAAATATTACTTTTTTGACAGATAAAATGTAGAATACATGGTATAATATCTCTGATGAAAAGGAGGTGATATCTATGTATTTAACTTTAAAACAGCAGGTAAAACATCTTAGTAAAAAAGAGTTTAGGAATTTAAAATATTTATCTCATATAGCCAAGAACTTAACTAATGAAGCTATATATAATATTAGACAGTATTATTTTAATAAGAAAAAGTATTTAAGTTATAACGAAAACTATAAAATGCTTAAAAATAGCGAGAACTATAAAAAATTAAATTCTAATATGGCTCAACAAATTCTAAAGGAAGTAGACGGAAGTTTCAAATCATTTTTTGGACTTTTGAAACTTGCTAAGAATGGTCAATATAATTTTAAAGATAT
Organism: Leptotrichia sp. oral taxon 218; assembly: GCF_018128225.1. Classification (NCBI taxonomy): domain Bacteria; kingdom Fusobacteriati; phylum Fusobacteriota; class Fusobacteriia; order Fusobacteriales; family Leptotrichiaceae; genus Leptotrichia; species Leptotrichia sp. oral taxon 218. The sequence continues at coordinate 30,898 of NZ_CP072377.1, read as the reverse complement.
AAAATTACCTAAATATCTTGCTAAAGATGGTTTTACAACTCTTGTTATAGGTTTTGTTAGATTAAAAGATGATATGCTGATAGTTCCTTATTCAAATTCATTTAGAAAGACACATAAGGAAATCGCAATAAAACTACCACCAGTATTAAAAGACAAGAAGATAAAAGAAATTAGAATAATACCTAAACAACATTCTAGGTACTTTGAAATTCAATATACTTATGAGGTAGAAGAAGTTCAAAGGGAATTAAATAAAGAAAATGCACTAGGAATTGATTTAGGTATAGATAATCTTTGTACTTGTGTTACAAATACTGGAGCATCATTCATAATAGATGGTAGAAAATTAAAATCAATAAATCAATACTATAATAAGACAAATGCAAAATTGCAAAGCATTAAAGATAAGCAAAAGATTAAGCGGACAACATTAAGACAAAAAAGAATAGCTAGAAAGAGAAATAATCGTATAGAAGATTATCTTTCAAAAGCGGCAAGAATAATTGTAAATTATTGTCTTAATAATGATATAGGAAAATTAGTTCTAGGATATAACGAGAATTTTCAAAGAAAATCAAATATAGGAAGTATAAATAATCAAAACTTTGTGAATATACCATATGGAAAATTAAGAGATAAATTAATATATCTATGTAAACTATATGGAATAGAATTTAGACTACAAGAAGAGAGTTATACATCAAAAGCAAGTTTCTTTGATGGAGATGAGATTCCAATATATGATAAAGAAAATCAAAAAGAATATATATTCAGTGGAAAAAGGATAAAAAGAGGACTATATCAAACAAGTAAAGGCTATCAATTAAATGCAGATTGTAATGGAGCATTAAATATATTAAGAAAAAGTAAAGTTGTGGATTTAAATATCCTATACAATAGAGGTGAGCTGGACACGCCTAAAAGAATAAGGGTAGTATAAAGCTATCAAACTTCTTAGAAAATTTTTGAATATTTTTAAAGATTTTAGAACCCTGCGACTTTAGTCGTGGGAGGTTCAGTGACATAACTCCTGGAACTGTTCATGCAAGTTTAAAAGGAAGCGTCATTTTTGCAGAAATTCAGCAAAGTTCTGATATCACTTACAGAATTTACGACTTTGACAGGATCGATAAAGATGGAAAAAAAAGGGAATTGCATTTGGATAATGCCGCTGATGTTATTGATTTTGGAAAAAAAGTGGAAATTAAAAATACAAATTTTAAAAATGGAGAAACTGAAAAAAACATAATAAAAAATAAATTTTATTCAATTGATAAAATAAAAATTTTAAATTCTTATGAAGACTTTTGCTCTGAAAGTATGATAATTTATACTGTTTTAGACGGAAACGGGAAAATTTTCTGGAATGAAAATGAATTTTTAGAACTAAAAAAAGGAGAAAATATTTTAATCCCAGTTAATTTAAAAGTACAGCTTGAAGGAAACTTTGAGATTTTGAGAACAACAATTGAAGAATAAAAAATTTTTAAAATAAAAAATAATAATTTAAATTATTTAAAAGAAAGGCAGGAAATTTTATGAAATACAACTTTGATGAAATTATCGACAGAAAAAATAATCACTCTGTAAAATATTGTGAAATTGACAAAAAATTTGGAGTTGATAAAGATAGCGACATTATTCCTCTTTGGATTGCCGATATGGACTTTAAAACAGCACAACCTATAATTGACGCCATTCAAAAAAAGGCTGAACACGGGATTTTTGGCTATGTCTACCGTCCTGATGAATATTTTGAATCGTTTATCAACTGGCAAAAGAGAAGATACAACTGGGAACCAAAAAAAGAACTTGTAAGTTTTAGTATCGGTGTTGTTCCAACGCTTGGCTCTCTTGTTCAAATTTTTTCAAAACCAAATGACAAGATTTTGATTCAAACACCAGTTTATTCAGAATTTTACGATATTAACGAAGATAACAAAAGAATTGTAATTGAAAATCGTTTTATTGAAAAAGATGGAAAATATTCACTAGATTTAGTTGATTTGGAAAATAAATTAAAAGAAAAACCAAAATTTCTTATCTTTTGCAATCCACACAACCCGCTTGGAAAAGTTTGGACTTACGACGAATTAAAAACAATTGGGGATTTATGCATAAAATACGGTGTTACTGTCATTTCTGATGAAATTCACTCAGACTTGACTTTATGGGACAACAAACACATTCCAATGGCAAGTGTTTCTGAAGAAATAAGACAAAACACAATTACTTGCACTTCGACTGGAAAAGCGTTTAATGTAGCTGGACTGCAATGTGCGACAATCGTTTTCAACAACTTGGAAACAAAAGAAAAATTTTATAGATTTTGGAAAGACTTAGAAGTTCACAGAAATAATCCATTTAACTTGGTTGCCACAATAGCGGCTTACTCTAACAGCGGAGAAGAATATTTGAACCAATTAATCGAATATTTGCAAAACAATATTTTATTTTTAAATGATTTTTTCAAAAAATATATTCCAGAAATTCAGCCAAATGTGCCACAAGCGACTTACTTAGTTTGGCTTGACTGTCGAAAATTATGTGAAAAATTTGGATTTAATCAAGAACAATTGGAAGAATTTATGCTAAAAGAAGCAAAAATTGGACTAAATCCTGGACGAAGTTTTCAAAAAGGACTGGAAGGATTTATGAGATTAAATACAGCTTGTCCTAGAAGCGTTCTGGAAAAAGCATTAAACCAATTAAAAGATGCGATTGAAAATTTCAAGCATAAATAAAATTAATACTTAACATTAAAATTACATATAAATTTGAATGAAATAACAACAGTACTGATGTTTACTGTAGTCCATACATAATGCACTTTCTCTTCTCATAAAATTAAAAGATTATAATAATCTTTTTCTATTTAACTATTTATATAATGTATAGATATTAAATAATAAAAAAGAATTAGAGGAGGTGTATTTTGATATGGAAAAAGAAATATATTTAGCTGGAGGATGCTTTTGGGGAGTACAGCACTTTTTTAAAAAAGCTCCTGGCGTTTTGAGTACAACTGTTGGCTACGCAAATGGTCAAACTTTGGAAACTAGCTATGATATTTTAAAGATGACTGACCACGTCGAAAATGTTTACATAAAATATGATTCTAACATAGTTTCACTGGAACAATTATTGACTTATTATTTTTCAATAATCGATCCCACAAGTTTAAATCGCCAAGGATATGACGAAGGTCGACAGTACAGAACTGGAATCTATTACAAAGATAGAGAAGATTTAAATGTTATCACAAAAAAAATGGAAGAAGAACAAAAAAAATATTCTACAGATATAAAAGTCGAAGTCAAAAAAATAAATCATTTCATCCCAGCTGAAGATTATCATCAAAATTATTTAGAAAAACATCCAGACAAGGAATGCCATATTGACATGGAAAACGCCATAAAAATTTTTAAAAAAGAAAAAAAAGAAGAATATTAAAAGAAGCTTAAGTTTTTTAAGTTTCTTTTTTTATATTTGTTTAATCTTGACAACAACAATTTTTGAGATACAATTATAATAGAAAAAGAAAAAAATAATTAATATTTCTATAATAAATAATAAAAGGAAGTGACTTGTTATGGTAAACCGTATCATTTTAAATGAAGTATCTTATCATGGATTTGGAGCAATTGAATCTATTCCAGGTGAAGTGGAAAAAAATAAATTCAAAAAGGCTTTTATTTGTACAGATCCTGGATTAATTAAGGCTGGAGCAGCTAAAAAAATTACTGATGTACTTGATAAATCTAATTTAGAATATTTAATATTTTCTGATGTTCAACAAAATCCTACAATTGAAAATGTAAAAGCTGGAGTTGAAAAATTTAAAGAAAGTGGTGCAGATTATATTATTGCAATTGGTGGAGGTTCTGCTATGGATTGTGCCAAAGCTGTAGCAATTATTATAAATAATCCTGAATTTTCTGATGTTCGAAGTCTTGAAGGAGTTGCAGATACAAAAAATAAATGCGTTCCAATAATCGCAGTTGCAACTACAGCTGGAACAGCTGCCGAAGTTACAATAAATTATGTTATAACAGATATTGAAAAAAATAGAAAATTTGTCTGCGTTGACCCACACGATATGCCAGTAGTTGCAATAGTTGACCCAGGAATGATGATGACAATGCCAAAAGAATTAACAGCTGCAACTGGACTTGATGCACTAACTCATGCAATCGAAGGATTTACAACAAAAGCTGCTTGGGAAATGACTGACATGTTTCATTTAAAAGCAATCGAATTAATAGCAAAATATTTGAGAAAAGCTGTGGAAAATGACGAAGAAGCTAAAGAAAAAATGGCTCTTGCCTCATATTTAGCAGGAATGGGATTCTCAAATGTAGGACTTGGAATCGTACACTCAATGGCTCATCCTCTAGGAGCATTTTACGGAACTCCACACGGTGTTGCAAACGCAATAATTTTACCAACTGTAATGGAATACAATGCTGAATATACAGGGGAAAAATTTAGAGAAATAGCAAAGGCTTTTGGAATAAAACACACTAGAAGAATGGCTCCTGAAGAATATAGAAAAGCAGCAGTAGATGCTGTAAGACAATTAGCACACGATGTAAATATTCCTGAAAATTTAAAGGGAATAATGGACATAAAAGATTTGGATTTTATCGCCGAATCAGCTTTGAATGATGTCTGCACTGGCGGAAATCCACGAGATACAAACTTGGAAGAAATAAAAGAACTTTATAAAAAATTATTGTAATTTGCAAAAAAATCTCCTAAGAATTTTTCTCAAAGGAGATTTTTTACTTTTATATTTAATTTTTATCTTTTCCAATAACTTTCCACAATGTTGGAAGTAAAAGTGTAATTGTTGTTGATTTTATCGCATCTCCAGGAAGGAAAGGCAATACTCCAACCATAAACGCATTTTTACCAGGTACAAATAATGACAATACTATTGATCCAAGTGTTAAAATAATAGCACTTGAAAGTAGCAATGAGAAAAATGTTTTCACATAAGATTTTGTAACACCTTTGTCAGATAAGTATCCTAAAATTATTGTAGCTACAATATATCCTAAAATATATCCTCCTGTTGGTGAAAATAACGATCCTGATTTAAATCCAGCAAAAATAGGAGCTCCCAAGCTACCTGCTGCAACATATGAAAGTATAGTTGCTGTCCCCAATTTTCTACCGTATAATAACGCCATCAATGTAACTCCGAATGTTCCAAGCGAGATTGGCACTGGAGTGAAAGGAAGCGGAATTATAACTTGTGACATTAACGATAAAAATGCAACTCCACCTAACACTAAAAGAATATTTTTTAAAGTTTCTTTTTCTTTTGTTTCAAAATTTGCAATATTACTAATTAAAGTATTTTCTTTCATAAAAAACCTCCGTTAATCTTATTTTATTTTATAGTATTGTAACATCTGTTATCTAAAAAGTCAATAAATCTATTTTTTTAGAAGTTTACTCTCACTCCTGTTGTAAATACATTGTTATGTCCTTTTCCTTTTTTACCGCTGTCAACTGAACCGTCGTAATTTGCATACCAGCCAAAGTTTTTATTCACTTCTGTCAATGCTCCAACTCCTACCCAAGTTCTATTTTTAGGTAATCCAATTCCTTTTACTTTGAATTTTGCATTAGACAGTCCTGTATAACTTGCATCAAAACTTAAATCTTCGTTGTTAAGAGCAGTTTGGTGAGTTACATAACCTTGGAATGTCGATTTGCTTCCACCTTTCCAGTCAACTGATTTTCCAACTCTTAATCCAACTAATCCTGAAGTTTGAGCATATGTTTTTTTATCAGCTTTTAGACCAAATTGGCTGTTATCTTCTGAAAAAGAACCTCGTCTTACTGTATCATGAGAAACTCCAACAAATGGTGTCACAACAAAGTCACCTTTTTTATTTTTAAAGTCATATCCTGTTTCCAAGTATCCTGAAATTACTTTGTCATTGTGATTAATTTTAGCTCTTGAAGCATCAGTCGGACTCAAAATAATATCTCTTTCGACATCACTATCCACAAATCCGATTCCTGCACGACCCTGTAAATATAAAGGATTTTCTTTATTTCCTAATCTTCCATACAATGAAACACCAAAGTTATTTGCATCAGATTTTCCACCGTATCTGTTAAATTTGACATTTGCTTTGGAATAAGATAATGCAGTTCCTAAAATCAAATTGTCGCCAAATTGTTTGTCAACTCCAACTTGACCACCGTAAACTTTAGTTTTTCCTTCAGCGTAACCATCCTGTTTCAATTTTCCGTTTGCTCCAAGTCCTGTTATCCAAAGTCCGAATTTATCTCCGACATTGTCAAGTGTTCCAAGCATTACAAGACGATTTGACAAGTCTTTATTCACTGTCTGTGATTGCTGGAAAGTTAGCGCTTGTGCTGAAGCGTAAATTTGTCCAGACAAACTGTCTAGTACCGCTGCACTTGAAGCACTTTTTGTAGAAAGTCCTTGCAATACTGCTGCTTTTCTCTCAAAGTTTTCCACATTTTGTGTATTTCCATTTTCAACTTCTTCGTCTAATTTTTGAAATGCTGTTTCTATGTTTGCTGCCGTATTTTGCTGCATTTCATCAGAATTTTCAGAGTCTTTTACATATGTTTCAATATTTTTACGACTAAGATTTGCTGTAACTTTGTTTCCGTTTCTTTGAACATCTACATTTACTAAATCTCTTTCATTTTCACCTTTTACAGTTCCTTCAACTGTTCCGTCTGAAGTGATTACATCATTTGTAATGCCTTTGGCTGTGACATATTTATCCTGTCCATTTTGGTCTTTTGCCGCAACTTCTACTGTCACATTATTTAATTTGACATCTCCAGCTACATGTAATGTGGAATTTGTATCTGTCTTAATTCTCGAATTTTCAAGTGAAATATATTTTCCAGCAAATGTTGTTCTACCAGTATTTTCAACTGTTCCAGCATTTGTCACATCATTTTGTATAACTGCGTTTCTAGTTGCAAGTGTCGCTTGCGGTCTCACATTAAGCGAAGATGTATAAACTCCGTTTACTTGAACTTTTCCTGCATTTACTGTTGTATTTCCTGTAAATGTGCTGTTTCCTGATAAAATTAAAATTCCTGCTCCATTTTTAATTAAACCAGCATCTCCTGAAATATCGTTTGAAAATGTGTAAGTTCCACTTGGAATATCAACTACAACATTTTCATCCAATGCAAGTTCCTTACTAAATTTAGAAGGTCCATTTAGAGCTTTGTCAATATTTATAAGACCCCATCCGTAAGTTGAATCCACTCCTGGATCTCCTATGTCAGTTGCTGTTGATAAAATAGTTTGTCTTATAAGACTTCCGTCCATCCAAGGATATTTTTCTTTAAGTAGTGCCGCTGTACCTGTAACAACCGGTGCTGCATAAGAAGATCCTGAACCTACATATCTTTGTCCTTTTATTTCAAAAATCTGGTCTCCCACAACTGTAACTGTCCAGTTTTTTGCAACTCCCGCTGGTGTCAATGCAGTAAGATTGTCCCAAGAAGTATTTCCTAGATCTGAATCTTTTTTAGATGTCAAAGAAACTACATTTATCCAACCTTTTTGCAATGTATTGTCAAAATAAGGTAAACTCGCTTCAAGCGAAGGGTTTTTATCAGTCGAGTCATTTCCTGCTGACCAGACAAATAAAGAGCCGTTAGCCACAGCATTTTTATAAAATGTTAAAACATCAGTTCCAATTTGAGTTCCATAATAATTGACATCAGTTGAAAATGGACTGAATTTAGTGACATCACTGTCAACTCCAAAAGATTGGTTATAAATTTTTACTCCGTTATTTTGTAGCGCTTGGTACATACTAAGACTTATTTCTGGATATGTTTTTCCTTCGCTATTTTGTTTTGCTGCGTCAATTGCATAAATTTCAACATTTTTTGCTGTTCCTTCAGTTGCACTTCCTAAAAATGAAGCAACTACAACTCCATGATCATCACTTTGAGTAGGTGTAGCTGTAAATCCTGAAACTGTCAACTTATGAAGTCTGCTCCCAAATTTTGAACTTAAATCAGATGCTAGAGAAGAATTTTCAAAACCGACATCAATAATCCCTACTTTTGCTCCGCTTCCAGTATAAGTTGTATCTGAATGGCTATGCTGATTATTTTTGTCATAACTTACCGAAGAATCGTTCCAAGCAATTGGTCCTGAAGCTGGTACTGCCGGTGTAGTTGTTTGTGAAGGACCACTTGATGGTGGAATTACCGGCTTTGCTATTGGATTTGAAGGTGCAACTGGTGTTGAAGAACCTGTTGTACTTCCACCTCCTCCACCTCCTCCTCCGCAGCTTACAATTGAAAAGGCAAGTATCGCTACTGCTGTATATTTTGTAAAATTATTTTTTTTCTTAAAGTTATTTTTTAAATTTTTAAGCATAATTAACTTCGCCTCCATATTTATTTAATTTATTTTATTTTATTTATTTTTCTAAATAACTGTATTTTCCACAATTTATTTTACCATATTTTTAGTGGTTTTTCTATAATGGCAAATAAACTTTTTATTTTTTTATAAAAAAATATTTTTTTATTGCTATTTTGTATAGTAAAATGTTATACTTTATTTATATTAAATTTATAAAATTTAGAGAGGAAAAAGGAAATAATAGATGCAAAATAATATTTTTTGCCAAAATTTTTTTGTAATTAGCTTTAGCTATAAAAAGATGTCAATTGAAGAAAGAGAAAATTTTGTAAAAAGTAAATATAAAACTAAGATTGAAAACTTTTTTGAAAAAGGGGATATTTTGGGATATGTTATTGTGGAAACTTGCCTTAGAATTGAAATTTATCTGGAAACTAAAAAAGATTTTGAAATAAATAATTTAATTTGTCAATTTGATTTTCAAAATATTAACTTTTTAAAAAATGATGCAGCGGTATTTCGTTTGTTTGATGTGATTTGTGGCTTGGATTCAGTTATAAAAGGTGAAGATCAAGTTTTAGCGCAAATAAAAAAGGCGTATTTTAAATGTTTAGAAAATAAAAAAACTTCTAAACTTTTAAATATAATATTTAACAGTGCAATAGAAACTGGAAAAAGATTTCGTACTGAAAGTAAAATTAATGAAAAAAATATGTCGCTTGATTCAATTTCAGTGAAATTTATAAAAGAAAAAGTAAAAAATATTGAAGATAAAACTATTTTTATAATCGGAGTTGGCGATTTAACTCAGTCAATTCTCACTTTATTTCACAAAATGGGACATAAAAATTTGATTGTGACAAATAGAAGTGAGAGAAAATCAACAGAATTAAAAAAAGTTTATGACAATATAAGAACAGCTAAATTTAGCCAAAAATATGAATTTATACAAAAAAGTGACATTATAATCAGCGCAACTTCTGCGCCACATTTAATTATGGAATATAACGGAATAAAAGAGATTTTGTGTGACAAAAAAGAGCGATTTTTTTGGATTTGGCTGTTCCAAGAGATATTGACAAAAAAATTGCAAATTTTAAAAATGTTTTTTTGTATAATTTGGACGATATTTGGGAACTTTATAACCAAAATGTGGAAAAACGGGAACAAATTGTGGAAAACTTTTTTTATTTAATTGAAGAACAACTTGAAAAATTAAAAATTAAATTGGAAAAACAGAAAAAATATTCAAAAAATTAAGGAGAAAATGTGAAAAAGATTGTTATTGGGACACGAGGCAGTATTTTGGCATTAGCTCAAGCTGAAAAAGTTAAAGAATTGCTGCAAAAAAAATTTGATTTTTTCTTAAAAAACGATACAAAAAAAATTGAATCTATTTTTAAAGAAAATTTTGAAAAATTAGAAATTGAGATAAAAATTATTGTGACAAAAGGCGACAAAAATATGCAGGATTTTGAAAAAATAAAATCGAGTACGCAAAAAGATTTATTTGTAAAAGAAATTGAGAAGGAAATGCTGGATAAAAAAATTGATTTAGCCGTTCATTCATTAAAAGATATGCCGCAAAAAACTCCAGAAGGTCTTGTAAATATTTCATTTCCTGCAAGAGAGGACTCAAGGGATGTCTTAGTCTCAAAAACTGGAAAAAGTTTAAAAGATTTGCCAAAAGGCGCTGTAATTGGGACTGGAAGTGCAAGACGAAAAAAAGAAATTTTGACTTTACGAGATGACTTATCTGTAAAAGGGATAAGAGGAAATATTCATACAAGACTAAAAAAACTTGAAACGGAAGATTATGATGCGATTGTTCTTGCTGCGGCAGGTTTAAAAAGGGTTGGATTAGAAAATAAAATTACTCAATATTTTACCGATGATGAAATTATGCCGTCTCCTGGACAGGCTATTTTGTGTGTGGAATGTCGAAATGACGATGAAATTATAAAAAATTTCCTGCTTGAAATAAATGACTGTGATACAAAATTAATTTGTGACGCCGAAAGAGAATTTTCAAAAATATTTGATGGTGGATGTCACACTCCGATTGGCTGCTATGCAAAAATTTTAGGTGATAAAATTATTGTAAAAGGAATGTATTACAACGGAAATAAAAAAATTTCTTGCAAAATTTCTGGAAAAAAAGAAGATGCAAAAAAATTGGCACAAGAACTGGCACAAAAAATAAAAAAGCAAATATGAAAAAATTTTGAAAGGATAATTGAAAGGATAAAAAGGGATAAAAATGGAAAATAATAAAGTTTTTATAGCTGGAGCTGGTTGCGGTGACGAAGAATTAATTACACTAAAACTAAAAAAAGTTATTGAAAAAGCCGACTGCATAATTTATGACAGACTTGTAAATCCAAATATTCTAAAATATAAAAAAAATTCTGCCGAACTTATTTATATGGGAAAAGAAAATTTTGAAGGTGGCGAATTGCAAAAAAAAATAAATGAAAAAATTGTCGAAAGAGCAACTCAAAATTCTGAAAATAACCCTAAAATTGTGCTTCGGCTAAAAGGTGGCGATCCTTTTGTTTTTGGTCGTGGCGGTGAAGAGATTGAAGCAATTTTGGAAAATAACCAAAAAAATGATATTAAAATAGATTTTGAAGTGATTCCAGGAATTACTTCTGCAATCGCTGTGCCAGAATACGCTGGAATTCCAGTTACTCACCGAGGAATTAATACTTCTTTTCATATTTTTACTGGACACACGAGAGAAAATGGGAAAGAACACGATTTTTCGCAAATTGCAAAATTGCAAGGAACATTAATTTTTTTGATGGGTCTTTCAAACTTGGAAAAAATCACTCAAAGTCTTATAAAATACGGAAAAAACGAAGACACTCCAGTTGCCGTGATAAAAGATGGAACGACTTCTAAACAAAAGACATTTATTGGAAATTTAAAAAATATTTGTGAAATTGTGCGAAAAAATAATGTTAAATCTCCTGTAATTATTGTAATTGGGGAAGTTGTAAGATTGCGAGAAAAAATGAAATGGTTTGAAAATAAAAAATTGTTTGGAAAAAATATTTTAATTACAAGAAACAAAAATAAACAAAAAAATATTTTGCAAAAAATAAATGAATTTGGCGGAAATGCGTTTTTACTGCCATTTATTGACATTGAATATTTAAATTTTGACTTGCCAGATTTAAAAAATTTTAACGCCATTTTATTTAACAGCGCAAATTCTGTAATTGGATTTATGAAAAAAATAAAAGATATGAGAATTTTGGCGAATGTAAAAATTGGTGTTGTTGGAGAAAAAACTGCCGAAGAAATAGAAAAATATAAAATTATTCCAGATTTTTATCCAAAAGAATACACAGTCGAAAAATTAGCTTATGAAAGTACAAAATTTACATCTAAAAATGACAAAATTTTATTTGTAGTTTCAAATATTTCACCAGTAAATACTAAAAAATACAGCAATTTATACGAAAGAAAATTTGAAAAAGTCGTAGTTTACAATACAAACGGCGTAAAATATGAAGAAGAAATTGTGGAAAACTATGTCAAAAAAAGTGATATTTTGATGTTTTTAAGTTCTTCGACATTTAAAAATTTTTGGAAAAATTTAAAAAATAAAAATTTGTTAAATGAAAAAGTTATTGCTTCAATCGGTCCCGTCACAACCAAAACTATTCAAAATTATGGCTGCAATGTTCAAATTGAGGCAAAAAGATACACAGAAGACGGACTTTTTGAAGAAATATTAAAATATAAAAAATAATAAAATTGAGGTAAAAATATGGAAATTTATGGAATTGGAACCGATATTATTGAAATATCAAGAATAAAAAATGCAATAAATAACACAGCTTTGTTTAAAAATAAAGTTTATACAAAAAAAGAAATTGAATATATTGAAGAAAAAAGAAATCCATATGCAAGTTATGCGGGACGATTTGCGGCAAAAGAAGCGGTTTCAAAAGCGTTTGGAACTGGTGTCTACGGTTTTTCCCTAAAAGACATTGAAATTTTAAATGACGAACTTGGAAAACCTTATGTCATACTTTACGGAAAAATAAAAGAACTTTCAAAAAATCTTAAAATTCAGATTAGTATTTCACATAGCAGAGAATATGCAGTTTCAACGGTAATTCTCTATAAATAAAAAAATACAGACTAAAAATATTAAATATTTTAAATTCTAAAATTTTATTTTTTATGTCTGTATATTTTTTACTTTTTTCTGAACCTCTCACGACTGAAGTCGCGAGGTTCTTAAGTACTATTTAGCTTCTTTTGAATATCTAGTATTCAAATACTGGCTAATTTCCTTAAGACTTTAATGGACAAGCTCTCCGTTGAGAACATTTACGTCCTATTGGCTCGATTCAAAACCAGTTTTTCCGTTTTTATTATACCATATGTATTTAACTATTTCAAATTTTTTGTAAACAAAAAAATATGCCATTCATCTCACGACTAAAGTTGCGAGTGTTCTGGCATAATTCATAAAAAACTTTTTTATTTATATTTTTTGACAACTTTCTCTTTCTATTAATTCAATAGGAAGAAAAACTTTTTTATGATAATGTCTCTTTCCTTCCACCAATTCAATCAAAGAATTAACCGTTTCTTGAGCAATTAATTTTGTGTCAATTTTTATAGTTGTCAAAGGAGGAGTAAAATATTGCGATAATTTTAAATCGTTAAATCCTATTATTGACATATCTTCTGGAATTTTCAGCTTTTTTTCCCGAATTGCTCTATATGCTCCCATTGCAATCGAATCATTTCCACAAAAAACTGCTGTCGGCTTATCTTCCAATTTTAAAATTTCTTTCATCATAAAGTAGCCACTTTCCATCGAAAAATCGCCAATTTTAAGATATTCTTCTCTATACAGTCCATTTTTTATCATTATTTCCTTAAAATATCTTTCTCGAAAATCCACTAAATTTTCCACAACTTTATTCCTTCCTACTAGTAACCCTATTTTTTTATGTTTTAATTTAAACATATAATTTAAAACCATTTCAACTGAATTTCTTGTGTCAAATTTTATATAATCTGTGATATTATCCGTGTCATACACATCTACACAAATAATATTTCCATTTAAAGTTTTAAAAAATTTTAACTTTTCCTTATTTATTTCACCGACAAAAATAATTGCATCTGCAAAAGAAAAAGTTGCTATTTCATTGGATTTTATTAATTTTTGGATTTCATATAAATTAAAAATCCTTATTCTAGAAAAAATTTTTTTTAATTTGTTTTCTAAATTTATTTTTAAAGAGACAAAATAAGGATCTTCTTTTTCAATTTTTTCATCAAAACATTTTATTATTGCAATATTTGACTGTGAAATTTTATTTTTCTTTCTTTTTTTTACATAATTTAGCTGTTTTACAGTTTTTAAAACTTTTTCTTTTGTACTTTTACTCACATAAAAACTATCGTCGTTATTTAATATTCTGGAAACTGTCGTTATTGAAACTCCTGCTTTTTTTGCAACTTCTCTGATTGTAGCCATTTTATCCTCCTTTCTATTAATTTAAAAATTTTTATAATATTTTATTTTTTTATTTTATCAAGATTTTTTGAATAAAAACACAGCAAAAGTAAGAACTTTTTAAAGATTAAAAACTTAGTAATGAATATATTGCATAATAAAAAAAGCAAAAAATCATTTATTTAATCAAAAATTTTTACTGCAAATGGGGATAATCCAAACTATCCCCAGTTTTTTTATTCAATTTCTTTTGTCTCTGCCACTTTTTTATACCAATATGCACTTTTCTTCGGATAACGTTTTTGTGTTTCAAAGTCAACATAGAATAATCCATATCTTTTTTCATAGCCATTTGACCAAGAAAATACATCCATTAATGACCATAAGAAATATCCTTTTACATTCGCTCCATCTCTTATGGCGTCTGAAATTACTTCCAGATGTTGTTTTATGTAGTCAATTCTGGCATCATCATAAACTGTATTGTCTTCAAAAACATCTTTATATCCTAAACCATTTTCAGTGATATAGATTTTTTTATAGTTTGGATAATCTCTTTTAACTCTAAAAATTTGATCATAAAGACCTTTTGGATAAATTATCCAATCCCAGTCAGTTCTAGGAATACTTTCGTTAGCTCTTCTTTGTCCTATACCTTTTAATTGATATTTAGAGCTTCCTTTATTTCCAGTGGCATTATGAATAATTTCATTTTCACCATCATATTCAGTCATCCAATCACTCATATAATAATTTATTCCAAGGAAATCATTTAAGTCTTTTGCTGCTTTCAATTCTTCAAAATCTTCTTCTCTTAAATCTAATTTTCCACCATTAACTTTTAAAATATGATTTACACCTTCCATTGTTTCTTTTGAATATTCACCTTTAAAAGTAGCATCTAAAATAAATTTATTATGAATGATGTCATCCAATTCAGCGGCTCTAACATCTCCAGGATTATTTGGATCATAAGGATATTTTGTTGGCAATGCACAAACCATTCCTATTTCTCCGTGATAGCCATTTTTCTTAAATAAATTAACTGCTTTTGCATGTGCTAAAACCATATTGTGATGTGATTGAAATAATTTTTCAAAATCATATTTTATTCCTGGAGGGAATTTCCCAACAAGATATTGTCCTTCTCCAATAGGTCCTATTTCATTAAATGTTGTCCAGTAATTTACTTCAGTAAATTCTTCAAAACAAAATTTAGCATAATTCAAAAAATGTTCTATATTTTCACGATTTAAAAAGTCTCCATTTGAATGTAAAACTTCTGGTGTATCAAAATGATGAAGCGTTATAAAAGGTTCAACCTTTCTTTTTTTACATTCAGCAAATAATTTATGGTAAAATTCTACTCCTTTAGGATTTACTTCTCCATATCCATTTGGAAAGATTCTAGACCATGCAATTGAAATTCTTATTCCATTTATTCCAAATTCTTCACAAAGTTTCAAATCTACTGGATATTGATTGTAAAAATCACTTGCTGGCTCAGCTGTATACCAATAATTTTCTTCCAAAAAAGTATCCCAAGCCACACGACCTTTACCATCTGTTTTTGTTGCACCTTCAGCTTGATATGCTGCTGTTGCTCCACCAAAAATAAAATCTTCTGGTAATTTTTTCATTTTTATTTTCTCCTATTTTATTTTTTAACAAGAGGAATTTTTCCCCCTTGTCATTAATAATATTTAATTTTCAAATTGTTTTTTTACAAACTCTAAACTTCCTTTTGGATCTCTTGTTAATTTAATATATTCTGCACCTTGTGTTTTTACTAATTTTATTCCTAATTTATCAGTATCTTTTTTTATATCTTCATAATTTGAAGCAACTTGAGGTGCTAAAACTATTAAATCATAATCTTTCATCATATCATAATGTGCTCCGTAAGCTCCAGCAGCTGCATCAATTGGCTCATTGTACTCTTTTGCAGCTTTTTTCAAGGCATTAGCAAGAAGTCCGCTTGTTCCACCGCCAGCACATAATACAAGTACATTTTTTTGTTCTTTTATTTTTGGTCCACCTGCTGATTCTTCAGTTTTAGTTTCTTTTTCTGGTGTTTTTAAAGCAACTTTAATTTCTTCTTTAGTTTCTACTTTATCATTTTTCATAAACTCTTTTTTACTATTTTCATTTTCTTCAGTAGCAGCTAATTTTTCTTTAGCTAATATTTCTTCATCATAGACTTTAAAGAAAGGATAATAAATAGCTGTATCGACTACAATTAATAGTAACGCTAAAATTATAGCTAAAAAACTAAATCCTGTACCTAGAACTATTCCGATTGGTCCTGGCGTAGTCCATGGCAAGAAGTATGAAAAACTGTTCATATTAAGAATATCAACGAATATTTTAAATAGCCATACATTTACAATTGGTGCTAGAATAAATGGAATAAAGAATACTGGATTTAAAACTATCGGTGCTCCAAATAAAATTGGTTCATTTACTCCAAACGCAGTAGGAATACAGGAAGCTCGACCTATTGCTTTATTTTGCTTTGATTTTGCAAGCCACATAAACATAAATGGCACTACAAGTGTTGCTCCAGTTCCTCCCATTGTTGCAACAAACATTTGTGTCCCTGGTGTTATTATATGATTTGCATGTTGTCCAGCTTGAAATAATTTTAAATTAGCATCTAAATTTATAAATGCAACTGCTGAGATTGCTGGTTCTACAATTGACGGTCCATGTATTCCGACAAACCAGAACATTGCAATAACTCCATAAATAATTGTTATTCCAACATATCCATTTGCTGCTGAGAATAATGGTTTAAAGATTTCTATTACATTTTGTGCAAATCCATGTCCTGATACTCTTCTAACGATAATGTCGATAATATATAGAAATATAATTACTGCACTAAATGGTATTACATCTTTGAATGTTTGTGATAAGTTAGGTGGAACTTCACTTGGCATTTTTATTGTAATGTCTCTTTTTATACAAAAATTATAAATTCCGACTGTTATAAATGCTGCAAAGAATCCTGTAATTAATCCTGTTGATCCTAAATATCCTTTAGCAAATCCATCTTTTAATGGATCAGCTGCTAAAACTAAAAATCCTACTATTGATGCAAGCATTGTTGAGACATTATTTATTTGATTTGTGCTTTCTAAATTTCTATTAAATGAATCAGTCAACGCTTTTGCAGTTGTTCCTGCAACTAAAAGTCCTAAAATTCCCATTGAATAATTATATGGTTTTATAATTGCATCTTCTATTTCTTTAGGCCATTTAAATCCAAAAATATTAGGAACAAATGCAACTAATACAAATAAACTTGAAAATAAAACTACTGGCATCGCTGCAATAAATCCATCCCTTACAGCTCTTAAGTATATATTTCTTGATACTTTTTCAAAAAAAGGTTTCATTTTTTCA
Source organism: Leptotrichia sp. oral taxon 218 (assembly GCF_018128225.1). Taxonomy (NCBI): domain Bacteria; kingdom Fusobacteriati; phylum Fusobacteriota; class Fusobacteriia; order Fusobacteriales; family Leptotrichiaceae; genus Leptotrichia; species Leptotrichia sp. oral taxon 218. The sequence goes on along the minus strand of NZ_CP072377.1, from coordinate 13,601 downwards.
ATTTGTTTTATTACTCCAGTCATAATATTTTACCCCTTTCTTTGGTAAAGTTCTATAAAATCTTCTATTATATCCTTTAACAAAATTGTTGTCATAAGATGGTCCTGTGCATGAACGGCAATAAATCCTATCTCAATATTTTCTCCACCTGCTTCCTGCTGTATCATTTTTGTTTGTGAATTATGTGCTTCAACAAGACATTCTTCAGCCTGTTTTACTAAAGTTCTTGCCATTTCAAATTCGTTATTTCTTGCTTTTTTTAATGCTTCCAACAATTTTGAACGCGCATCTCCTGCAAAAGCAACAATTTCAAATCCAACCATTGTTACATCTTCTTTAGTCATAGTGATTTTCTCCTTTTCAATTATTATTTGGTTATTTATACGTATTTGCAAAATACAATTGTTTTTATTTGTAACAAGGGGTAGACTCCCCTTGCTAATACTACTATTTAATTTTTTTATTACATATAATTTATATTATTTTATTTTTCTTTCCAAGATGTAGCAGTTTTTGCAACTACTTCATTTAATTCTTCAATATTTTTTCTTCCAACTGTATTTAACCAGTTTACTGTAGCTTCTTCACCGTCTTTTGCGAATACTTCCACTCCATTTGCCCAAGTTGCTCTTCCACATAATACTCCATTAAATTTAGCTCCTGAATCATGAGCGAATTTCAATGTATCTTGGAATAATTTTGCACTAACTCCAGCACTTAAATAAATGTATGGCAAGTTTGTTGCTTCATCTTGTTGTTTGAAATAGCTTGCTGCTTCTTCTTTAGTATAAACAACTTCTCCATCAGCAAATCCTTCAACATATTTCATATTTACAGGAACCTCTACTTTCAATACATCTATGTTATATCTTGGTTTAGAAAATTCTTTCATTGCTTCGATAACTTTTCTTGGTTTCAATTTTGCAAATTCTGCTGTGCTGTTGTCAGCATCTTTGTAGTTGTAGCTTAAAATTTCTAAGAAGAATGGAATATCTTCAGCTACGCATTCAGCTCCAACTCTTTCCATGTATGCTCTCTTTTGATTGTTGATTTCATCACTTTCATCTATGTCATAGTATAATAAGAATTTTACAGCATCTGCTCCTTCTTCTTTTAATCTTTTTGCAGACCAGTCAACAAGGCAATCTGGCAATCTTCCAACTGCATTTGCATCATATCCAGTTTTTTCATAAGCCAATAACAATCCTGCATTTTTATCTCTAGCTTTTGCTGCATCCAATCCATATTCAGGATCTAACAAGATTGAAGAAGAGTATTTTGTTAAATGTTTTGAAACTAATACTTTAAATTCTTTTATTTGTTCAGCTGTTGCTTCTGAAGCTTGATGTTTATTCAACATTTTTTTCAAAGCTCCTCTTTGGTCAATTGCTAAAGCTGATATAAATCCATTTTCATCACTTAAATTTTCTAAATATTTTCTTTTTTGATCTGTTAATTTCATCCTTATTTCCTCCTAAAAATATTATTATCTTTATCAATTTCTGATTTATTTTGTACTTAACTTTATTTAAATTATATAAAATAAAATATAGTCATAATAAAATTTAATTTATTTTACAGCATTCAAAATCAATTTTAAAACTATTAGCTTGATTATGAGAGAATCCAAGCATATCCACCTATTCTGAAAGTTGGAAATGATTAATATACTGTATTTAGCTATTATTAAAAATCTAGATATAAATTTCAAATTTTATTCTTACACTATATAAACTTCTTTAATAAATCTTTCTTACAAATTAACTACTTCAATTTTTCCAAACAATTCTTCATATCTTTCTAAATTTACAAATCCTGTTAATTTTTCCATTGCATTTAGCATTCCAAGAACGTTTGCTTTTCTTAATAAATCTTCATCATTTGCATTTTCATGAATTGCTGATGTTATCCCTGCAACTGTCGAATCCCCTGAACCTACAGGATTTACAACTTCTATGTCAGGCACATTTACTTTATAAAATTTATCATTATGTTTCGCAAAAGCTCCATCTGCTCCAAGTGAAACAATTATCCACTCAATATTTTCAAATAATTTATCTTTTAAAACTTCTTTCAATTCATCTGGATTTTTAGACACATCTTTTCCAATTAATTGTGACAATTCTTCTGTATTAGGTTTTATCACTTTTGGTTTGTGCTCATTTTCCAAAACTTCTACTAATGCTTTTCCTGAACAGTCTAAAACAACTGGTTTCCCATATTTTTCACAGATTCCAATCATTTTTGAATAATAATTAGTTTCCAATCCATCTGGTAAACTTCCTGAAATAGCGATAATTTTAGTATTTTCATTTTTTACTAATTCTTCGAAGTGTTTTAAAAAATTTTCACTTTCAGATTTTGTTATAATTGGTCCTTTTTCTAATATTTCAGTTTGATTTCCTTCATGTAAAATTGCAATGCAATTTCTAGTTTCTCCTGAAATTTCAAAAAAATCATTTTTTATTCCTTTTTTTGATAATTTCTTTTGAATATCTGTTCCTAAAGCACCACCTATAAGTCCAGTTGCAACAACTTCATCATCTAATTGTTTTAATACTCTTGTAACATTTAAGCCTTTTCCACCAGGAGTTTTACTAACCTTAGCTACTCTATTTACAGTATCTAAATTAAATTCTTCCAAAGGATATGAAATGTCAACAGAGGGATTCATTGTCACCGTTAAAATCATTTTAACTAACTCCTTTCTTTAAAATCGAACTTAAGAAAGAAAAGAATATAAACAGGTTAAATTTTAAGTTCGATTTTAAATTTCATTATATAATCAAAAAATTTAAAAATTAAATTTTTCTAGTCTTTGTATTCTCCTCTGTCCCATTTTTCCAAAAATTCATCAAAAAAGTCATCATTTTCTTGATTAGGATTCACAGTTTCTATTGCTTTAATTTTTGCAATTAATTTTTCACTTTCTTCAGTCTTTTTATACTCTGCTTTTATAAAGGCTTCTACAATATCAAATAACAACAATTTCCCAGTTATTGCACCACCAAATCCAATTACATTTGCATTTAAATGTTCTTTTGCATAAAGTGCTGAAGTCATATCTCTTACTAGAGCTGAACGAATTCCTGGAACTTTATTTACGCTATTATTAATTCCAACTCCTGTTCCACAAATGCAAACACCTAAGTCAGCTTTTCCATTTACTACAGCTTCTCCAACTCTTCTACCATAAATTGGATAATGTGTTCTTGTAAAATCATAAGTTCCACAATCTAAAACTTCATAACCTTTTGATTTCAAAAAATCCGATAATGCCATTTTCACATCGGTTACTATGTGATCACATCCAATTGCAATTTTCATATTTTTTTACCATCCTTTTTTAATTTTCTATTTTTTATTATTTTTAAATTAAATAAACTAACACATTTTATTTAACAAAAGATAGCAAGAAGTCTCCGGCTTCTACAAGCGGGAGATGAATTGCTTTTTTTGTAAAAAAAAATTGAAAAAAGGATATATTTATGATATAATTTATTCAGTGAAATAATATAAAAGTAGGTAATAATAATGCCATATAATAGTAATTATCATTCAGTATTTGATATAAATTATCATATGATTTTTTGTATAAAATATCGAAGAGAAGTCATTGATGATGAAATTTCTAATAGATTGAAAGAGATTTTTAAAAAAATATGTCCGAAGTATAACATTGTTCTTAAAGAATGGGAACATGATGTTGATCATATTCATATGTTGATTAATGCTATGCCTAATACTGAACTTTCTAAGTTTGTAAATACTTATAAAAGTGCTTCCAGCAGGTTGATAAAAAAAGAATTTCCTGAAATAAGGGGAAGATTGTGGAAAGAATATTTTTGGAGTAGAAGTTATTTAGTTGTAAGTGTTGGAGGTGCACCGTTAGAGATAATTAAAAAATATATTCAAAATCAAAAGGAGGTGTAATTTCATGAAATATAATTTAGCATTCAAATATAGGATTTATCCAAATAAAGATCAAGAATTGTTGATAAACAAGACTTTTGGATGTGTTCGTTTTGTTTACAATACGATTTTGTATGCTGCGAATAAATTTTATGAAGAAACTGGAAAAAATAAAATGATTACACCTGCCAGTTTGAAAAGTGAAAATCAATTTCTAAAAGAAGTAGACAGTCTAGCACTTTCAAATGCTCAATTGAATGTAAAACGATCGTTTACGAATTTCTTTCAAAAGAGGGCAAAATTTCCAAGATTCAAATCTAAAAAGAATAGTGTTAAAAGTTATACGACAAATTGCGTGAATAATTCGATACGAATTGAGGAAAATAAATATTTGGTCTTGCCAAAATTGAAAAGAATAAAATTAAAATATCATAGAGAAATACCAAAGAATTATAGAATAAAGTCGGTAACACTAACAAACAGTAATGGAAATTACTATGTTTCCATCTTGACAGAATTTGAAAAAGAAATTCAAAAAGTGCCAAGTAATGATAAAATAATTGGACTTGATTTTTCAATGTCTGAATTATTTGTCAGCTCTGAAAACCAAAGAGCTGATTATCCAAGATATTTTAGGATGTTGGAGAAAAAATTGAAAAAATTACAAAAATCATTATCAAGAAAAGTTAAATTTTCTAAAAATTGGTATAAGCAAAAAGCGAAAATATCAAAATTGCATGAGTATATCAAAAATTGCCGAAGAGATTTTTTGCATAAATTATCGAAAAAATTGTCTGAAGATTATAATGCTGTGGTTGTTGAGGATTTGAATATGAAAGGGATGAGTCAGGCATTAAATTTTGGAAAAAGTGTAGGAGATAATGGATGGGGAATGTTTTTGAGAATGCTTGAGTATAAGTTGATGTTTTTAGGAAAACAATTTTTGAAAATAGATAAGTGGTTTCCATCGTCGAAAACTTGTAGTAAATGTGGAAATGTTAAAGAGGAACTGAAATTATCAGAAAGAAGTTATAAATGTGAGTGCTGTGGGATTGAAATTGATAGAGATTACAATGCGGCATTGAATATAAAAAACATTGGAAAATTGATGTTGGAATATTAGGGAAATAAAAAAAACAGGGCAGGGACTGTCCGAAGAGCTTGGTAAATATATTTGGCTAACAGAAGCAGATACTTCCCAAGAAGCTCCCGCTTCTAAAAGCGGGAGTAGTTCACCATATCTACTCTAATTTGATGTCTTCCACCATCATAAGGAGCACTTAAAAAATCTTTTACGATATTTTTAGCAAGTCCTTTTCCAACAATTTCAGAACCTATTGTAATAATTCTAGAGTTGTTATGTCTTCTAGTCATATATGCTGATCTTTCATCAGAAACTTCTGCTGCTATCATTCCTTTTATTTTTGTAGCAACCATAAAACTTCCTGCACCATATGCATCAAACACAATTCCTAAATTATCATCATCTGATAAAACTTCTTTTGCTACTGCATAAGTTGTATCTACAAAATCTTTATCTTCTGATTTATCAATTACATCATACCCATTTTCTAAAAGATAATTTTTGATATAATCTTTTAAACTTTTGCCGTCCGTATCAGCACCTAATATTACTTTCATCACGGTCATCTCCTTTATTTTAATATTCTTTTTACTTTTTCTGTTAAGAGTATACCTCAAAAAAAACAAAAAACAATAGTTTTTGTTTGAATATTAAACATAAAATTGTTTGTTTGTTTAGTAAACAAAATTTTTAATACTTATTTTTTTATTTATTTTTTCAAATTTTATTTTTGGTAAACAAAATATAATTATAATTTAAATTATAAAAAAATTTTTGACTTGACGATTTGAATTTAAAATTTGATAAAAAAAAAGCACCTCCAAACTCTTAAGTTTTTTGGTACAATAATATATTTTTTTTTTACTTTTTTTAAATAATTAGATTTACATATTTTTCAATTTTATTTAATATTTCTTTTTCAGTATTATTTATCACAATTCCTGTTAATTTATCCAGTGTGTAAAAATTTATAAAATCTATTTTTTCAAATTTTGAATCATCTGTGAGTAAATATTTTTCTTCTGAATTACTCAAAGCTATTTCTTGTGTATAACTTTCCTCAAATGTAGAAGTCATAATATCATTTTCTTTTATCGCATTGCAGCTAAAAAATATTTTATTAAAATTTATATTTTTTAAAATTGTATTCGCTATTTCTCCCACAAATGACCTCGTTATTTTTCTAAATTCTCCTCCAACAAGAAACACGCTAAAAGTTTCACTTTTTTTCTCAGACAAAATTTCAAAAATAGGTAAACAATTTGTCAAAACTCTAAGTGACTTAAAGTTAATTTCTTTTGCCAACAATTCAATTGTTGTCCCTGGACCAAGAAAGATTGTATCTCCTTCTTCTATAAGTTTTACAGCTTTTAGAGCTATTTCTCTCTTTTTTTCCATATTTAAAATATATTTATCTTCATGCGATAACTCCTTATATTGAGAAACATTATTACTTTTAGCGCCACCATGCGTTCGCTTTAGCACCCCAATCTCTTCCAATTCTGTAAAATCTCGTCTAACCGTCATATCAGAAACATTCAAGCACTCCACTATATCCGAAACTCTCACAGTTCCTTTCTCTTCAACTATTTTCGTTATTGCTTCCAATCTCTTATTTTTGCTTAGCATCCTAAAAACACCTTCTTTTTTTATTTAAATCCCTTGTAAAACTATATATTACTATTTTACCAAACTTTTTTAAGTTTTTAAAGTGTCAAATTTTAGAAAAATAAAAATAATATTTTTAGTACAAATAAACTTACAAAAATGTTATAATAAATACAATTATTACTATACTTATATTTTAAGAAAGGATTTTTAATAAATTATAAATGAGCATATTATCAAATATTGCAGTCCCTGTTGCAAAATTAGTAAATATAAAAAAATATAAAGAAAAAGATTTTTTAAATCCAAGAAGAGACACTGATTTTTTAAATAAAAAATTTTTTGATAATTCTCTAAATATAGAAGAACAATTTATAGATGGATTTCAAATGCTAACAATTTTTAAAAATAATTCAAAAAATAAACATATTATATTTTTACACGGCGGAGCATATGTTATGAAAGCCGTTAAAGGACATAAAACTATAATTGAAACAATGGCAAAAAAATATAATTTAAAAGTCACATTCATCGACTACCCTCTTGCACCTGAAAACGATATTCAAAAAGCGCATGAAATTTTAATAAAAACATATAAAAAAATCACTTTAAAATACAAAGATGATGACTTTTTTTTATTCGGCGATTCTTCTGGCGGAGGATTAGCGCTCTCTTTTTTGCAACAATTAAAAAATATAAACGATGTCCCTTTTCCCAAAAAAACTGTTTTAATGTCCCCTTGGGTCGATGTTTCCATGTCAAATAGTAAAATCAAAGATTTTGAAAAAAAAGACCCACTTTTGCCATTAAATGGATTAATAGCGACAGGAAAGCAATTTGCAGGAAGTTTGGATACTCAAAATCCTCTAATTTCCCCAATATACGGAAATATGGACAATTTAAAAGAAATTTTTTTAATTTTTGGAACAAATGAAATTTTATACCCTGATTGCTTAAAATTAGAAAAATTGCTAAAAACTTCAAATGGCACAAAAGTAAAGACAAAAATTGGAAAAAATTTATGTCACGACTGGATTTTAGCACCACTAAAAGAAACAAAAGTAACGATTGATGAAATATGTAATTTTTATCTAAATTCATAAATTTTAGGAGGAAATTTGAAAAATAATAACAATTTAAACAATTTAGAAAACTCAATAAACAAAGAAAAAAACGAAGAAATTTTAAAAATTTATAAAATTATTAAACCAGAAATAAAAAAAGCTATTAAAGGCTACAAAAAAGCGTGGAACAAGTCAGAAAAAGAAATTTTTGCAGAAATAGCATTTTGTATCTTAACCCCACAATCCAAAGCAAAAAATGCTTGGAGTGCAATCACAACTTTAGTTGAAAACAATCTTTTATATACTGGAAGTTCATCAGAAATAGTAGAATACTTAAATATTGTAAGATTCAAAAACAATAAATCAAAATATTTAATAGAACTGAGAAATTTAATGACAAAAAATAAAAAACTTCAACCGAAAAAAATATTATCTGAAATTGGTGATACTTTGGAAAAAAGAAAATGGATTTTAAAAAATATAAAGGGAATGGGATTAAAAGAAGCGAGCCATGTCTTAAGAAATCTTGGTTTTGGAGAAAATATAGCAATTTTAGATAGACATATATTGAGAAATTTGAAAGAACTAAATATCATTGACAATATTCCAAAAACAATTACTGAAAAAAAATATTATGAAATAGAAGAAAAAATGAGAAATTATTCAAAATTTTGCAAAATAGACATGGACGAATTAGATTTAGTTTTATGGTACAAAGAAGCTGGAGAAGTTTTTAAATAAAATTTTTTATTTCACACACTACCAATTCTAAGAAATATAGGATTGGAATTTTTTAATACAAAAAAATGGCGTCCCCGGTTGGACTCGAACCAACGACCCTCTGATTAACAGTCAGATGCTCTAACCAGCTGAGCTACGGAGACGCAAAAGAAAAAGTTTGGCGACTACCTATTTTCCCTAGTACGGACTAAGTATCGTAGGCGTAAGCAGACTTAACTTCCGGGTTCGAGATGTAACCGGGTGTATCCCTGCTGCAATGGTCACCAAACAAGTAATTAAATGTCAAAAGACAATGAGAAATAAATAGTAGGCAAGTAAAAGATTAAAAAAGCTTAAGTAATATTAGTACTGGTCAACTGAATGCATTGCTGCACTTACATCTCCAGCCTATCGACCACATAGTCTCTATGGATACTGTGAATACTCATCTTAAAGGGGGTTTCTCGCTTAGATGCTTTCAGCGATTATCCTGACCAAACGTGACTACTCAGCCGTGCCACTGGCGTGACAACTGATACATCAGAGGTTTGTCCATCCCGGTCCTCTCGTACTAAGGACAGAACTTTTCAGTATTCAAGCGCCTGCAGTGGATAGGGACCGAACTGTCTCACGACGTTCTGAACCCAGCTCGCGTGCCTCTTTAATGGGCGAACAGCCCAACCCTTGGGACCTTCTCCAGCCCCAGGATGAGACGAGCCGACATCGAGGTGCCAAACACTTCCGTCGATATGGACTCTTGGGAAGTATCAGCCTGTTATCCCCGGGGTAGCTTTTATCCGTTGAGCGACGGCCCTTCCATGAGGGACCGCCGGATCACTAACTCCTACTTTCGTACCTGCTCGACCCGTCGGTCTTGCAGTCAAGCTCCCTTATGCGTTTGCACTCGAAGGTTGATTTCCATCCAACCTGAGGGAACCTTTGAACGCCTCCGTTACTCTTTTGGAGGCGACCGCCCCAGTCAAACTGCCCACCTAGCACTGTCTCCGCAAGCGGATTAGAATTTCGACAACATATGGTTGGTATTCCAACAGCGACTCAGAAAAGACTGACGCCTTAACTTCGAAGTCTCCCAACTATCCTATACACACATTGCCAAAACCCAATGCCAAGCTACAGTAAAGCTCCACGGGGTCTTTCCGTCCTACTGCAGGTAGCCGGTATCTTCACCGGCATTACAACTTCACCAGGTCTCCAGCCAAGACAGCTCTCAAATCATTTCACCATTCGTGCAGGTCGGAACTTACCCGACAAGGAATTTCGCTACCTTAGGACCGTTATAGTTACGGCCGCCGTTCACCGGGGCTTCAAATTGGAGCTCTCACTCCTCCTCTTAACCTTCCGGCACTGGGCAGGTGTCAGCCCATATACGTCGCCTTTCAGCTTAGCATAGACCTGTGTTTTTGGTAAACAGTTGCTTGAGACTCTTCACTGCGGCCTGTTTCCCCTGGGAGTGTTTCTCTCTTTAGGTATATCAGGCACCCCTTCTCCCGAAGTTACGGGGCTATTTTGCAGAGTTCCTTAGCTAGAGTTATCCTGTCGGCCTTAAGTTTCTCACTCTGTCCACCTGTGTCGGTTTAGGGTACGGGCACTAACGAGTCTTGTTAGAAGTTTTTCTTGGCAGTGTAGGATCTGTGACTTATGCAAAAGCACTTACCCATCAGGTCTCACCTATAGACACGCGGATTTACCTGCGTGTCCAAGCTACGCCCTTAGAAAGGCTAATCCGACAGCCTTCTCACATACCTTACTGCGTCACTCCATCACTCAAACGACTGATAGTGGTATAGGAATATTAACCTATTTACCATTCGCAATCACATCTCTGCTTACGCTTAGGTCCCGACTTCCCCGGGGCGGACGAACCTTCCCCCGGAAACCTTGGACTTCCGGCCGGAGGGATTCTCACCCTCCTTCTCGCTACTCATTCCTGCATTCTCGCTTCTGATGTCTCCAGCCGGCCTTACAGCCGGCCTTCATAGACCTACAGAACGCTCTCCTACCAAGCGGCAAAACCGCTTCCACAGCTTCGGTTTATGTCTTTAGCCCCGTTACATCTTCGGCGCAGATACTCTCGACCAGTGAGCTATTACGCACTCTTTTAAGGAATGGCTGCTTCTAAGCCAACCTCCTGGTTGTCTGTGAATATCCACCTCCTTTCCCACTTAGACATAATTAGGGACCTTAGCTGGTGGTCTGGGCTGTTTCCCTTTTGTCCGTGGACCTTATCATCCACGGACTCACTCCGAATCAGTAATAAATGGTATTCGTAGTTTGCTTGATTTCGGTAAGCAATATGCCCCCTAGATCATACAGTGCTCTACCCCCAGATATCTAAAATTCAGGCTGCACCTAAATGCATTTCGGAGAGAACGGGCTATTTCCTAGTTCGATTGGCTTTTCACCCCTAGACCTATCTCATCTCCCAACTTTTCAACGGCGGTGAGTTCGGCCCTCCACTGAGTCTTACCTCAGCTTCAGCCTGGACAGGCCTAGATCACTAGGTTTCGCGTCTATGACTAGCGACTGAGACGCCCTATTAAGACTTGGTTTCCCTTCGGCTTCATTAATTAACCTTGCCACTAATCATAACTCGCAGGATGATTAACCAAAATCCACGCAGTCACCCCGAAGGGCTCCTACCGTTTGTAAGCACACGGTTTCAAATTCTATTTCACTCCCTTGCACAGGGTTCTTTTCACCTTTCCCTCACGGTACTCTTCACTATCGGTCAATAACAGTATTTAGCCTTGCGTGATATGGTCCACGCGGATTCACGCCAAATTCCTCGTGCTTGACGCTACTCGGGAGTTTCAAGTCATAGCATAGCATATACATGATACAGGACTATCACCTTCTATGGTTCAGCTTTCCATCTGATTCTACTTACTGCTAGACTACTTAGACATTATGGCATCAGTCATATGAAATCCCACAACCCCGTACCGGCAATGCTGCCAGCTTGGCACCGGTACGGTTTAGGCTTATCCCAGTTCGCTCGCCGCTACTTAGGGAATCGTTTTTACTTTCTTTTCCTCCTGCTACTTAGATGTTTCAGTTCGCAGGCTTACCACTTTCGTGCATACTCTTCAAGTATGCGGGTTGCCCCATTCGGAGATTCAGGTGTCATTGATTATGTGCATCTCGACCTAACTTATCGCAGCTTATCACGTCCTTCATCGGCTGTTATTACCTAGGCATCCTCCGTGTGCCCTTAATTAGCTTTTTTTTATTAACAGAATAATCTATTTTGTTGTAATCTTTTACCTACTATTCATTTCCCATTGTCCTTAAAATTGGTGGAGATAAGCGGGTTCGAACCGCTGACCTCTGCCTTGCAAGGGCAGCGCTCTCCCAACTGAGCTATATCCCCAAACAAGAATGGTGGGCATGGCTGGACTCGAACCAGCGACCCCTGCGTTATCAGCACAGTGCTCTAACCACCTGAGCTACACGCCCAAAACTAAAGAAGAAGAAGTGTAAGAAAAACTCTCCTTAGAAAGGAGGTGATCCATCCGCACCTTCCGGTACGGATACCTTGTTACGACTTCACCCCAATCACTATTCACACCTTAGATACCTTCTTCCGAAAGGTTAGACCGGCAGCTTCAGGTGCAAACAACTCTCGTGGTGTGACGGGCGGTGTGTACAAGACCCGAGAACGTATTCACCGCGGCATTGCTGATCCGCGATTACTAGCGATTCCAACTTCATGAAGTCGAGTTGCAGACTTCAATCCGAACTTGGACTGGCTTTAGAGGTTAGCTAAGCATTGCTGCATTGCGGCTCTCTGTACCAGCCATTGTAGCACGTGTGTAGCCCAGATCATAAGGGGCATGATGACTTGACGTCATCCCCACCTTCCTCCTGCTCTTCGCAGGCAGTCTCGCTAGAGTCCCCAACTTAATGATGGCAACTAGCGATAGGGGTTGCGCTCGTTGCGGGACTTAACCCAACATCTCACGACACGAGCTGTCGACAGCCATGCACCACCTGTCACTCGGTTCCCGAGGGCACGGTGATGTTTCCATCACCTTCCGAGGATGTCAAGATCTGGTAAGGTTCCTCGCGTTGCGTCGAATTAAACCACATGCTCCACCGCTTGTGCGGGTCCCCGTCAATTCCTTTGAGTTTCAGCCTTGCGGCCGTACTCCCCAGGCGGATTACTTATCGCATTAACTTCGGCACGGACACTCTTCATGCCCACACCCAGTAATCATCGTTTACAGCTAGGACTACCAGGGTATCTAATCCTGTTCGCTCCCCTAGCTTTCGCACTTCAGCGTCAGTTATCGTCCAGTGAACTATCTTCATCATCGGCATTCCTACACATATCTACGAATTTCACCTCTACTCGTGTAGTTCCGTCCACCTCTCCAATACTCTAGCCAGGTAGTTTCCAAGGCAAGCTGCTGGTTGAGCCGGCAGTTTTCACCTCGGACTTATCTGGCCGCCTAGATGCCCTTTATGCCCAATAATTCCGGATAACGCTCGCGACATACGTATTACCGCGGCTGCTGGCACGTATTTAGCCGTCGCTTCTTCTGCAGGTACAGTCACTTTCTTCCTCCCTGCTGAAAGCACTTTACGATCCGAAAACCTTCTTCGTGCACACAGAATTGCTGGATCAGGGTTGCCCCCATTGTCCAATATTCCCCACTGCTGCCTCCCGTAGGAGTAAGGGCCGTATCTCAGTCCCCTTGTGGCCGTCCACCCTCTCAGGCCGGCTACCTATCATCGCCTTGGTAAGCCGTTACCTTACCAACTAGCTAATAGGACGCAAAGCTCTCAAATGGCATCTCTTTTCATAAACTCACTATGCAGCAAGTTCATAATATCTGGTCTTATCAGCCGTTTCCAGCTGTTATCCCAGTCCATTCGGCAAGTTCTTTACGCGTTACTCACCCGTCCGCCATGGTTTCACGGTGCAAGCACCGCTTCCCCATCGACTTGCATGTGTTAAGCATTCTGTCAGCGTTCATCCTGAGCCAGGATCAAACTCTTCATTCAATAATATATTTCTATATCTTTTTTTCACCTTTTATTCATTGACGAGATTTATTGCTAAATCTTGACTTGCTTTTTATCTATCACACTACTTTTCTTCTTCTTTTTTCATTGTTCTTGGTGTCGACTCTTTTCTTATCGACGAAATATATTATATCAAAAAAAATTTTTGTTGTCAACACTTTTTT